>NZ_JBTNEH010000002.1:0-312909 GCF_054512775.1 Alicycliphilus sp. T452
AGGGCAGCAGCGCTGCCCGAGTGGCAACACCATGTCCGCCGCCGACCAGTTTTACAGCTTGGCTCATTGAAACCGATCGACATCAACGGCCATTTGCCGCCTCGGCGCCGCTATTGCGACACAACCAGCCATGATCCCCCGCGAACCTCGCAAAGAGCTGGGCGCGGCCCAGGTCGCAGCCCTCTGGCGCCGTGGCACCAACCATGTCGGCGGTGTGCGTGGCCTGATTCTCAACGTCACGATGTACGGCTCGCGCAGTTGGGTGCTGCGCTATCAGGTAGCAGGTAAGCGAAGGGATCTGGGTCTGGGCTCGTATCCGTCCGTCACGCTGGCCGATGCGCGGGAGGCTGCTCGCGCTGCCCGTGCCAAATTGGCGCAGGGCATCGACCCCATCGAGGATGCACGCAGAGCGCGGGCCCGTCTGGTCGCGGAAATCCACACCAGCATGACATTCGGTGAAGCGGCCAAGCGCTATATCGCATCGCATGAGAAAGGCTGGAAGAACGCCAAGCACGCTCAGCAGTGGCAGCGGTCGCTCGATATGTACGCCACCCCTGTGCTGGGCAAGATGCCTGTGCGGGACATCTCGCTGGCGATGGTGCTCAAGGTGCTGGAGCCAATCTGGTCCAGCAAGACGGAGACGGCTACCCGTCTGCGCGGTCGCATCGAATCCGTCATCGACTGGGCCATTGCACGGGGCTACCGCACCGACTCCAATCCTGCGCGCTGGAAGGGGCTGCTGGACAAGCTGTTGCCCGCTCCGGGCAAGGTGACGAAGACCACGCATTTTCAGGCGCTGCCCTATGCGCAGTTGCCAGTATTCATGGAGCAATTGGTGGGGCAGGAGGGGATGGGTGCCAAGGCCCTGCTATTCCTGATCCTGACGGCAGCCCGCTCCGGAGAAGTTCGCGGTGCCACCTGGGAGGAGATTGATTTGGCTGCGCGGGTGTGGACGATCCCCGCCGAACGCATGAAGGCCAGCAAGGCCCATCGGGTACCGCTGTCGGATGCGGCCATTGCACTCCTGCAAGAAATGAAATCGCTCACTCTCGCAGCAGGACGCGCCTCGGGCAAGGCATATGTATTCCCCAGCCCCAACAGCCGTGATCCTGAACTGGGTAGCCAGCTCTCGGATATGACGCTCACGGCGGTACTCCGTCGCCTGAAGTTGGAGGCTGTGCCCCATGGGTTCCGCTCCACGTTCCGCGACTGGTGTGCGGAGCAGACCGACTACCCGAACGAGGTGGCGGAAATGGCGCTGGCCCATACGGTCGGCAACAAGGTAGAGGCAGCGTATCGGCGTGGTGACCTCCTGGCCAAACGGCAGCAGCTCATGCAGGACTGGGCGGACTACGCCCTCGGTCGCCGCGCAGGAAATATGACCGTCGGTCATCGCTCCGATAGCAAAGCACCAACACAAAACTGACTGGAGGGTCGATATGCGTGACGAAGAAAAATCACTGGGCAAGAGCCTGCTGGATGGCCTCCTGGCCGTGGGAGGTCTTGTCTGGCTGGGGATGATTGTGATCGCCATGGTCAGCGTGATCGTGGCTGCATGGTCGGTGGTCCGTGACGCGCTGCGTGGAACCAGCGACCCCATCAAGACTGTCGACCTGAAACAGAAACTGAAGCGAGGGGTGCGTCTGTGGTGCGCCCTGTGCCTGTTGCTGCTCTCCCTGAATGCACTCGTCATGGGCGAGTGGACTGCATTCGTACTGATTGGGCTGGCAGGGCTGCTGCTAATCTCCAGACCCTGGCATTGGCTCGATGCGAGGGTGGGGCCATCGGGACGGAATTTGCGGTACGGCACTGCCGTGGTGGCCATGGTGGTCGGCGTGAGTCTGCTGCCACCACCCAAGCCATCGGTGCGCACGGCACAGCTATCTCAGCCAAACCATACCGTCCACGTGGCCCTCAGTCAGCCATCGCGGGCCATGGATGGCAGTCCGGAGGTGGGCGCATGAGCCGGAGCAGGGTGAGAAGTAGCCTCCTCGTGCCGCTCTGCATAGTCGCAGTGGCCTGGATGGGGGAGGCCATGGCGGGCACCTCGGAGTGCTACGCGATCAAGGACGCGAACAAGCGGGCGTACTGTCTGGCGCAGGTCAAGCGGGACCCTGGAAATTGCTACCGCATCAAGGATGGTGACAACCGCAATCAGTGTCTGGCGGAAATTAAAGGATCACGGGATCGCTGCTACGCAATCAAAGACCAGGACAGCCGCAAGGCGTGTCTGGCTCGGACGCGATAGACAGCCCCTGCACCATGCCCAGCGATAGATAAAGCAGAAGGTAGAAATGCAAAACGGGCCACTCGGGCCCGTCTGTCATGAATCCTTGAAATGGAGGGTGGGATTCGAACCCACGGTACGCTTGCACGTACGCCTGATTTCGAGTCAGGTACATTCGACCACTCTGCCACCTCTCCTATGTGTCGAAGCGCAGAATTCTAACAGTAAATTCCGGGCACGCAGCGCTCGCGAACCCGGCTCAGGTCAGCCGGAAGTTGTCGACCTCGACAGGCGCCGGCAAATCCTTCTCTCCCAGCGATTCGCGCAGGCTGATTTCTATCGACCGGCACAGCATGTCCAGGGGCAGGTCGTTGTTTTCCAGGCCAAAGGGCTCCTCGATCTCGTCGCCCAGGGCATCCAGGCCGAAGAAGGTGTAGGCGACGATGCCCACGACGAACGGCGTCATGAAGCCCGTGGTGTCCACCAGGCCGAACGGCAGCAGGAAGCAGTACATGTAGGCCGTGCGATGCAGCAGCAAGGTGTAGGAAAAGGGAATGGGCGTGTTCTTGATGCGCTCGCATGAGGCCGCCACGGCGGCCAGCGACGAGAGCGTGCCATCGACCGAGGCGGCCAGGCAGGGCTGGATCCGGCCGGCGCGCACGCATTCCCCCAGGTCACGACCTATGTCCACAAGAATCATGCTCGCCGGGTCCGATGCCTCGCGCACCGCTTCGAAATCGGCGGGGGTCAGCCACTGCCGCAACAGGGCCGCATCGCGCTGATCGCGCAGCCGCAGGCGCAGCACATGGGCGAAGGCGATCGCCCGGTGGATGATGCGCACCCGCACATCGGTGTCCCGCCGCGCCGAGGCAATGGGTCCGCCGCCCTCGATCCACCCCAGGCACTGGCGCGACAGCGAACGGGTGCGGTGCACCAGTTCGCCCCATAGCTTGCGCCCCTCCCAGTAGCGGTCGTACGCCGTGGTGTTGCGAAAGCCCAGAAAAATCGCCAAGGGCAGGCCGATCAGCGTGAACGGAATGGGCGTGAGCGTGATCTTCAGGCTGAACAGGTTGCCATGCACGGCCGTGACCAGGGTCGCGAGCGCGATGTTGAGCAGCAGGGAGCGCTGGATGCGCTGCAGCACCGAGCCCCGCAGCACCAGGAACAGGCGCAGCCCGGAGGGCCGCTCACGAACGATCATGGCGCAAACAAGGGTAGGTCCGGACTCAGGCTGCGAGCCGCTCCAGCCCGCCCATGTAGGGGCGCAGAACCTCGGGGATGGTGATGCTGCCGTCCTGGTTCTGGTAGTTCTCCAGCACCGCAACCAGCGCGCGGCCCACGGCCAGGCCCGAGCCGTTGAGCGTGTGCACCAGCTCGTTCCTGCCCTGCGCGTTCTTGAAGCGCGCCTGCATGCGGCGCGCCTGGAAGGCCTCGCAGTTGCTCACCGAGCTGATCTCGCGGTAGGTGCCCTGCGCGGGCAGCCAGACCTCCAGGTCGTAGGTCTTGGCGCTGCCGAAGCCCATGTCGCCCGTGCACAGGCTCACCACGCGGTAGGGCAGGCCCAGCTTCTGCAGGATGGCCTCGGCGTGGCGCGTCATCTCTTCGAGGGCCTCGTAGCTCTTGTCGGGGTGCACGATCTGCACCATCTCGACCTTGTCGAACTGGTGCTGGCGGATCATGCCGCGCGTGTCGCGGCCGTAGCTGCCGGCCTCGGAACGGAAACAGGGCGAATGCGCGGTGAACCTGATGGGCAGGTCGCTCTCGGCCAGCACCTCGTCGCGCACGATGTTGGTGAGCGGCACCTCGCTCGTGGGGATCAGGTACAGCGCCGCGTTGTCGGGCACGGGCTCGCCCTCCTGGCCGCCCTTCTTGGCGGCGAACAGGTCGGCCTCGAACTTCGGCAGCTGGCCCGTGCCCTTGAGCGAGTCGGCGTTCACGATGTAGGGCACGTAGCACTCGGTGTAGCCGTGCTCGCCGGTCTGCACATCCAGCATGAATTGCGCAAGCGCGCGGTGCAGGCGGGCGATGGGCCCCTTCATCACGGTGAAGCGCGAGCCCGAGAGCTTGGCGCCCATGTCGAAATCGAGGCCCAGCGGCGCGCCCAGGTCCACGTGGTCCTTCACGGCGAAGCCGAAGTCGCGGGGCGTTCCCCAGCGGCGCACCTCGACGTTGCCGGCCTCGTCGCTGCCCACGGGCACGCTCTCGTGCGGCAGGTTGGGCACGGCCGCCAACATGGCCTGCAGCTCGGACTGGATCTGCTCCAGGCGCGCGGCGGAGCCGTCGAGTTCCTCCTTGATCGCCGCCACCTGGGCCTTGGCGGCCTCGGCCGCGTCCTTCTCGCCCTTGCCCATGAGCTGGCCGATCTGCTTGGACAGCTGGTTGCGCCGGGACTGCAGCTCCTCGGTGCGCGTCTGGATGGTCTTGCGCTCGGATTCGAGGGCCTGGAACGCCTCCACGTTCAGGAAGGCCTGGGGCTTCTTGCGGGTTTCCAGCCGGGCGACGGCCGATGCGAGGTCTTTGCGAAGGAGGAGGATATCGAGCATAGCCCTCGATTTTAGTGGCCCGCGTCCGATAACATGGGATCAGGAGGAGGCCATGTTTTTTGTGTTCGGCCCGGCGGGGCAGATATACCGGGGCGGAGCCCACCAGTTGCCACAGGTGCTGGCCGTGAGCGGTGTGCAGCGCCCCCAGGCGCTGTCGCCGCATTCCCGGCCGCCATCGCCCGAAACCGGCGCACCCGCGCACCGGCCCGCCCCCGGCTCCGAGCCGTCCTCCAGCCCGCCCATGCGCCAGCTGCAGGCGGCCTGGGCCTATGCGCAGACCGACAGGGCCAGGCCGAAGGCGCGCCGCCCCCTGACCCAGGTCAGCGACGTGATGACGCGCGAGGTCTTCAGCCTGCCCGTGGCGATGTCGGTCCAGGATGCCTGGCAGGCCCTGCGGCTGGAGCAGCTGTCGCAGGCGCCGGTGGTGAACGACCGGGGCCAGGTGGTGGGGCTGCTGCGCCGCTCCGACATGGCGAGCGCGGACCTGTTGCCCGACCTGGACGGCATCAAGCGCACCTTCGCGCAGGCGCACCGGCCCATAACCGACGTCATGCTGAGCCCGGCACCCACCGTGTCCGACGACACGGACCTGCGCCGCGTGGCCAAGGCGATGCTGGAGACCGGCCTGAGCGGCCTGCCGGTGACCGACGAGGCCGGCATGCTGCAGGGCTTCGTGGCGCGCTCGGACATCCTGCGCGCCCTGGTGGCCGATCCGCCGCTGGACCTGTGGAGCTGAAGGGCAGGCGCGTCAATCGCCCGCCGCGCCCTGGCCGTCCAGCTGCAGCGGCTCGCTCTGCACGCGGGTGGCCAGCACCTTGTCGATGGTCTTGCCGTCCATGTCCATGACCTCGAACTGCCAGTTCTCCCACTGCACGGTGTCCGTCACGTTGGGCAGCCTGCCGGTGAGCAGCATGACCATGCCGCTGAGCGTCTGGTAGCGCCCGCGGTCCTCCTCGGGCAGCTTGGACAGCTGCAGGCGGTCCTTGAGCTCGGGCACGGGGATGTGGCCGTCCAGCAGCCAGCTGCCGTCCTCGCGCTGCACGGCCCAGGAATCAGCCGGGTCCAGCGACTGGAACTCGCCGATGATGGCCTCGATCAGGTCCTGCAGGGTGACGATGCCCTGCACCTCGCCGTACTCGTCGATGACGAAGGCCATGTGCATGTCCGACTGGCGGAAGTTGTCCAGCAGTTCCCGGGCGTTGATGGTCTCGGGCACGTACAGCGCCGTCTGCAGCGGGTGCGCGGCCAGGTCGCGTGCGGCCGCGTCGCGCACGGCGCGCGACAGCCACTGGCGCGCGCTGAGCACGCCCAGGATGTCTTCCATGCCGCCGCGCACCACGGGAAAGCGCGCATGGTCGGACGCCTCGATGCGCTGCAGGTTCTCCTCGAACGAGGCCTGGACGTCCAGGAACACCACGTCCGCACGCGGCACCATGAGCGAGCCGATCTGCCGGTCGTCCAGGCGGAACACGTTGCGCACCATCTGGTGTTCGTGCGACTCGATCACGCCGGCGCTCGTGCCCTCGGCCAGCACGGCGTGGATCTCGTCCTCGGTCACGGCGCTGCCCTGCTGCTGCCTCACGCCCAGCGCGCGCAGCAGCGCCTCGGTGGAGATCGACAGCAGGCGCACGAAGGGCTTGGTGGCCAGGGCCAGCCAGTTGATGGGGCGCGCCACGACGCGGGCCAGGGCCTCGGGGTGGCTCTGGCCCAGGCGCTTGGGCACGAGCTCGCCCACGACGATGGAGAAATAGGTGATCAGCACCACCACCAGCCCGGTGGCGATGTAGCCCGCGTACTGGGCCTGCAGGCCCAGCCCGGCCAGCCATTCGGCCAGGGGCTTGGCCAGGGCCGACTCGCCCACGATGCCGTTGAGCACGCCGATCGAGGTGATGCCGATCTGGATGGTGGAGAGGAATCGCGTCGGGTCCTCGCCCAGCTTGGCGGCCGCGATGGCACCGCTATCGCCCTCATCGATCAGCTTCTGCAGACGCGTCTTGCGCGCGGAGACCAGAGCCAGCTCGGACATGGCGAACACGCCATTGAGCAGGATGAGGGCGAACAGTATTGCTATTTCCATATGCAGGGAGCCCGGGGTGCTCCCATGGTGTGAATGAGCGGAAATTGTAAGAACTCTGGCATTTTGCGAGGGTTTGGCCGCCGCCGCGCGCATATCCCGCCGGTGTGCCGGCCATGAGATATTAGCCAAACATGGCTCAAACGCCCGCCCATCAAGCGCCAGCAGCTATTGATTCAAGAGCATTGCAGCATGATCCAGCCACGGTGCTCATCGATTGTCCGTCCCGGCCTCGGCGCGCTCCCCGCCCGTGGCGGCCTGGAGCTTGAGGCCCTTGGGCAGCGGGAACTTCAGCGTTTCCTCGATGCCGGCCATCTTGCGCACCGAGACCGCGCCCAGCTCCTTGATGCGCGCGATCACGGCCTGCACCAGCACCTCGGGCGCCGAGGCTCCGGCCGTCAGGCCCACGCGCGCGATGCCGTCGAACCACTCGTGGCGCAGCTCCTCGGCACTGTCCACCATGTAGGCCGGGGTTCCCATGCGCTCGGCCAGCTCGCGCAGGCGGTTGCTGTTGGAGCTGGTGGGGCTGCCCACCACGATCACCAGGTCCACCTGGGGGCTGAGCAGCTTCACCGCGTCCTGGCGGTTCTGCGTGGCGTAGCAGATGTCCTGCTGCTTGGGCTCGCGGATGCTGGGAAAGCGCGCTCGCACGGCGGCGGTGATCTCGGCCGCGTCGTCCACGCTCAGGGTGGTCTGCGTGACCACGGCCAGCCTCTCGGTCTGCGCGGGCCGCACGCGCGCCACGTCCGCCACGTCCTCGACGAGGTGGATGCCGCTGTCGAGCTGGCCCATCGTGCCCTCGACCTCGGGGTGGCCCTTGTGGCCGATCATGATGAACTCGTAGCCCTCCCGGGCCAGCTTGGCGACCTCGACGTGCACCTTGGTCACCAGCGGGCAGGTGGCGTCGAAGATGGTGAAGCCGCGCGCCTTGGCCTCGTCCTGCACGGCGCGGCTCACGCCGTGCGCCGAGAAGATCAGCGTGGCGCCGGGCGGCACCTCGGCCAGGTCCTCGATGAAGATCGCGCCCTTGGCCTTGAGGTCGTTCACCACGTAGGTGTTGTGCACGATCTCGTGGCGCACGTAGATCGGGCGGCCGAACTTCTGCAGCGCGCGCTCGACGATCTCGATGGCGCGGTCCACGCCGGCGCAGAAGCCGCGCGGCTCGGCCAAGACGATTTCCTGGGGCTTTTGCATACCTTTCAAAGCACGCCTATGAGCTGCACCTCGAAGGTGACGGGCACGCCCGCCAGCGGGTGGTTGAAGTCGAAGCGCACGGCGCCGTCGTCGCTCACCTGCAGCACCACGCCGGCATACTTGCCCATGCCGTCGGGCGTGGGGAACTCCACCACGTCGCCCACGGCGTATTCCTCGTCCGGGTCGCCCAGCTCGCTCAACAGCTTCCTGGCCACCCACTGCTGCATGTCGAGGTTGCGCTCGCCGAAGGCCTCGCCCGCGGCCAGCTCGAAGGTGGCGCGCACGCCTTCGGCCAGGCCGATCAGGCGCTGCTCCAGCGCGGGCGAGAGCTCGCCCGTGCCCACCGACAGCGTGGCGGGCTTTTCGTCGAAGGTGTTGATCACGTCGCCCGCCGGGCCGGCCAGGCGATAGTGCAGCGTGAGGAACGATCCCTGCTGCACCGTGGGCAGGCTGGGCGTGGAGGCAATGGCGTCTGCGGTCATGAAGGCTCTCGATAAACTGCCGCCATTGTAGAAAACCGGGCATACCCCCACGGCCCTGCGCCCGGGGTGGCCCTCGCCGCCATGCCCCTCAAAGACCTGCCCGCCGACGCCCAGCCGCGCGAGAAGCTGCTCGCGCGCGGCCCCGCCGCCCTGTCCGACGCCGAGCTGCTGGCCATCCTGCTGCGCACGGGCATGGCCGGCAAGGGCGTGCTGCAGCTGGCGCAGGAACTGCTGGGCGCGCCCGTGCGCGACGGCGGCGGCCGCATCACGGGCGGGGGCTTCGGCGGCATGGCCGGCCTGCTGCACGCCGGCGCCGCGGACCTGGCGCGCATCAAGGGCCTGGGGCCTGCCAAGCGCGCCGAGCTCGTGGCCGTGCTGGAGCTGGCGCGCCGCGCCCTGGCCCAGCAGCTGCGCGAGCGCGAGGTGTTCGACACCCCCGGCGCCGTCAAGCATTACCTGCAGCTGCACCTTGCGGCGCGCGCGCACGAGGTGTTCGCCGTGCTGTTCCTCGACAGCGGCAACCGCCTGATCACCATGGAGGAGCTGTTCCGCGGCACGCTCACGCAGACCAGCGTCTACCCGCGCGAGGTGGTGCTGCGCGCCCTGCACCACCACGCCGCCGCCGTGGTGCTGGCGCACAACCACCCCAGCGGCAGCGTGCAGCCCAGCCGCGCCGACGAGGCGCTGACCCAGACCCTGAAGGCCGCGCTGGCCCTGGTGGACGTGCGCGTGCTGGACCACGTGATCGTGGCGCCGGGCGCGGCGCTGTCCATGGCCGAGCAGGGGCTGGCGTGAGCCTGGCGCGCTGGGCGTCCATCGCCCTGCTGGCGCTGGCCGGCTGCGCCCTGCCCCTGGCGCCGCCCGCGCCCGATGCGCTGCTCGCGCCCCACCTGCGCCTGATCGGCGTGGCCGAGCTACCGCCCGGCACCGAATACGGCGGAACCACCATCGGTGGCCTCTCGGGCATCGACTACGACCAGGAGCGCGGCGAATACCTCTTGATCAGCGATGCAGGGGCGCGCATCTACACCGCCCGCCTGCAGTACGGCGCGCACGGGCTTGCCGCGCCACGGTTCACCGGCGTGCAGGCGCTGCGCCACGCCAGCGGCCAGCCCTTCGCACCCTGGTGGCGCCCGCAGCCCGGCATGGACCGGCCCGACGCCGAGGCCGTGCGCTGGCTGCCCGGCGCCCGGGCCCTGCTGTGGACCAGCGAGGGCGACTTCGGCCGCGGCTTCGGCCCGCAGCTGCGCGAGAGCCGCGCGGACGGTACGCACCTGCGCGACCTGCCCCTGCCCGCCGGCTTCACGCCCACGGCGCAGCGCGGCCCGCGCCGCAACGGCACGCTGGAGGGCCTGGCCCTGGCCCCCGGCGGCCGCACCGCCTGGCTGGCCATGGAACTGCCCTGGCACCAGGACGGCGAGAGCGCCACGCCCGCGAGCGGCGGCGCCCCCGTGCGCATCACGGCCATGGACGTTGCCAGCGGCAGGCCGCTGCGCCAGATCGCCTACCAGCCCGACGCCGTGCCGCGCACGCGCCGCCTGCCGGGCCCGCAGATGAACGGGGTCAGCGAGATCCTGGCCGACGGGCCGCACCACCTGCTGGTGCTCGAGCGCGCCTACAGCGCCGGCGCCGGCTTTGCGGCGCGCCTGTACCGCATCGACACGCGCAAAGGCAGCGACACGCTGGCGCTCGAAGCCCTCGCGCCCGGCAACCACCACCCCGCGCCCAAGACCCTGGTGGCCGACCTGTCGGCGCTGGGCATCGCGCCCGACAACATCGAGGGCATGGCCTGGGGCGCGCCCCTGCGGGCAGGCGCCTGGGGCAGCGGCTGCGTGCTGGTGTTCGTGAGCGACGACAACTTCAACCCCGCGCAGGTCACGCAGTTCATCGCCACCGAATACCTGCCCCTGCGCGGCGGGCATGAGCGATGCGGTACAACCGGCCCCAGCCCATGAGCGCCGCCCTCACCGCCCGATCCTTCGCCGACCTGCAGCCCCTGCGCCGCGCCCTGCAAGAGGCCGCCGCGCAGGAGGCCGAGCGCGCCCGGCTGCGGCGCGAGGCCGAGCGCCGCGCACGCGCCGAGCGCCACCTGTTCCGCGACGCGGTGGGCCCCGTGGCGCCGCTCAGGGGCCTGCCCGACCGCCACTGGCCCGCGCCCGTGCCGCCCGAGCCCCGGCCCGTGCAGCGCGCGCTGGACGAGGAGCGCGTGCTGCGCGAATCGCTGAGCGACGCGTTCGACGTGGGCACGCTGCTGGACGTGGACGACCAGCTGAGCTTTCGCCGCCCCGGCATGGGCCAGGACGTGACGCGCAGGCTGCGCGCGGGCCAGTGGAGCATCCAGCGCCAGCTGGATCTGCACGGTCTGCGCGTCGATGAAGCACGCGAGGCGCTGGGCATGTTCATCCGCCTGGCCCACCGCACGGGCCTGCGCTGCGTGCGCGTGGTGCATGGCAAGGGCCTGGGCTCGCCGGGCAAGGCGCCCGTGCTCAAGGGCCGCGTGCAGGGCTGGCTGGTGCAGAAGAAGGAAGTGCTGGCCTTCGTGCAGGCCCGCCCGGCCGATGGCGGCGCGGGCGCCCTGGTGGTGCTGCTGGCACCGAACTAGTGTGCTGTCCCGCCAATAACTGCACATGAAATCGATGGATTCGCGCTCAGGGCAAGGCGCAAACCGCAGCGATAGCCGTAGCTATCGCGAGGATTTGCAACACCGCCCTGGGCGCGAAGGCGCGATTTCATGTGCAGTTATTGGCGGGACAGCACACTAGCGTAAACCCCAGCAAACCACCTGGTCCCATTGAACGGACGCGCGCGATTGCCGAGCATCGCGGCATGCGTTCAGCCATTCAATGGAAGGAGACAGGCATGTTCAGCAAAAGGGGCTGGCTTTGGGGCGGCGTGGCCATGGCGCTGGGTGCGTGGATGCTGCCCGCCGCCGCACAGGCCAACCGCCCGGTCACCATCGTCGTGGGCGCCACGCCCGGCGGCTCCACGGACACCCTGGCGCGCGTGATCGCCCAGAGCATGGGCGCCACGCTCAAGCGCACCGTGATCGTGGAGAACAAGCCCGGCGCCGGGGGCAACATTGCCGCGCAATACGTGGCCAAGAGCGCGCCGGATGGCTCCACGCTGCTGATGAGCTTCACCAGCCACACCATCAACGCCACGCTGTTCAAGAACCTGCCCTTCGACCCCGTGGCGGACTTCACGCCCATCACCATGGTCGCGCAGGTACCCAGCGTGCTGGTGGCGCGCAGGAATGCGCCGTTCGATGATGTGAAGGGCCTGATCGACTACGCCCGCAAGCACCCCCACAAGCTGTCCTTTGCCATTGGGGGCCAGGGCTCTTCGCTGCACCTTGCCAGCGAGCAGTTCAAGTCCGCCACGCAGACCGACATCGTGAACATTCCCTACAAGGGGACGGGCCCCGCGCTCAGCGACCTGCTGGCCGCCGAGACCGTGGACCTGATGTTCGCCAGCACCATCAACGTGCTGCCGCACTACAAGCAGGGCACCCTCAAGTTCCTGGGCGTGAGCAGCCTGCAGCCGCTGCCGCAGTTCGCGGGCCTGCCGGCCATCGCCGGCGTGGTGCCCGGCTACCGCTCCGAGGCATGGTTCGGCCTGTTCGGCCCCGCCAGGCTGCCGCGCGAAGTGACGGACACGCTCTACGCCGCCGTGCGCCAGGCCATCGATGCGCCGGCGTACCGCCAGCGCATGGAAAGCGAAGCGGCCACCGTGCCCACCATGGCGCCCGCCCAGTTTGCCGACTTCATCAAGAAGGACGTGCAGTTCTGGGGCGACATCGTCAAAAAGTCCGGGGCCACGGTGGAATGACGCCGCGCACCCTGGCCCAGAAGCTCGTCGGCCGTGCCTGCGGTGACCCGCAGGTGCAGCCGGGCGACATCGTCACCTGCCGGGTGGACCTGGCCATGATGCACGACTCCGGAGGGCCGCGCCGCCTCAAGCCGCACCTGGACGCCCTGGGCGTGCGGGTGTGGGATCCGGAGCGCATCGTGGTGGTCACGGACCACTACGTCCCCGCCACCGACGAGGACAGCGCCCGGATCGTGCGCATCGCCCGCGACTGGGTGCGCGAGCAGGGCATACGCCATTTCTACGACGAACAGGGGATCTGCCACGTGGTCACGCCCAGCCATGGGCATCTGCGGCCGGGCATGTTCGCCGTGGGCGGCGACAGCCACTCCTGCACGGGCGGCGCCTTCGGCGCCTACATGTTCGGCATTGGCGCCACCGAGATGCTGGGCGTGGCCGTGACCGGCGAGATCTGGCTGCGCGTGCCCCACACCATCGCCATGGAATGGACGGGCCGCCTCCCCGCGGGGGTGTGTGCCAAGGACATGATGCTGCACATGTGCACCCGCTTCGGCATGAACGGAGGGCAGTACGAGGCCGTGGAGTTCTGCGGCGAGGCCGTGCAGGCCCTGTCGATGAACGAACGCATGACCCTGAGCAACATGGCCACCGAGCTGGGCGCGCAGGCGGGCCTCGTCGCCCCCGATGCCACCACGGTGCAATGGCTGCAGGACGCCGGCGTTCCCGGCGATGCGCTGCACGGCATGGCGCAATGGCGCACCGACGAGGGCGCCCCCCTGCTGGCACGCCACCGCATGGATGCCCGCAGCCTGGCACCGCAGGTGTCGGCCCCCGGCTCGCCCGCGCAGGCACAGGATGCGGCGGCCTTCGCGCGCGAGCGGCTGGACATTGCCTACATCGGCGCCTGCACGGGCGCCAAGCTGGACGACCTGCGCATGGCGGCGCAGGTGTTCCGCGGCGGCCGCAAGGCGGCCGCGGGCGTGCGCCTCATGGTGGCGCCAGCCAGCGCGCAGGACCAGCGCCAGGCCGCCGACGAGGGTGTGCTGCAGACACTGGTGGACGCGGGCGCCGAGCTGCTGCCCAATGCCTGCGGCGCATGCGCGGGCTATGGCGCCAACACGTTCGCACCCGATACCACCGCCATCAGCACCACCGCGCGCAACTTCACGGGACGCATGGGCGCGGCCTCGTCGCGCGTGTTTCTGGGCTCGCCCTACACCGTGGCGGCATCCGCCATCACGGGCTGCATCACTGATCCACGGGAGCTGCTGGCATGAGCACCACCGATGCGCCCGGCCGCTGCTGGGTGTTTGGCGACGACATCAACACCGACTACCTCGCCCCTGGCAAGTACATGAAGTACGGCATCGACGTGATCGCCCAGCACTGCCTGGAAGACGTGGAGCCATGCTTTGCGCGCGAGGTGCGCGCGGGCGACCTCCTCATCGCGGGCCGCAACTTCGGCGCGGGCTCGTCGCGCGAGCAGGCCGTGGAAGTGCTGCGCCACCTGGGCGTGCGCTGCGTGGTCGCCCGCTCGTTCGCGGGGCTTTTCTACCGCAATGGCTTCAACCTGGGCCTGCCCCTGCTGCTGGGGCCCACCGCCATGGAAGCGCCCGCCTGGGGCATTGCGCCGGGCGCGCCGGCGTGCCTGGACCTGGAGCAGGCCCGGCTGCAGTTGCCGGACACGCAGCAGACGCTGCAATGCCAGCCCATTCCCTCCCACCTGCTGGCGCTCGCCGCCGATGGCGGCCTCGTGCCGCACCTGCGCAAGCGCATCGCGCGCGAGCGCCTTCACTCCGCTGCTTCGAACCCATGAACCTGCACCAACGCATACGCGAACCCGGCATCGTCCTCGCCGCGGGCGTGTACGACGCCCTCTCCGCCCTGCTGGTGGAACAAGCCGGGCTGCCCGCGGCCTACCTGTCGGGCGCCAGCGTGGCCTACACCCGCTTCGGCCGCTCCGACATCGGCCTGCTGAGCCTGGACGACGTGGCCAACGTCACCACCAACATCCGCGAGCGCGTCGACCTTCCCCTGATCGTCGATGCCGACACCGGCTTCGGCAATGCGCTGAACGTCATGCGCACCGTGCGCCTGCTGGAGCGCGCGGGCGCATCGGCCATTCAGCTGGAAGACCAGACCAGCCCCAAGCGCTGCGGGCATCTGCAAGGCAAGTCCGTCATCAGCACGCGCGAGATGTGCGGCAAGGTCCGCGCCGCGGTGGATGCGCGCCGCCATGCGCACACGCTGGTCATCGCCCGCACCGACGCCGTGGCCGTGGAGGGCTTCGACGCCGCGCTGGAGCGCGCCGCCCGCTATGCCGAGGCCGGCGCCGACATGCTGTTCGTGGAGGCCGTGCGCAGCCGCGAGCAGATGCAGCAGGTCAACCGCCAACTGGGGCCCCTGTGCCCGCTGATGGCCAACATGGTCGAAGGCGGCATGACGCCCGTCTCCAGCGCGCAGGAGCTGGCCGGGATCGGCTACCGCCTGGTCATTTTTCCCGGCGGCACGGTGCGTGCGCTCACGCATGCGCTGCAGGGCTACCTTGCCAGCCTGCAGGCCCATGGCACCACGCAGCCCTGGCAGGGCCGCATGCTCGATTTCGACGGGCTGAACGCCGTGATCGGCACACCGCAATTGCTGGCCCAGGGGCAGCGCTACGACTGACGCGGGCGGCAGCGCATGGGCAACCTGCGCGCCCATAATCGCCTGGGCAGGCCACTCCACGGGCCTGCCCAGGAGACAACAGCCGATGGCCCCCACGCCCGCTTCCCCGCCGCTGTTCCAACAGGTGGCGCAGACCCTGCGCCAGCGCCTGCGCGACGGCACCTACCCGGTGGGCATTCCGCTGCCGGGCGAGCGCGAGCTGACGCGCGAATTCGGCGTGGCGCGCACCACCATCCGCTCCGCGCTGGCGCGGCTGCAGGAGGAAGGCAGCATCACGCGCCTGCGCGGCCAGGGCACGCTGCCGGTCGCGCAGCCCAGCACGGACGCGCACTCCAAGATCCGCAACGGCCTGCTGGAGAACATCCTGCGCTTCGGGCAGCGCACGCGCACGGCGCTGGTGTCGGCGCAGTTCGTACAGGCCAGCGGCACCGTGGCGCAGGCGCTGCAGGTGGCCGCCGGCAGCCGCGTCATGCGCGTGGTGCGCGTGCGCAAGTCGCACCGCAAGCCGCTGCTGTGCACCGAGGTCTACCTGCCCGCCGCCATCGCCGAGAGCATCCGTCCGCAGACGCTGGAAGACATGCCGCTGCTGGAGGCCATCGAGCGCGCGGGCCATGCCTTCGCCCAGGGCGAGCAGGAGCTGATCGCCGTGA
The DNA here is from genome assembly GCF_054512775.1 of Alicycliphilus sp. T452. Taxonomy (NCBI): domain Bacteria; kingdom Pseudomonadati; phylum Pseudomonadota; class Betaproteobacteria; order Burkholderiales; family Comamonadaceae; genus Alicycliphilus; species Alicycliphilus sp. T452. Next base: position 15,666 of record NZ_JBTNEH010000002.1, read on the forward strand.
ACGCCTCGCCCGAGGTGGCGCAACTGCTGGAGATCGCCACGGGCGCGCCGCTGCTGCGCGTGAACCGCGTGGTGGCGGACGCGCAGGGCATTCCGATCCAGTACCTCATCGGCCACTATGCGCCGGAGCACTACCAATACCGCATGCGGCTGTCGCGCACGGGCGGCACCACCACCGTGTGGATCACGGACTGACGCGATGGCGCAGGTTTACGACGAAACGGATCGGGAGCGTGGCATGCGCATCAGCGGTTGCGCATCCAGTCGGCCGTGTTCATGAAGCTCTGGTTGAGCCGCGCGCGCAGGTCCTCGGGCACGCCGACCTCGCCCATGGCCTGGTCCATGCACGTGACCCACTGGTCGCGCTCCAGGATGCCGATGGCGAACGGCATGTGCCGCGCGCGCAGGCGCGGGTGGCCGAAGCGGTCCTGGTAGTGGTCCGGCCCGCCGAGCCAGCCGCAGAGGAACCAGAACAGCTTGTCGCGCGCGTCGTCGAGCGTGCTGCCATGCGTGGCGCGCAGTTCGGCGTAGCCGGGCTCCAGGTCCATGAGGTCGTAGAAACGGTCCACCAGCTGGCGGATGCGGGGCTCTCCGCCCATCCATTCGAAGGGCGTGGCGGGTGGCGCGGAATCGGGTGCGGGCATGGGCGCGATTGTAGGAAGCGGGCCCGCGCCGGCCCGCATCCATCAATGCTGGCCGCGCGCCTCGGCCTTCGACTGGCAGGCGATGCAGCGCGCCGCCGCGGGCTGGGCCAGCAGGCGGGCCACGCCCACGCCCTGGCCGCAGTCGGTGCATTCGCCATAGCTGCCGTCGGCCAGGCGCGCGAGCGCGGCGCGCACGGCCACCAGTTCGGCGTGGTCGCGCGCCGCCTCGGCGTCGCGCACCATGCTGCCGGCCATGCTGTTGGCCTGGTCGCGGGGGCTGCCGGCCGGCTCGGCATCGCCCCGGCTGGCGGCCGCGGCCACGCCCAGGGTGTCGCGCTGGACCGCGTCCAGCTCCTGCAGCAGCTGTTCCTTGCGCAGCTCCAGGGCGCCGCGCAGTTGTTCGCGTTGGGAATCGGTGAGAGCTGTGGTGTTCATGGGTCCAGCATGCCACCGGCGGCGGCGTTCGTGTTGACAAACATCAAGCTTGGACGGCCAGCCAGCGGCGGTACAGCGCGGGTGCGTCCCAATCCTGGTCCGTGGCCAGGTCCAGCGTGTGCGCCAGTTCCCCGGGTGCCAGGGGCTCGGCCTGGTCCTGCTGGCGCGCGAGCACGGCCAGGTCGGCCTCGGAGGGGTCGGTGCCGGCCGCGCTGCGCTGGCGCACGCGCTCGCGCAGCTGCCCGGGCGCGGCGTGGCAGTGCAGGATGGCGAAGGGCAGGCCCAGCTCGCGCGCCAGCGCATGGAACGCGTCGCGCTCGCCGCGGCGCAGGAAGGCCGCGTCCACGATCACCGGGTAGCCGGCCTGCAGCACGGCGCGCGCCTGCTGCGCCAGGTGATCGAAGGTGCGCGCGGAGGCCTCGCGCGTGTAGATGTCCAGGCCCTGCGCGGCGGAGTCGGCCAGCGGCGCCAGGCCGTGCAGGCGCTTGCGCTCCACGTCCGAGCGCAGGCGCACGGCGCCCTGCTGCAGCAGCGCCGCGGCCACGGTGGACTTGCCCGAGCCCGACAGGCCGTGCGTGATGAGCAGGCGCGGGGAGAAGGGCGCGACCAGCCGCTCGGCGCAGGCCAGGTAGTCGGGCCCGGGCGCGGCGGCCGCGCCCTGGGCGGCGCGCAGCCGCGCGGCCATGGCGCGCACCAGGGCGCGGTAGACCTCGTAGGGGCGCAGCACGGCCAGGCCGGCGTAGTCGCCGGATGCGGCCTGGTAGGCGTCGAGGAAGCGCCAGGCCAGGTCGCCACGGCCATGGGCGTGCAGGTCCATGGTGAGGAAGCCCGTGTCGGCCAGCGTGTCGATCCAGCGCAGCGCGGGGCTGAACTCCAGGCAGTCGAAGGCCGTGATCGCGCCATCGATCCGCACCACGTTGCCCAGGTGCAGGTCGCCATGGCATTCGCGCACGTGGCCCGCGGCGCGGCGCGCAGCCCAGTGCCCGGCCAGGGCGGGCTGGCGCGCGTCGAACCAGCCGCGCAGGGCCTCCAGGCGCGCGCGTCCGGGGCCGTCGAGCAGCGGGGCCAGCGTGTCCAGCACATCGGCGATGGCCTTGGCCACCCGGGCGGCCGTGCCCCAGTCGCTGTCCTCGGGCGCGCCGGGCGCCTGGGCATGGAAGCGCGCCAGGCGCTCGGCGAAGGCGTCGAGCTCGGCGGGCGCCAGGGCGCCGGCGCGCACCAGCGCGTCGAGTTCGCTGCCCGCGGGGAAGCGGCGCATGCGCAGCACCCAGTCGATGGCGGCGTCTGCCTCCTGCGCCGTGCCCAGGCGCGGGTGGCGGGCGCTACCGAGCACGGGCAGCATGTCCAGGTACAGCGCGGGCGCCAGGCGCTGGTTCAGGCGCAGTTCCTCGGCGCAGAAATGGCGCCGCGCGGCCAGCGTGCGGAAGTCGGCGAACGGCAGGTGCAGCGGCTTCTTGAGCTTGTAGGCGTGCGCGGGCGTCAGCAGCAGGTGCGACAGATGCGTCTCCAGGTGCTGCACCGGCCCGCCCTCGGCCGCGCGCAGGGCCTCGCACAGCGCCGCGGCCAGGACGGTGCCATCGTTTTCTTCAATAGCCAAATCGGGCTCCAAGGCAATACCACCAAGCGGTAGCAGCTATCAAAATCAACCAATCAATTAGGTCGGCGGCGCAGCGATTCGTCCCAGGCCGGATTGGGCCGGCCCTGGCCGGCGTACTGCTGGTTGCGCGAGTTGGAGCGCCACACGCCGCCGCCGAAGCCGGGCGTGGGCTCGGTGCGGTACCAGAACCAGCGCCCGTCCTCGTCCTGCGCCAGCCAGTCCCAGCCCTCGGGCGCCTGCGACCAGTCGGGTGTTGCATCCATTTGCATGGCCTGTCCTCAATCCTGCGCCGCGCTGCGCAGCGTCTGCACCACCGGGCGGCGCAGCACCTCGCGCAGCCCCCACCAGCCCGCGGCCAGCGCCAGCAGCGCGCCCGCCGCGGCACCGGCCAAGGGCACCCAGGGCTGGGCCGTCCAGCTGAAGTCGAACACGTAGCGCGCGAGCGCCCAGCCCACGGCCACGGCCACGCAGCTGGCCAGGAAGCCCGCGAGCAGCCCCACGCCGGCCAGTTCGGCGCGCTGCACCTGGCGCAGCAGGCTGGCGCGTGCGCCCACGGCGCGCATGATGGCGAACTCGCGCGCGCGCTCCTCGCGCGTGGCGGTGACGGCGGCGAACAGCACCACCAGGCCCGCGGCCAGCGTGAAGACGAAGAGGAACTCCACCGCGCCTATCACCTGCGCCAGCACGCCCTGCACCTGGGCCAGCGTGGCGCTCATGTCCACGTTGGTGACGTTGGGGAAGGCGTGCACCAGGGCGTTGTCGAAGCCAGGCCGCTCGGGCGCGCGGTAGGCGGCCAGGTAGGTCAGCGGCACATCGGGCATGTGCGCCACGGGGTACATGACGAAGAAGTTGGCGCGCATGGAGCCCCAGTCCACGCGGCGCAGGCTGGTGATGCGCGCCTCGCTCGCGATGCCGCCGATGTCGAAGCGCAGGCGGTCGCCGAGCTTCAGGCCCAGGGTCTGGGCGATGCCCTCCTCCACGCTCACGGCTTCCTGCTCGTCGGGTGTCCAGCGGCCGGCGACGATGAGGTTGTGCCCGGGCGCCTCGCGCGCGTTGGAGAGGTTGAACTCGCGGTCCACCAGGCCCTTGGCGCGGTCGTCGGGGTAGTCGTCCAGGTTCACCGCGCGGCCGTTGATGGCCACCAGCCGGCCGCGGAACATGGGGTACCAGTCGTACTGCGTCACGCCGTCCTGCCGCAGCATCTGGCGGAAGGCGTCGGCCTGGTCCGGCATGATGTTGATCACGAAGCGGTTGGGCGCATGGGCCGGCGTGGCGCGCTGCCAGCTGGCGATGAGATCGGTGCGCAGCAGCACCAGCAGCACCAGCGCCAGCAGGCCCACGGCCAGGCTGGCCACCTGCACCACGGCATAGGCCGGGCGCGCGGCGATCTGGCGCGTGGCCAGCACCAGCCAGCGCGGCGCCATGGTCTCGCTGACGGCCTTGCGCAGCAGCCGCACGGCCACCCAGGCCAGCGCCGCGAACAGCAGCACGGCGGCGGCGAAGCCGCCCACGGCGATCGAGCCGAGCTTCCAGTCGCGGCTGACCACCAGCAGCAGGGCCGCGAAGCCCGCCAGCCCCAGGCCCAGCGCGGCCAGCGAGGTGGGCCGCACGCTGCCCAGATCGCGCCGCATGACGCGCAGCGGCGGCACCTGGGCCAGCTGCAGCACGGGCGGCAGGCCGAAGGCGCACATCAGCGTGAGGCCCACGCCCAGCCCCAGCGCCACGGGCCAGAGGCTGGCCGCGGGCAGGGCCGATTCCACGAGCCCCGCCAGCAGCAGCACGAACACGTGGTGCACGGCAAAGCCCAGCAGCACGCCCACGGCGCTGGCGCACAGGCCCACGAGCAGGAACTCCAGCACGTAGGCGCCGGCGATGGTGCGCTGGCTCTGGCCCAGCACGCGCAGGAGCGCGGCGGCGTCCAGGTGGTCGTTGGCGAAGCCGCGCGCGGCCAGGGCCACGGCCACGGCCGACAGCAGCGCGGCCAGCAGCGCCACGAGGTTGAGGAATTTCTGCGCGCGGTCCAGCGTCTGGCGCATCTCGGGGCGGCCGCTGTCGAGCGACTCCACGCGCACGCCGCGCATGCCGGGGCCGGCGACGGCCTCGGTGGCCCAGGCGGTGAAGCGCTTGACGGCGTCGGGCCGGCCCGCCACGGCGAAGCGGTAGGTGATGCGGCTGGCAGGCTGCACCAGGCCCGTGGCGGGCAGGTCCTGCGCGTTGATCATCACGCGCGGCGCGAAGCTCATGAAGCCGGCGCCGCGGTCGGGCTCCAGCGTGATGATGCGCGTGACGCGCAGCTGCGTGTCGCCCAGCAGCAGGGGATCGCCCAGCCCGAGCGACAGCGCGTTCAGCAGAGGCGCGTCCACCCAGGCCTCGCCGGGCGCGGGGATGTCCTGCGTGGGCGCGCCGGGGCGCTGTGCGTCGTCGCTCACCTGCAGGCGGCCGCGCAGCGGGTAGCCCGGCTCCACGCTCTTGAGCGCCACGAGGCGGCTCGCGCCGCCCTGGGACTCCTGCGCGCGCGCCATGGTGGGAAAGCCCAGCGTGGTCACGCTGGCCAGGCCCAGCGCGCGCGCCTGTTCCACCACCGGTGCCGGCGTGGGGTTGTCGCTGGCCAGCACGGCGTCGCCGCCCAGCAGCTGCAGCGCGTCGCGTTCGAGGCCGCCGCGCAGCCGGTCTGCAAAGAAGCCCACCGAGGTGAGCGCCGCCACGGCCAGCGTGACGGCCACCATGAGCAGGCGCAGCTCGCCCGCGCGCAGGTCACGCCACAGCGTGCGCCAGCCCAGGCCGACGAAGGAGGAGGAAGGACTTGCCATGGCCGGGGATCATGCCAGCTCCGGCTGCAGCACCAGGCGCTCGGCGCCGCTGTAGCACAGGAAGCGCCGGTTCGTCGCCCGGCCTATGGCGCACAGCCCGAGCTGGCTGGCCAGCGCATGCCCCATCTGCGTCATGCCGCTGCGCGAGACCACGATGGGCACGCCCATCTGGGCCGACTTGATGACCATCTCGCTGGTCAGGCGCCCCGTGGTGTAGAACACCTTGTCGCCGCCCTGCATGGCCGGGGCGTCCGGCTGCATCCACATCCAGCCGGCGATGGTGTCGATGGCGTTGTGCCGCCCCACGTCCTCCGCGAAGACCAGCATGCGCGGCCCCTGGAACAGCGCGCAGCCGTGCACCGAGCCCGCGGACTTGTAGGTGGACTCCTGCAGCCGGATGGCGTTGACGATGCCGTACAGGTCAGCCTGCGTGAGCCGCGCGGGCGCGAGCCGGATGCCAGCCACCTCGTCCATCAGCCCGCCGAACACGCTGCCCTGGCCGCAGCCGGTGGTGACCACCTTGCGCGCCGTGCGCTCCTCGATGCGGGCGATGCCGCGCCGCGTGGCCACGGCGGCGGCATTGACCTCCCAGTCCACGGTGACGGATTCGATCTCGTCGGCCGAATCCACCAGCCGCTGGTTGCGCAGATAGCCCAGCACCAGCAGCTCGGGGTGTGCGCCCAGCGTCATCAGCGTGACCAGCTCGCGCCGGTCCACGTACACGGTGAGCGGGCGTTCGGCGGGGATGTGCAGCTCCTCGCGCTCGCCCCGCTCGTTCACCGCCTGCACCGCATGCGTGAGCGGCGCCGCCGCCCGCGTGAGCCGCGGCAGCCGGGGGGCGGTGGACGGGGTCTGGCGTTCGGGCGTTTGCGTCATGGGTGCAGCGTACACGCAGCCGCGCCCCGGCACGGCGGGGCGCGAAGGGGTTCCCGGGTGGTGGCCATGGCTTCGGCTTCCAAGCCGCGGCGGCGTGCCCGCCGCTTCACTCCGTCGCAGGCGCCGGCGCACCCTCGCCAATGCCCCGCACGGCGACGGCGCAGTACTTGAACTCGGGGATCTTGCCGAACGGGTCCAGCGCCGCGTTGGTCAGCAGGTTGGCCGCCGCCTCCACATAGGCGAAGGGCATGAACACCGCGCCGCGCGGCGTTCCGTCGTCGCGGCGCACGCGCACCCGCACGGCGCCGCGGCGCGAGCGGACGCTGGCCCAGTCGCCCGGCGCCAGCCCCAGGCGCGCGAGCTCGTCGCCATGCAGCGAGGCCGTGGCGTGCGGCTCGATGGCGTCGAGCACGGCCGAGCGCCGCGTCATGCTGCCCGTGTGCCAGTGTTCGAGCTGCCGGCCCGTGATGAGCACCAGCGGGTAGTCGGCGTCGGGCCGCTCGTCGGCCGGGATGATGTCGGCCGGCACCAGCGTGACGCGGCCCGTGGGGGTGGGAAAGCGCTCGGTGAACACGATGGGCTGGCCGGGGTCGTCGGCCGACAGGCAGGGGTAGGTGACGCTCGACTCGCGCGCGAGCCGCTCCCAGCCGATGCCGGCGATGGCGCCGGCCATGGCCTGGCGCATTTCCTAGTAGACGGCGGCCACGCCCGATTCCTCGCCCCCGTAGGCCCAGTCCAGACCCATGCGCCGCGCGATCTGCTGGATGATCCACAGGTCGGGCCGCGCATCGCCGGGCGGCGCGAGCGCGCGCCGGCCCAGCTGCACCATGCGGTCGGTGTTGCTCACGCTGCCGGTCTTCTCGGGCCAGGCGCTGGCGGGCAGCACCACGTCGGCCAGCCAGGCGGTCTCGGTCAGGAAGATGTCCTGCACCACGAGGTGCGAGAGGCTGGCGAGCGCCTGGCGCGCGTGGTTCAGGTCGGGGTCGCTCATGGCCGGGTTCTCGCCCATGATGTACATGCCGCGCACCTTGTGCGGGTCGTCGTCGCCGGCCAGGGCCTTGTGCATGATCTCGACCACGGTGTAGCCGGGCTGCTCGTCCAGCGCGGTGCCCCAGAAGTCCTCGAACCACGCGTGCGCCTCGGCGTTGTCCACGCGCTGGTAGTTGGGGAACATCATGGGGATCAGGCCCGCGTCGCTCGCGCCCTGCACGTTGTTCTGGCCGCGCAGCGGGTGCAGGCCCGTGCCGGGCTTGCCGATCTGGCCCGTGACGGCCGACAGCGCGATCAGGCAGCGCGCGTTGTCGGTGCCGTGCACGTGCTGGCTCACGCCCATGCCCCACAGGATCATCGCGCCCCTGGCCCGGGCGAACGCGCGCGCCACCTCGCGCAGCGTGGCGGCCGGCACGCCGCAGATCGGCTCCATGGCCTCGGGGCTGTAGGCGCGCACGCTTTCGCGCAGGGCCTCGTAGTTGAGGGTGCGCTCGCGGATGAAGTCCTGGTCGGCCAGGCCTTCCTCGATCACGGTGTGGATCAGCGCGTTGAGCATGGCCACGTCGGTGTCGGGCCTGAACTGCAGCACGCGCCAGGCGTGGCGGCCGATATCGGTCACGCGCGGGTCGGCCAGCACGATCCTGGCGCCGCGCTTCGCGGCGTTCTTCATCCAGGTGGCGGCCACCGGGTGGTTGGCCGTGGGGTTGGAGCCGATCACGAGGATGAGCTCGGCACGCTCCACGTCGCGCACCGGGTTGCTCACCGCGCCCGAGCCCACGCCTTCGAGCAGCGCGGCCACGCTGGACGCGTGGCACAGGCGCGTGCAGTGGTCCACGTTGTTGCTGCCGAAGCCCGTGCGCACGAGCTTCTGGAACAGGTAGGCCTCCTCGTTGCTGCCCTTGGCCGATCCGAAGCCGGCCAGCGCCTTGGGGCCATGGCCGTCGCGCAGGCGGCGCAGCCCGTCCGCGGCGTGCTGCAGGGCCTCGTCCCAGCTGGCCTCGCGGAAGACCTCGCGCCAGTCATCGGGCCGCGCCTGGCCCTGCCAGTCCTTGGCGGCGCCGGGCCTGCGCACCAGCGGCACCGTGAGGCGCTGCGGGTGGTGCGCGTAGTCGAAGCCGAAGCGCCCCTTCACGCACAGGCGGCCGCGGTTGGCCGGGCCGTCGCGGCCCTCCACGCTGATGATTTTTTCGCCGCGCACGTTGTAGGTGACCAGGCAGCCCACGCCGCAGAACGGGCACACCGAGTCCACCTTTCGGTCCACCTTCTGCGGGCCGATGTGGGTCTTGGGGCTCAGGGCGCCCGTGGGGCAGGCCTGCACGCATTCGCCGCAGCCCACGCAGGTGCTCTCGCCCATGGGGTCATCCAGGTCGAAGGCGATCTTCGCGCCGGCGCCGCGCAGCGCGTAGCCGATCACGTCGTTGACCTGCACCTCGCGGCAGGCGCGCACGCAGCGCGTGCACTGGATGCAGGCGTCGAGCTGCACGGCCATGGCCGGGTGGCTCAGGTCGGGCGCGGGCTGCGCGCGGCGCAGCGCGGCCAGCGCCGGGCGCACGGCCACGCCCAGCGCATGGCCCCAAGCGCTCAGCTCGCCGTGCTGGCCCACGGGTTTTGAGTCGAATTGGCCCACAGCGCCCGTCTGGAAAGCGCTATCAGCTACGTTTTCAGAAGCATCGTTCCACTTGTAGCCGCTGTCCGGCATGTCCGACAGCAGCAGCTCCAGCACCATCTGCTGGCTCTTTCGCGCGCGCGGGCTCCGGGCCTGCACCTGCATGCCGGGCGTGGGCGCGCGGCAGCAGCTGGGCGCCAGCGTGCGCTCGCCCGCGATCTCGACCACGCAGGCGCGGCAGTTGCCGTCGGGGCGCAGGCCGTCGGTGTGGCACAGGTGCGGTATCTGCACGCCGTGGCGCCTGGCGGCCTGCCAGATGGTCTCGCCCGGCTCGGCCTGCACGGGCTCGCCGTCGAGCTCGAAGGGTATGGCGCTCATGGCTGCACCTCGTGCGCGAAGTAGCGCTGCACGCAGCGTATGGGGTTGGGCGCGGCCTGGCCCAGGCCGCAGATGGAGGCGTCGGCCATCACCAGGGCCAGGTCGCCCAGCGTGCCGCCATCCCAGACGGGCGCCTGCATGAGCCGCGCGGCCTTGTCCGTGCCCACACGGCAGGGCGTGCACTGGCCGCAGCTCTCGTGCGCGAAGAAGCGCATTACGTTCAGCGCCGCATCGCGCGCGCGGTCGTTCCGGCCCAGCACGATGACGGCCGCCGAGCCGATGAAGCAGCCGTGCGGCTGCAGCGTGTCGAAGTCGAGCGGCACGTCGGCCAGGCGGGCCGGCAGGATGCCGCCCGAGGCGCCGCCGGGCAGGTAGGCGTAGAGCTCGTGCCCCTCGGCCATGCCGCCGCAGTACTCGTCGACCAGCTCGCGCAGCGTGATGCCCGCGGGCGCGAGCTTGACGCCGGGCTCCTTCACGCGCCCGCTCACGCTGAACGACCGCAGGCCCCGGCGCCCATGGCGGCCAAAGCCCGCGAACCACTGCGGGCCCTGCTCCACGATGTCGCGCACCCAGTACAGGGTCTCGAAGTTGTGCTCCAGCGTGGGCCGCCCGAACAGGCCCACCTGGGCGATGTAGGGCGGGCGCATGCGCGGCTCGCCGCGCCTGCCCTCGATGCTTTCGATCATCGCGGACTCCTCGCCGCAGATGTACGCGCCCGCCCCGCGGCGCAGCACGATGGCGGGCAGCGCACAGGGCGGGTCGGCCCGCAGCTCGGCCAGGGCCTGCTGCAGGATGGCGCGGCAGCCGTGGTATTCGTCGCGCAGGTAGACGTAGCAGGCCTCGGTGCCCACCACCTGGGCGGCGACGAGCAGGCCTTCGAGGAAGCGGTGCGGGTCGCGCTCCAGGTAGGTACGGTCCTTGAAGGTGCCGGGCTCACCCTCGTCGATGTTCACGGCCATGAGCCGCGGGGCGGGCTCCCCGCGCACGATGCGCCACTTGCGCCCCGCCGGAAAGCCTGCGCCCCCCAGGCCGCGCAGGCCCGAGTCCTCCATGGCGGCGAGCACGGCATTGCGCGGCACGCGGCCCTGCGCCACGCCGGCGGCCAACCGGTAGCCGCCCCACGCGCGGTAGGCGGCCAGCCCTACCCAGGCGGGCGCCGCGCCCTCGCCGCCGCGGGTGATGGCGGATTCGGGCACTGCATCGAAAACCGTAGCTGCCGGCGCTTGCGGGTGAAGGGCCAGAGCCCTTTCCGGCATCAAATCCACCTGCGCCAGCACGCGCTCTGCCGTGGCGTGCGGCACGGGGCACTGGTGCACCACGGCCACGGGCGCCTGCTCGCAGCGGCCCACGCAGGGCACGGCCTGCACGCGCACGTCGCCATGGCCCAGGGCGCGCAGGCGCCCGGGCAGCCGGGCCAGCAGTTCGCCGGCGCCGGCCAGCTGGCAGGACAGGCTGTCGCACACGCGCAGCACCAGGCGCGCGGGCTGCTCGCCATCGCGCAGGATCTCGAAGTGGTGGTAGAAGCCCGCGACCTCGTAGACCTCGGCCATGGCCAGATTCATGAGGCGCGCCAGCGCCACCAGGTGGCGCTCGTGCAGCGCGCCATGGCGGTCGTTGATGCAGTGCAGGTGCTCGATGAGCAGGTCGCGCGCATGGCCCTCGGGCGGGCGCGGGCCGATCAGGGCCTGCACCTCGGCCAGGGCCTGCGGCTCGGGCTGGCGGCCCTTGAGATGGGCCTTGCGGCGGATGCGCTCGCGCAGGTCGTCCGCCGTGGCCACGGGCACGGCGGCGGGGTCGTTTCGGGATGTCATGAAAGCCGGATCGATCGTGGGGGACAACAGGCGCAGGCAGTGTGCGCGCCACCCCGGCCGGCGTCAATGCGCGCCGTCCCACCCCGCAGGAATGCGGCGCGCGGGCTCAGAAGGCGTGAATGAATCCGGCGTGTCCGAGCGGGCCGCGAAAACGTGGCCGGTCGAGGCGCAAAGCGCAGCCATAGCTCGGGCTATGGCGAGCGTTTGCAACGAAGAGCGGGGGTGTTTTGGCGGGATGAACGGGCATGACGGATTCGTTCACACCTTCAGGGCGCCCGCACCGCAGCCGCACGGCCCCGCGCGCCCTGCAGCAGAACGATTGCGCACAGCAGCGTCGGCACCGCCAGCAGCGCGAAGCTGGCGCGGTAGGTGCCGAACAGCCCCACCATGGCACCGAAAGCCGGCGGCCCCAGCACGACGCCGAAGAACGTGATGGCCAGCGTGCCGCCGGTCGCCACGCTGGCGAGCCCCGGCGGCGCCTGCCGGGCCACCTCGGCCAGGTAGACGCCATTCCACCCGATGGCCGACGCGCCGAACACCACCAGCACCGCCAGCACCAGCAGGTAGTGCGTGCCGGGCTGCAGCGCGGCCGTGGCAATGGCCGAGAGCGCCATCAGCACCGCCAGGGCGCAGAGCACGCGGCGCGCGCCGCTCCAGCGGTCGGCGATCCAGCCCCAGAGCACCCGCCCCACCATGCCGCCCGTCTGCGCCACCGACAGCGCCAGGCCCGCCTGTATCAGCGTATAGGCCAGGGCGGCGTGCAGGTAGGTCACGAGGTAGGTCGTGAGCGACAGCTGGGCCATGGAGAAGACGAAGGAGCATCCCGCCAGCATGCGCAGCGCCGGGTGCGAAAGCACCACCCGGATCGGCTGCGCCAGGCTGCCCAGCACCAGCGGGCGGCGCGGATCGCGGTCCTCGTCGAGCGCGGGCCGCAGCGGCTGGGCGATCAGCGCGCATGCGAGGTTGGCCACGGCCGCCAGCAGCAGCGCCCCCTGCCAGCCCACCGCCACGGCCACCCCCGGCACGATGGCGCCCGCCAGCACGCCGCCCAGGGGTACGCCCGTCTGCTTGATCGAAAACACCAGCGACATGCGGTGCGCCGGCGTGGTGCGGGCCAGCAGGTGCGAGCTGGCCGGCGTGATGGGGCCGTACCCCAGCCCGATCAGGAAGGCCCCCAGCGCCATGGCGGCCAGCGACGGCACGGCGCACAGCGCCAGCCCCGCGGCGCAGAGCACGAGCCCGGCCTGGCTGACGCGGATCGCACCCCAGCGCGCCACGGCCGTGCCTCCGGCCAGGCTCGCCGCCATGGCCCCCGCGTAGACGATGGCCACGTAGATGCCGGTATACGCCGCCGAGGCGCCCAGGGCCTGCGCCACGGCCGGCGCCATGACGGGCAGCGTCAGCACGGCCATGGCCACCATGGCCTGTATGGCCAGCGTCACCGTGAGCGCAGTCCATTGCCCCCTCATGCCCGCATCCATGCAGCCTGGGCTTCAGGTGCTCTTGCTGATCGAGATGGTGGGGAACTTGGACGAAAAGTCCTTGGACTTGAGCGCGATCTTCACGGCCACCTCGCGCGCCACGTGCTTGTAGACCTGCGCCACCTCACCGTCAGGGTCGGCTACCACCGTCGGCTTGCCGCTGTCGGCCTGCAGGCGGATCTGCATGTCCAACGGCAGCGCGCCCAGATAGTCCATGCCGTATTCCTGCGCCATCCTCCTGCCGCCGTCGGCGCCGAAGATGTGCTCCACATGGCCGCAGTTGCTGCACACGTGCACGGCCATGTTCTCCACGATGCCCAGGATGGGCACGCCCACCTTCTCGAACATCTTGATGCCCTTCTTGGCATCGAGCAGCGCAATGTCCTGCGGCGTGGTGACGATGACGGCGCCCGTGATGGGCACGCGCTGCGACAGCGTCAGCTGGATGTCGCCGGTGCCTGGCGGCATGTCCACCAGAAGATAGTCCAGGTCCTTCCAGTTCGTCTGGCGCAGCAGCTGCTCCAGCGCCTGCGTGGCCATGGGGCCGCGCCAGATCATGGCCTGGTCCGGCTCCACGAGGAAACCGATGGACATGACCTGCACGCCATAGTTCTCCAGCGGCTCCATGTTCTTGCCGTCCAGGCTCTCGGGGCGGCCGCTGATGCCCAGCATCATGGGCTGGCTGGGGCCGTAGATGTCGGCGTCCAGCACGCCCACCCTGGCTCCTTCGGCCGCCAGCGCCAGCGCCAGGTTGGCGGCCGTGGTGCTCTTGCCCACGCCCCCCTTGCCCGAGGCCACGGCGACGATGTTCTTCACCCCCGGCAGCAGCTGCACGCCGCGCTGCACGGCGTGCGCCGCGACCTTGGTGGCGATGTTCACCGACACGTTGTGCACCCCCGCCACGCCCTTGGCCGCGGCGATGAACTGCTGGCGCAGCGCCGGCACCAGGCTCTTGGCGGGATAGCCCAGCTCCACGTCGAAGGCGACGTCGTCGCCGCCGATCTGCACGTTGCGCACGGCGCGCGTGCTCACGAAATCCTTGCCCGTGTGGGGGTCCTGGACGCTGGCGATGGCCGCCAGCAGGTCCTGTTCTGTAAGTGCCATGGCTGTGTTGTTCGCTGAAGAAGACAGACGGCGGAGTCTAGCCAAGCCGCCTTGGCACTGGCGCGCCTGTGCCTATAGGGCTACAGGGCGCGCACCTGGCGCACCAGGGCGCGCAGCATGCCGGCGAAGGCCAGCATCCAGGCCAGCAGCGCCACGGGAAAGAACAGCCGGGGCAGCATGTCCAGAAAGCCGAAGTCCATGGCCTTGTCCATCTGCCAGGTGCAGGCCGCGTACATGCCCAATGGGAACACCGCGCCCCAGTACAGCGGGTCGTAGCGCAGCGGAAAGCGGCGCACGCCATGGCGCCAGATGCCCAGCAGCACCAGCATGGGGATCCACCAGGTGCCCGAGGCCCAGTAGAACACCGTGAACCCCTTGAGGAACGGCAGCAGCGATACCAAGAAGGGCGCCTGCGGCGCGTTCAGTATCAAGAGCGAGCCGGCCAGCGTGGAGATGGCCATGGCCCCCATGTTGATCCAGTACGGCGGCGACAGGTCGCCGGGCGAGAAGCGGAAGAACAGGTAGCGGTAGAAGATCAGCGCCATCATCCAGATGTAGAGCATGCCGCCCCACAGCCACATGGACAGCGCCAGCAGGTTGAGCTCCAGCCGCAGCGGCTGGCCGATGCGCGCGGCCAGCAGGGCGCTGGAGACGGCCAGCGCCTGCGTGGACACCACGGCCAGCAGCCAGGCGCCGCTGATGCCGCGGTCCAGCGTGGGCTTGTCCGGGCGGATGGTGAAGGCCGTGAAGATGGTGTAGGTGAGCAACACCCACAGCAGCGCCGCCAGCGCCCACAGCGCGAAGCCCAGGGCCACGCTGCCCAGCAGCACGATGCACTGGCTGGCCATGATGCCCGTGGCCGCCACCATGGTGAAGTAGCCGGCCCCGCGCGCATGGTCCACCATGTCGCCGAAGAAGCGCCGCGGGTAGCGCCAGGCACGCAGCAGGTACAGGCCCCACAGCGCCACGTACTGCACGGCATTGAGGGCCAGCAGCGCGCGCGCCAGCAGCGGCCAGCCCTGCATGTCCGCAGCCATGGACACGATGCCCGTGGCCATGACCAGGCCGAAGTAGGCCGGCGACAGGTCGCGCAGCCCGCCCTGCCCCGCCGGCGCGGCGGGCTGCGGCGCGGGCCCCGCCGGCAGGGCGCTCAACGCAGCTCCAGCCGCGCAGGCCCGGCCTGCACGCCGCCGATGACCGCGGCCCGCGCGAAGCCCTCGCGCGCGAACACCGCCAGCACCTCGTCCACGCTGTCCGGCGCGCAGGCCACGAGCAGGCCGCCCGAGGTCTGCGGGTCGGTCGCGAGCGCCTGGGCCGTGGCCGGCAGGCCATGCGCCAGCGCCACGTCGTCGCCGTAGCCCGCCCAGTTGCGGCCGCTGGCGCCGGTCACGAAGCCCGCGGCGGCGAGATCGGCCACGCCGGGCAGCAGCGGCACGCGCGCCCAATCGACGGCGACCGTCACGCCCGCGCCGCGCGCCATCTCCAGCGCATGGCCGGCCAGGCCGAAGCCCGTCACGTCGGTGATGGCGTGCACGCCGGGCAGCGCGGCCAGCAGCGGGCCGGGGGTGTTGAGAAGCGTGGTGCTGGCGATCATCTCGCGGTAGTGCGCGTCGCCCAGTTGCTCCTTCTTGAGCGCCGCCGAGTACACGCCCACGCCCAGCGGCTTGCCCAGCACCAGCACGTCGCCGGGCCGCGCGCCCGCGTTGCGGCGCACGCGGTCGGGGTGCACCAGGCCCATGGCGACCAGGCCGTAGATGGGCTCGACCGAGTCGATGGTGTGCCCCCCCGCGATGGGTATGCCCGCGGCGCGGCACACGTCCTGCCCGCCGCGGATGATGGCGCCGATCACGTCCAGCGGCAGTTGGTTCACCGGCATGGCCACCAGCGCCAGCGCCATGATGGGCCGGCCGCCCATGGCGTACACGTCGCTCAAGGCGTTGGTGGCGGCGATGCGGCCGAACTCGTACGGATCGTCCACGATGGGCATGAAGAAATCGGTGGTCGCCACCAGCGCCTGCTCGTCGTTCAGGCGGTAGACGGCCGCGTCGTCCGCCGTCTCTATGCCCACCAGCAGCTCGGGCGGCATGACGGCGCCCGCGCCGCTTTGCTGCAGGATCTGCGACAGCACGCCCGGCGCGATCTTGCAGCCGCAGCCGCCGCCGTGCGACAGCGAGGTGAGACGGGGCGAGTCGGGGGTGGGGCTGGCGTTCATGGCGGTAACGGACAATGAGGGGAAAAACCGCCGCATCATCCCAGATTCACCGCCCGCCCGTGTCCCGCCACCGCCCCATCCGCCCCGCAGACCGCCACGCCTTCGACTCCATCATCGACGCGCGCTCGCCCGCCGAGTTCGCCGAGGACCACATCCCCGGCGCCATCAACTGCCCGGTGCTCGACGACGAGGAGCGCGCCATCGTCGGCACCATCTACGTGCAGCAGGGTGCCTTCGAGGCACGGCGCGTGGGCGGCGCCATGGTGGCGGCCAACCTGGCGCGCCACCTGCGCGAGCGCTTCGCCGACCAGCCCCAGGGCTGGCGCCCGCTGGTCTATTGCTGGCGTGGCGGCATGCGCAGCGGCTCCATGGTGCAGTGGCTGCGCCTGGTGGGCTGGGACGCGCAGCAGCTCGCGGGCGGCTACAAGGCCTTTCGCCGCCACGTGATGGACCGGATCGAGGCGCTGGTGCCGCAGGCCGATCTGCGCGTGCTCGTCGGCGCCACGGGCAGCGCCAAGACGCGCGTGCTGCAGCAGCTGAGCCAGCAGGGCGCCCAGGTGCTGGACCTGGAGCATTGCGCGCGCCACAAGGGCTCGCTGCTCGGCGCCCTGCCCGGCGTGGCCCAGCCCTCGCAGAAGAACTTCGAGACGCAGATCGCCACCGTGCTGGAGACGCTGGACCTGTCGCGCCCCCTGTACGTGGAGGGCGAGAGCGCGCGCATCGGCCGCCTGTCCGTGCCCGTGCCGCTGGTGCAGCGCCTGCGCGCCGCCGCCTGCATCGAGATCGAGGCCGCGCCCGAAGAGCGCCTGGCCTACCTGCTGCGCGACTACGCCTACCTGGGCGACGACCCCGAGGCGCTGGCCCAGCGCCTGGGCGTCCTGGTGGAACTGCACAGCAAGGAGACCGTGCAGCGCTGGCAGGCCTGGGCGCGCGCGGGCCAGCTGGCGCCCCTGTTCGAGGAACTGATGCGCCTGCACTACGACCCGCACTACGGCCGCTCGCAGGCGCGCAACTTCGCGCACTGGGATGCGCGCAGGCGGGTGGGCGCGCCCAGCCTGTCGCCCGAGGGCATCGCGGGGGTGGCGCGGGCGGTGCTGGCGTTGGGGTGATTTTTAGTCGAATCGGCCTCTAGCGCTTACTGGGTGGGCGCATGGAGCTATTCTTTTTGAGTGTAGCTGGCCGGGATGTGCGCCCGGCGGCGCACTCACTTTCTTTTGCTTCGCCAAAAGAAAGTAAGCAAAGAAAAGGCGACCCTGCTGTCCGTGTCCCTTCGCTGCGCTACGGGCAACCTGCGGTGCTCGCGCATGGGGTGTACCGCCGCAGGTTTGCCCCGTAGCGCAGCGAAGGGGTCGCAGACGTGGGAGCGTGTTCTTTGCCTCCTTTCTTGCACGAGCAAGAAAGGAGGTCGCCCGCCGGGGCGAGTCCCGGCCGACAACATCAGCAAAAATAACCCCACGCAAAAAACCAGCTAGTCTCGCCCCCACAAAAAAAGGACTCCCCCCGTGAAACTGAAGATGGCCCCGAACTCGGGCTTCGCGATCCTGCTGCGCTCCCCCTGGTGGATCAGCTTCGCCATCGCCGCCGCCATCGTGCTGCTGTGCGGCGCGCTGCTGCCCGCGCATCTGGCGCCGTTTGCCGCCGTGGGCGCCCTGCCGGTGGCCATCATCGGCTGCATCGCCGCCTGGCGCCAGTGGCGCGCGCCCAGTGCCGGGCGCGTGCAGGCCGTGTTGCAGCAGGCCGCCGCCATGCCCTGGCGCCAGTTCGCCCAGCGGCTGGAGGACGCCTGGCGCGCAGAAGGCCATGAGGTGCAGCGCAGCGACGGCCCGCACAGCGACCTGCGCGTCACCAAGGGCGGGCAAAGCCTGCTGGTGGCCGCGCGCCGCTGCAAGGCCGCCACGCATGGCGTGGAGCCGCTGCGCGAGCTGCAGGCCGAGGTGCAGCGCAGCGGCGCGCGCGCCGGCGTGTACGTGGCGCTGCAGGGCGCGGTGAGCGAGCAGGCGCGCAGCTTCGCGCGCGACAACGGCCTGGCGCTGCTGGAGGGCGACGCACTGGCCACGCTGCTGCTCAAGGCCGAGGCGAGAAACACGTAGCACGACGCAGCCGCTGCCATGGACACCCCCGCCGCATCCCCCCATCCCGCCACGGCGCTGGTGCTCACCGGTGGCGGCGCCCGGGCGGCGTACCAGGTGGGCGTGCTCCAGGCCATTGCCGCCGTGCGCGCGGCATGCGGCGAGCGCCACGGGCCGGCGCCATTCTCCATCCTCACCGGCACCTCGGCCGGCGCCATCAACGCCGCCGCCCTGGCCAGCGGGGCGGACCAGTTCGACCACACCGTGCGCCGCATCGCCCGCGTGTGGGCCAACTTCCATGCCGGGCAGATCTACCACGCCGACTGGCTGAACGTCATACGCCAGGGCGCGCGCTGGCTCACGCTGCTGTCGCTGGGCTGGGCGCTCACGCGCTGGCGCCGCATGCATCCGCACTCGCTGCTCAACAACGCGCCGCTGGCGCAGCTGCTCACGCAGCTCGTGCCGCTGCAGCGCGTGCCGCACCTGATCCGCGCCGGCCACCTGCGCGCGCTGGCCATCACCGCGTCCAGCTACAACTCGGGCCAGCACGTGGCCTTCTTCGACGCAGGCGACGCCCAGCGGCCCTGGGCGCACTCGCTGCGCAAGTCCGCGCGCGGGCCCATCACGCACACCCACCTGCTGGCCTCGTCGGCCATTCCCCTGGTGTTCCCGGCCGCGCCCCTGTCCATCGACGGGCACACGGAGTATTTCGGCGACGGCTCCATGCGCCAGACCGCGCCGCTGGCGCCCGCCATCCACCTGGGCGCGCAGCGGCTGATGGTGGTGGGCACGAGCCGCGCCTACGAGCCGCCCACGCCCTGCGCCGCCGGCACGCAGCAGCCCTACCCTCCGCTGGCGGTGGTGGCGGGCCACGCGCTGTCCAACATCTTCCTGGACGCGCTGGCGACGGACATAGAGCATGTCGGGCACGTCAACCGGATCCTGTCCCTGCTGACGCCCGAGGAGCGCAGCAGGAGCCCCCTGCGCCCGCTGGAGCTGCTGGTGCTCGTGCCCTCGCAAAGCCTGGACGAGGTGGCCGCGCGCCATGTGTGCGACCTGCCCCGCACCATCCGCGCCCTGCTGGGCGCCCTGGGCGTGCAGGCCGACGGGCGGGACGGCAGCAACGGCGCACTGGCCAGCTACCTGCTGTTCGAGCGCGGCTACACGCGCGCGCTCATGGCCCTGGGCCGCAGCGACACGCTGGCGCGGCGCAGCGAGATCTGCGCCTTCTTCGGCTGGCGCGACCGCGGCGACCCGGTGCGCCTGCCCTGCTACTGACGCCTAGAATCACGGGTTCCGCCCCCAAAACCCCGAGTCGGCTGGAGAGCCACCCCGATGACCGCACGCAAGATCTTCGTCACCACCGCCCTGCCGTATGCCAACGGCAACTTCCACATCGGCCACATCATGGAATACATCCAGGCCGACACCTGGGTGCGTGCCCAGCGCATGCAGGGCAACGCGGTCGACTTCGTGGGCGCCGACGACGCGCACGGCGCGCCCATCATGATCGCCGCCGAGAAGGCCGGCAAGACGCCGCAGCAGTTCGTGGCCGACATCGCGGCCGGGCGCAAGCAGTACCTGGACGGCTTTCACATCGCCTTCGACAACTGGCACAGCACGGATGCGCCCGAGAACCACGCGCTCGCGCAGCAGATCTACCTGGACCTGAAGCGGGCCGGCCTGATCGAGACGCGCACCATCGAGCAGTTCTTCGACCCCGAGAAGAACATGTTCCTGCCCGACCGCTTCATCAAGGGCGAATGCCCGCGCTGCCATGCCAAGGACCAGTACGGCGACAACTGCGAAAGCTGCGGCGCCGTGTATGCGCCCACCGAGCTCATCAACCCCTACTCCGCGCTGTCGGGCGCCAGGCCCGAGCTGAAGCACTCGGAGCATTTCTTCTTCAAGCTGTCCGACCCGCGCTGCGTGGAGTTCCTCGAGGAATGGACGCAGGACGGCGTGCACGTGCAGCCCGAGGTCGCGGCCAAGATCAAGGAATGGTTCGGCACGCGCACCAACCCCGACGGCACGACCAGCGAGGGGCTGGACGACTGGGACATCTCGCGCGACGCGCCCTACTTCGGCATCGAGATCCCCGACGCGCCGGGCAAATACTTCTACGTCTGGCTGGACGCGCCCATCGGCTACCTGGCCTCGCTGAAAAACCTGCTGGCCAGGCGCGGCCAAGACTACGAAGCCTACATGGCCGACCCGCTGCTCGAGCAGTACCACTTCATCGGCAAGGACATCATCACCTTCCACACGCTGTTCTGGCCCGCCATGCTCAAGTTCAGCGGCCGCAAGACGCCGACGAAGATCTGCGTGCACGGCTTCATGACCGTGAACAACGGCGAGAAGATGAGCAAAAGCCGCGGCACGGGCCTGGACCCGCTCAAGTACCTGAGCCTGGGCATGAACCCCGAGTGGCTGCGCTACTACCTGGGTGCCAAGCTCAACGGCAGGAACGAAGACATCGACTTCAACGCGGGCGACTTCATGCTGCGCGTGAATGCCGACCTGATCGGCAAGTACGTGAACATCGCCAGCCGCGCCGCCGGCTTCATCACCAAGCGCTTCGGCGGCAAGCTGGGCCAGCCCAGCGCCGACGGCCTGGCCCTGCTGGAGCACCTGCGCGCGCAGCAGGCCGCCATCGTGCAGGCCTACGAAGCCCGCGACACGGCGCGCGCGGCCCGCGAAACCATGCAGCTGTGCGACCACGTGAATGAATACGTGGACGCCAACAAGCCCTGGGAGCTGGCCAGGAAGGAAAGCATGGAGGCACGCCTGCACGACGTGTGCAGCACCTGCATCGAGGCCTTCCGCATACTCACCATTTACCTGAAGCCCATGCTGCCCAGGCTGGCGGCCGACGTGGCCGCCTTCCTCATCGTCCCGCCCGAGCAGTTTGCCGACGCGGCCCGCCCCCTGGGCGCCGGCCACCAGATCGGCCAGTACCAACACCTGATGCAGCGCGTGGACGAAAAACAGCTCGACGCGCTGTTCGCACCGCCCCCCGCCCCGGTGGAGGAAGCGCCCCTGCCCGGCGGCGAGGCGATCGCCCCCGCCATCACCATCGACGACTTCGCCAAGATCGACCTGCGCATCGCCAGGATCGTCGAATGCAAGGCCGTGGAAGGCTCCACCAAGCTGCTGCAACTGACGCTGGACGCGGGCGAAGGCCGCATGCGCAACGTCTTCAGCGGCATCGCCAGCATGTACCAGCCCGCGCAGCTCGAAGGCAAGCTGACGGTGCTGGTGGCCAACCTCGCGCCGCGCAAGATGAAGTTCGGCGTCAGCGAAGGCATGGTCCTGGCCGCCAGCCACGCCGACGAAAAGGCCCAGCCCGGCATCTACGTGCTGGAGCCCTTCCCCGGCGCGCAGCCGGGCATGCGCATCCACTGATGCCATGCGCCGCAAGCCCCCGCGCCCCCTGGCCCTGGGGGCTTTTTTGTGCCTGGCGCTGCTGCTGCCGGGCTGCACCGTGGTGGCCGTGACGGCCACGGCCGTCAGCGTCACCGCATCGGCCGTGGGCCTGGCCGCCGATGCCGCCATCGGCAGTGCCAGGATCGTCGGCAAAGGCGTCGGCAAGGCGGCCGACGCGCTGGCCGGCGACGATGGCGCCACGGCGAACGACGCATCGCGGTAGCCACCGCGGCGGTGGCTGCAAGGCCGCACCGGCTCTTCGCCATGCGCTTCGTGCTGCGGGAACGGTTCGCACCGATGCTTGCACCAGCCGCCCGCGACAGTGCTGCCGCACGGCGGCCGCGGGGTCTTATCCCGCCTGCCGCTGCACCTCGACCGTGACGTGGGACAGCTCGTGGATGTGCGCCAGCAGCGCCTTGTAGTGGGCGGGCTCCTGCGGCTCCCGGGCCATCAGCGCGACGATGGCCGCGAAATGGCCGGGGCCCACCTGCCAGACGTGCAGATCCGTGACGCGGCTGCCCGTGGGCGCCATCGCCTCGTGGATCTCCCGGCGCACCGCCTGGCCCTCGGCCGCGGCATCGAGCAGCACGCTGCCGCTGCCCTGCAGCAGCCCCCAGGACCAGCGCACGATCACCAGCGCGCCGACCACGCCCATGGCGGGATCGGCCCAGAGCCAGCCGCGGCTGCGGCCCAGCAGCAGCGCGACGATGGCCAGCACGGAGGTCAAGGCGTCGGCCAGCACGTGCAGGTAGGCGGCGCGCAGGTTGTTGTCGCGGGCCTGGCCGTGCGCGTGGTGAGGGCCGTCATCGTGGCCATGGTGGTGATGGCCATGGCCGTGGTGCGCATGGTCGTCCTTCAGCAGCCACGCGCAGGCCAGGTTGACAGCCAGCCCCACGACGGCCACCACGATCGCCTGGTCGAAGTCGATGCGGATCGGCCGCGCCAGGCGCGCCAGGCTTTCCCAGCCGATCAGCAGCGCGACCAGGGCCAGCACCACCGCGCTGGCAAAGCCCGCCAGATCGCCCAGCTTGCCCGTGCCGAAGGTGAAGCGCGGATCGTCGGCATGCCGCCGCGCGAAGCGGTAGGCCAGCGCCGCGATCAGCATCGCGCCCGCATGGGTGGACATGTGCCAGCCGTCGGCGACCAGCGCCATCGAGCCATAGACGGTGCCGGCGGCGATCTCGGCCAGCATCATGCCGGCCGTGAGCGCGATGACCAGCCACACCCTGCGCTCGTTGCGCCGGTGGTCACGGCCCAGGAAGCAATGGCCGTGCTCGGAAGCAAAGGGGCTGTGCGTGTTCATGGGCCGGCTCATTTCATGTAGGTGCGGATGACCTCGATCATTTCCTCGCCGCCCTGGCGCCGCGCCTCGTCGGTCGAGACCGCCAGGACGTGCTCGCGCAGGTGGTCTTCCATCACCTCCGCCGTCAGCCCGCCGACCGCGCCGCGCACGGAGGCGATCTGGCGCAGCACTTCGACGCAGGCCGCGTCCGTCTCCAGGGCGCGCTCTATGCCTTCGATCTGGCCCTTGATGCGGCGCACGCGCGCGATCAGCTTGGTCTTTTCACGGGAGGTGTGGGACATGGCAAGGCACGGCAAATATAGTCTAGGGGGCTATATTACATGACCTGCACCCGGCGGAGAAAGCGCGCCGTGGACACAAAGGCCGGGGCAGGTGCATTACCCTTGCGTCCATCGCATCGCCTGATACCCCCATGAACTACCTTCCCCAGCTCCTGACCCTCTCCGGCATCGTCCTGCTCGCCTGCGCCAGCCCGGGGCCGGACTTCGTGGCCGTCACTTCGCAGGCGCTGGGCGGGCGCCGCTCGGGCGTCTTCACCGGCCTGGGCATCACCTGCGCCGTGGCCGTGTGGGCGAGCCTGGCGGTGTTCGGCTTCGGGCTGCTGGTGCAGCAGTTCTTCTGGCTGTACGAGGCCATCCGCCTGGCCGGGGCCGCGTACCTGGCCTACCTGGGCGCGCGCATGCTGATGGCGGCGCTGCGCGGCGGCGCGCTTGCGCAGGAGGTCGCGCAGGCGCCCCGCCTTGGCGATGCGCAGGCGTGGCGGCGGGGCTTCCTGGTGGGCATCACCAACCCCAAGACCGCCACTTTCTTCGCCACCTTGTTCGTGACCCTGCTGCCGGTCGGCGCGCCCTTGTGGGTGTACGCGGCGGTGGTCACGGTGGTGGTGTGCGTCACCGGTGCGTGGATGTGCCTGCTGGCGGCGTTCTTCTCGGTGGGCGCGGTGCGCCGCGGGTACGCGCGCATCCGCCGCCCGGTCGATGCGCTGATGGGCGCGGCGCTGCTGGGGCTGGGGGTCCGCATGGCGGCCAGCCGGTAGCCCGTGCGCGGCGGCCCAGGCTCTGTGCCGGCTCTCCCTTTTCAATAGCTGCCAGCGCTCTATCCATGGGCGCTGGAGCCCAAAAACACCAATACGCCCAGCCCGAGGGCCGGGTGCTGCGGGCCTGGCGGGGAGGCCTGTCAGCCGCAACCCGGTTCCGGCCGCCTGGGCGTGGTCGATGCATTTTTGATCGCTTCCGGGCGCGAGAGGAATCCGGTTTGATCTGGCGCAGAAAAGTGGATCCGATCCAGAAAAATAATGAGAACCGTTCTCATTGTTACTTCTGTCTGGAACCTTCATGCACCGCTTCTCCCGTCTGGCTTCAGGCCTGGCTGCCCTGGGCTTGTCCTTCGCCGCCCAGGCCCTCGAATATCCCATTGGCGCGCCGCAGCAAATGCACGGCATGGAAATCGCCGCCGTCTACCTGCAGGCCGTGGAGATGGAACCCGAAGGGCATATGCGCAAGGCCGCCGAGTCCGACGTGCACCTGGAGGCCGACATCCACGCCATGGCCAACAACCCCAACGGCTTCAAGGAGGGGGACTGGATTCCCTACCTGCACGTCAGGTACGAACTGACGAAGCTGCCCTCGGGCGAGGTGATCCAGGGCGACATGATGCCCATGGTGGCCAACGACGGTTCGCACTACGGCGACAACGTCAAGCTCAAGGGCCCGGGCAAGTACAAGGTCAGGTTCGTCGTGCTGCCGCCCAACGCCAAGGACAACCCGCAGGGCAACCACTTCGGCCGCCACACCGACCGCCTGACGGGCGTGCGTCCCTGGTTCAAGCCCTTCGAGATGGAGTGGGAGTTCACCTTCGCCGGCGTGGGCAAGAAAGGGGGCTACTGAGATGCGCCCGATCCCCTTGAGCGCGGCGCTGGCGCTGGCGCTGTCCGGCGCGGGCACGGGCGCCATGGCAGCCGATGCCGATACCGCCGCGCTGCTGGCCGAGATCCAGCGCCTGACGGCGCGCATCGAGGCGCTGGAACAGCAGAGCAAGGCCGTGGACAAGGCCCTCGACAGCGAGCGCATCAGCGAGAGGGAGCCCGAGCTCGTCACCCGCCTGAAGGCCGTGGAACTGCAGTCGCTCGGAATGCTCAAGTCGGCGCGCACGGTGGAGGCGCTCGACGGCATCCAGGTCGGCTTCTCGCTCACCACCGTGGCGCAGCGGCCCTCGGTGGCGGTGCGCCTGCCGGGCAGCGACCTGGACGGCCAGTTCGGCAACAGCCAGCTCAACTACCGCGGCGACGCCTTCGTCACCGTGCCGCTCGACCCCATCGGCGACGTCGAGAGCAAGGTCTTCGCCCACATCCGCTTCGGCCAGGGCGCGGGGCTCAACGACCTGTATTCGTTCTCCAAGCCCAACGCCAGCGCCTTTCGCGTCTCCTCCACCAGCCCCGACGACTCGGTCGCCATCCTGGGCCAGGCCTGGTACCAGGCCAGCATTCCGCTGCCCTGGGGCGGGTTCAAGCCGCAATCGAAGGAGACGCTGGAGGTCAACTTCGGCAAGATGGACCCGTTCCTGTTCTTCGACCAGAACGCCGCCGCCAACGACGAGACGCGCCAGTTCCTCAACACCGCCTTCGTGCACAACCCGCTGCTGGACGCGGGCGGCGACATCGGCGTGGACCGCAACGGCTTCACCCCGGGCTTTCGCATCTCCTACCTGAACAGCACCGACAAGCGCGAGCCCTGGCGCCTCTCGCTGGGCGTGTTCGGCGCCGGCAACGGAGCCAACTACTCGCGCTTCTTCTCCTCGCCGCTGATCCTGCTCCAGGCCGAGACGCAGCTGCGCCTGATGGGCGGCCTGCCGGGCAACTACCGCCTGTACTACTGGCGCACCGGCCAGGCCCCGACCTATGAGGACGGCAGCACGCACCGCTCGGGCTGGGGCATGTCGCTCGACCAGCGCGTGGGCGATGCCTGGACGCTGTTTGGCCGCTACGGCCAGCATATCCAGGGCGCGGGCGCACGCTTCGACAAGGCGCTCACCGCGGGCTTCGAGCTGGCCGGCTATGGCTGGCAGCGCGGCGGCGACGCGGTGGGCCTGGCCGCGGGCTGGCTGCAGTCGACACCGGGCTTTCGCGCCGCCTCGGCCACGCTTGACGTGGACGGCAACGGCCTGCCCGACTACGGCTACAGCGCCCGGGGCTCGGAGCGCCTGATGGAGGCCTACTACCGCTGGCGCATCAACAAGCAGTTCGAGCTCACGCCCTCCTTCCAGTACATCGCACGCCCCGGCGGCAACACCGACGGCAAGCCGTTCTACGCGCTCTCGCTGCGCGCGCAGCTGACGTACTGAGCACCGCCATGGCCCTGCGTTTTCTCTTTGCGGCATGGCTGGCGCTGGGCCTGCTCCTGGGCCCGGCCCAGGCCGGAGCCCAGGGCCTGCCCACCTTCACCGTCATCGCCAGGGACGGGCTCCTGCTGCCCGCCCGGCTCGAAGTGCCTGCGGGCCAGCGCCTCAAGCTGGTGCTGCGCAACGAAGGGCAGGGGCCGGTCGAATTCGAAAACCTGAACCTGCGCGTGGAAAAGGTGCTGGCCCCCGGGGCCAGCTCCTTCGTCGTCACGCCCCCGCTCAAGCCCGGCGTGCATGAATTCATCGACGAATTCCATGCCGAGACCGGCAGGATGCAGCTCATCGCCAGGTAGCCTCCCCCCCGCAGGCCCCACCATGCTCAACGCATTCATCATCGTCTGGCGCGAAAGCCTCGAAGCCATGCTCGTCATCGGCGTGCTGCTGTCGTGGATAGCGCGCCAGCCCCGGCCCGCCAGGCTGCGCGGCGGCCTGTGGCTGGGCGCCGCCGCCGGCGTGGCGCTGGCCCTGGGCCTGGGCGCGGCCACCTTTGCCGTGCAAAGCGAACTCGGCGGCGAGTCGCTCGAGATCTTCCAGCTCGCCCTGGTGCTGCTCGCCGCCGGCCTGATCGTGCAAATGGTGCTGTGGATGCGCCGCCATGGCCGCGACATGAAGCACGCGCTCGAAGGCCGCGCCAGCGCGCAGGCCGGCGCCTGGGGGCTGGCCGGCATCACCGCGCTGGCCGTGGCGCGCGAGGGCGCGGAAACCGTGGTTTTCCTCTACGGCCTGGGCATGGAGCGCCAGGGCAACGCGCTGGCGGCGCTGCTGGCCGCCGCCGCCGGCGGCTTCGTGGCGGCGGGCGCCACCGCCTGGCTGACGGCGCGCGGCGCGCGCCTGCTCAGCTACCGCAGGCTGTTCCAGATCAGCGAAATCCTGCTGCTGCTCATCGCCCACGCCCTGCTGCTCAATGGCATGGACCGCATGATCGCGCTGGGCTGGATGCCGGCCCTGATCGACCCGGTGTGGGACCTGTCGGGCCTGCTGGCCGACGGCCAGGGCCCGGGGCGGCTGCTGGCAGACTTCACCGGCTACCGCGCCCGCCCCGCCGCCACCTTGCTGCTGGCCAGCGCCGCCTACTGGGCCTACGCGCTGACCCGCCTGCGCCGCAGCCGCTGACGCCCTGCCTTCGACGCTGAACGATGTCCCCCCCAACCCGCACCATCACCATCGCCCCCTGGCGCCCCCAGGCCGGGCGCCTGGCCCGCCTGGGCGACTGGATGGCGCGCCACCGCCGCGCCATCCTGGGCCTGCAGTGGGCCATCGTGCTGTGCTATGCCGTGCTGGTGGTGCTGCCGGCCTTTCTGCCCCACCCCCACCCCGAGGCGCGCCTGTGGGCCGGCGACCTGGGCGCGGCCAGCTTCGTCGCCGACGCGCACGGCGCCACCCAGGACAAGGCGCCCTACCGCGCGCCATGGCACGAACGCCTGGTGCTGCTGGCGCAGTACCTGTTCTGGGGCGTGTGGTGGCCCTTCGTCATCCTCTCCATCATGCTCATGGGCCGGGTCTGGTGCGGCGTGCTGTGCCCCGAGGGCGCCCTGAGCGAATGGGCCAGCCACCACGGCCGCGGCGGCGCCATTCCGCGCTGGCTGCGCTGGGGCGGCTGGCCGGTGGTGGGCTTCATCCTGACCACGCTGTACGGCCAGCTCATCAGCGTCTACGAATACCCGCAGGCGGCGCTGCTGATCCTGGGCGGCTCCACCGCCGCCGCCGTGGCGGTGGGCCTGCTCTACGGGCGCGGCAAGCGCGTGTGGTGCCGCTACCTGTGCCCGGTCTCGGGCGTGTTCGCGCTGCTGGCACGCATTGCGCCGCTGCATTTCAAGGTCGATCGCCAGGCCTGGCAGGCCTGGCCCGGGCGCAGCGGCGCGGTGGACTGCGCGCCGCTGCTGGCGGTCGGGCAGCTGTCGTCGATGGCGCAATGCCATGCCTGCGGGCGCTGCAGCGGCCACCGCGGCGCCGTGCAGCTGGCAACGCGCTCGCCCCAGGCCGAAATCCTCAGCGCACGCCCGGCCTCGCTCCCCGAGGCCCTGCTGCTGGTGTTCGGCGTGCTGGGCGTGGCCATGGGCGCCTTCCAATGGACCGTGAGCCCCTGGTTCGTGCGCGGCAAGCAGATGGCGGCCGAATGGCTGGTCGGCCACGAGGTTTTCTGGCCCCTGGATACCGGCGCGCCCTGGTGGCTGCTGACCCAGTACCCCGAATACGGCGACGCCTTCAGCTGGCTGGACGGTGCCGCCGTGCTGGCCTACATCCTGGCCGTGGCGCTGCTGCTGGGCGGCTTCATCTGGCTGTGCACGCTGGCGGCCGCCAGGCTGGGGCGGCTGCACTGGCGCGCGCTGGTGCTGGCGCTGGTGCCGCTGGGCGGCATCGGCCTGTTCCTGGGCCTGTCGATGATGACGGTGACCCACCTGCGCGCCGAGGCGGCGCCCCTGGCCTGGCTGCCCTGGGCGCGCGCCGCCCTGCTGGCCCTGGCCACCGGCTGGTCCTGGTGGCTGGGCGCGCGCCTGCTGGCCAGCGCCCCGCTGCCGCGCCGCCTGGCGGCCTGGGCGCTGTGGACGCTGCCCGTGGCCGGCGTGGCGCTGTGCTGGGTGCTGGTGTTCTACCGCTGGTAGAGGGACGGTGCGGCGTGCATGCCGGCATGCGGCGCCCGGTTTGATCCCGGTTATCCATGGCGCTGCACGCCGCCCGCAGCGATGCGTGAACGGGTTCTCAGGGGGGTGCCGCTTCACTTCAGCGCCCATCGGGCAGCTTCTCCACGCTGCCCGAACGCTTCACCCGCCCATCGGGGCCGAAGGTGGCGGTGAAGACCATTTCGCGGTTGGGCGGGTCGATCCAGTTCCAGTCCCAGTCGGTCTCCTGCTTGAGCTCGAACGTCATGCGCCTGGCCGGCTTGCCCAGCAGGCGGCGCACGGCCTGCTCGTCCATGCCGGGCTGCACCTTCTCGAAGTTGTGCGGCGCCAGCACCTGGCGCAGCGCCGTCATCTTGCCGTCCGGGCCTATGGTGATCATGTAGTTCTGGTGGCCCGCCGGCTGGCGGTTGTACTCCAGCGTATGGCCGCCATCACTCTCGGGCCAGGTCGTTTCGGGCTCGCCGAAGCGCGCGCGCACGTCGGCCTCGGTGGAAACGTCTTCTTCCAGTTCACGGATGCGCTGGTCGTCGCAGCCCGCCAGGGTCAGCAGCGTCAGCGCGCCGGCGGCCAGGGCGCCGGCCATGCGGGTCAAGGAGTTCATGGGTGGGTGTCGCTAAAATCGCGGGTTCTGAGAGGTTTACCGTCCATGCATATTTTCCGCCGTCCCGACTACCAGTCCGAAGTCACCCAGTTCATCGAGCAGCTCAAGACGCAGAAGCCCGAGCTCGATGCGCAGCAACAGGCCGGCCGCGCCCTGCTGTGGGACAAGAGCGTCGACCGCGGCATCTGGCAGGAATACCGGGCCGGCCGCGTGAAGCAAAAGCCCTACGTGTACTACTCGTACAGCGAAAAACAAGCATGAAAACTGGCGCTAGCGCATGGCAGGCAAGCGCTAGCAGCTATTCTAAAAATAGCATACCCCTGGCATGACGAGTGCCGTTGATCCGCCAGCCCCCGACGCCGCCATGCCCGAGGTGGTGGACCAGGTGGCGCTGGCACGCCTGTACGGCGAGCCGCTGTTCGCGCTGCCGCAGGACCTGTACATCCCGCCCGACGCGCTGGAGGTCTTCCTGGAGGCCTTCGAGG
Source organism: Alicycliphilus sp. T452 (assembly GCF_054512775.1). Classification (NCBI taxonomy): domain Bacteria; kingdom Pseudomonadati; phylum Pseudomonadota; class Betaproteobacteria; order Burkholderiales; family Comamonadaceae; genus Alicycliphilus; species Alicycliphilus sp. T452. Next base: position 45,510 of record NZ_JBTNEH010000002.1, read on the forward strand.
GCCCGCTCGACCTGCTGCTCTACCTGATCCGCAAGCAGAACTTCAACATCCTGGACATCCCCATGGTGGATGTCACGCGCCAGTACCTGGGCTACGTGGACGAGGTGCGCAGCCGCAACCTGGAACTGGCGGCCGAGTACCTGCTGATGGCGGCCATGCTCATCGAGATCAAGTCGCGCATGCTGCTGCCGCCGCGCAGGCAGGAGGGCAGCGCCGAGCCCGAGGACCCGCGCGCCGAGCTGGTGCGCCGCCTGCTCGAATACGAGCGGATCAAGCTGGCCGCCCTGCGCCTGAACCAAGTGCCGCAGTACGGGCGCGACTTCATCCGCGCCCAGGTCACCATAGAGCAAAGCCTGCAGCCGCGCTTTCCCGACGTCGACGTGGGCGAGCTGCAGCAGGCCTGGCGCGACATCCTCAAGCGCGCCAAGCTGGTGCAGCACCACAGGATCACGCGCGAGGAGCTCTCGGTGCGCGAATACATGAGCCATGTGCTCAAGGCGTTGCAGGGGCGGCGCTTCGTGCCGTTCGAGGACCTGTTCCAGCCCGAGAAGGGCGGCACCGTGCTGGTGGTGACCTTCATCGCCCTGCTGGAGCTGGCCAAGGAAACCCTGATCGAGATCACCCAGGCCGAGGCCTTCGCGCCCATCTACGTGCGCCTGGCCTATGCGCCCGTCTGACCCGGGCGCAGCCGGACGGCGGGAAAGTCCACCGGCACGGCAAGCGCCACGTTCACGTAGTTGGTGAACAGGTTCAGCGCCACGTGGGCCAGGATCTCGACCACCTCTTCATCGCTGAAGCCGGCGTCGCGCAGGGCCTGCACGTCGGCGCTGCCGACCTGGGCGCGCTCGCCCACCACCTTGAGCGCGAAGCGCAGCGCGGCCTGGGTCCTGGGGTCGCCGGACTGCCCCGCCTGAGCGGCGGCCATTTCCTCGGCGCTTGCGCCGGCCTTCAGGCCCAGCGCCGTATGGGCCGCCAGGCAATAGGCGCAGGCATTGCGGTCGGCCACGGCCACGGCGATCTGCTCGCCCAGCCGGGCGCCCAGCGTGCCGCCGCCCAGGGCGCCGAAGGAGCCCCACATGCTCCTGAGCGCGGCGGGCGAATTGGCCACGGCGCGGAACATGTTGGGCGTGGCGCCGAAGGCGCCGTGGATCTCGTCGAGCAAGGCCTTGCGCTCGGCGGTGGTGTCGGCACGGTCGATGAGGGGAACGCGGTTCATGGCAACTCCTGGGGGGCGGTGGAACATGCTGGCAGTGTCCGCCGCCCGGCCGTACCATTGGACGCATAGAGTCCACCATACTTTGCGTATCGTCCATGAAACCGCTGGATGCACCCCTTGCCGGCGTGGATCGCCTCTCAGCCCTGCTGGAGCGCTTTCGCGTGCACGCCCACCTGTTCCATGCCGGGCCGCTGTGCGGCGTGACGCATTTCGCGGCCGCGCCCGGCCGCGCCTTCCTGCACGTGCTGCGGCGCGGGCAGATGGAGGTCACGCACCGCCCGCGCAGCGGGGCGCCGCGCCGGCTGCGCCTGTCCGAACCCACGCTGCTGCTCTACCCCCGTCCCCTGGAGCACGACTTCCATAACGCGCCGCAGGAGGGCAGCGACTTCGTCTGCGCCACGCTGGACTTCGACGGCGGCCCGCGCCATCCGCTCGTGCAGGCCCTGCCCGCCTTCGTGGCGCTGCCGGTCGCCGGGGTGGCCGGCATCGGGCAGACCCTGGACCTGCTGTTCGCCGAAACCGAGCGCGTGCGCTGCGGCCAGCGCCTGCTGGCCAGCCGCCTGTTCGAGGTGCTGCTGCTGCAGGTGCTGCGCTGGCTGCTGGACCACCCCGGCGCGGGCGGCGTCCAGACGGGCCTGCTGGCGGGCCTGGCCCACCCCAGGCTGGCGCGCACCCTCACGCAACTGCACGAGCGGCCCGGCCACGGCTGGACCCTGGCCGCCATGGCGCAGGCCGCCGGCATGTCGCGCAGCGCCTTCGCCGCCGAGTTCCGCGCCACGCTGGGCACCACCCCGGGCGCCTACCTGCTGGCCTGGCGCGTGTCGCTGGCGCAGGCCCTGCTGCGCCAGGGCCTGCAGATCCAGCAGATCAGCGACCGGCTGGGCTACGCCAGCCCGGCGGCGTTCTCGCGCGCATTCGCGCAGGCCGTGGGCGCCTCGCCGCGCGGCTGGCTCAAGGCGCAGTGACCATGGCCGCGGGCGCCCCGGAGCGCCGCCGGCATGCCCTCTCTACAATGCACGCTCCCCTTGCGCGCTCCGCCGGCGCGGCCCATCACCATGACATCGCACGACTTCGACGTACTCATCGTAGGCAGCGGCCTCGCCGGCCTCTCGGCAGCACTGCACCTGGCGCCCACGCACCGCGTGGCCGTGATCACCAAGCGCGAGCTGCAGGAAGGCTCCAGCCGCTGGGCCCAGGGCGGCATCGCCGCCGTGCTGGCCGACGACGACAGCTTCGCCGCCCACATCGAGGACACGCTGGTGGCCGGCGCCGGCCTGTGCGACCTGGCCACCACGCGCTTCGTGGTCGAGAACGCGCCCGAGGCCATAGGCTGGCTGCGCGCCCTGGGCGTGCCCTTCACGCTGGAGGGCGACGACCTGCACCTGACGCGCGAGGGCGGCCACAGCGCGCGGCGCATCGTGCACGCCACCGACGCCACCGGCGCGGCCGTGCAGGAGACGCTGATCGACGTGGTGCGCGCCACGCCCGGCATCACCGTGTTCGAGCACCACACCCTGGTGGACCTGATCACCAGCCGCAAGCTGGGCCTGGCGGGCCAGCGCTGCCTGGGCCTGTACGCGCTCGACGAGGCCAGCGACACGGTCGTCACCTTCCGCGCGCCCCACACCGTGCTGGCCACGGGCGGCGCGGGCAAGGTCTACCTCTACACCACCAACCCCGACACGGCCACGGGCGACGGCATCGCCGCGGCCTGGCGCGCGGGCTGCCGCGTGGCCAACATGGAGTTCATCCAGTTCCACCCCACGGGCCTGTACCACCCGCACGCCAAGTCCTTCCTGATCAGCGAAGCCGTGCGCGGCGAGGGCGGGCGGCTGCTGCTGCCCGACGGCACGCGCTTCATGCCCCGGCACGACGCGCGCGCCGAGCTCGCGCCGCGCGACGTGGTGGCGCGCGCCATCGACTTCGAGATGAAGAAGCACGGCCTGGACTGCGTGCACCTGGACATCTCGCCCCAGAGCCCGGAGTTCCTGCGCGAGCATTTCCCCAACATCCTGGGCACGTGCGCCGATCTGGGCATAGACATCACGCGCGAGCCCATCCCCGTCGTGCCCACGGCGCACTTCACCTGCGGCGGCGTGCTCACCGACCTGGCGGGCCGCACCGACCTGCCGGGCCTGCTGGCCGTGGGCGAAGTGGCCTACACCGGCCTGCACGGCGCCAACCGCCTGGCCAGCAACTCGCTGCTCGAATGCATGGTGTTCGCGCGCGCCGCCGCGCAGGCCATCGCCGCGGCGACGCCGGCGCCCGTGCCCGACCTGCCGCACTGGGACGACAGCCGCGTGCGCGACGCCGACGAGTCGGTCGTCATCTCGCACAACTGGGACGAGCTGCGCCGCTTCATGTGGGACTACGTGGGCATAGTGCGCACCAACAAGCGCCTGGATCGCGCCGCGCACCGCATCGCGCTGCTGCAGGGCGAGATCCAGGAGTTCTACGCCAACTTCCACGTCACGCGCGACCTGCTGGAGCTGCGCAACCTGGTGCAGGTGGCCGACCTCATCGTCCAGAGCGCCCAGATGCGCCACGAGAGCCGCGGCCTGCACTTCAGCCGCGACTGGCCCGACATGGCCGCGCCCGCGGCGCCCACCATCCTGGTGCCCATGCGCTGACCCGCGCCCCGCTCCCCCGTCTTCCAGGAACCTCCCCATGCCCCATCTCACCGTCGAATACTCCAGCAACCTGCCCGGCTACCCCGAGGCCCAGGCACTGGCCGAGCTCAACGCCGCCGTCTGCGCCAGCCCCGAAGTGCTGGACGAGGCCGACCTCAAGACCCGCTTCGTGCGCACCACCGGTGGCTTCCAGGTCGGCACCGAGGCCGCGGGCCGCGCCTTCGTCCATGCCCAGCTGCGCCTGCTGTCGGGCCGCAGCCCCGAGGCGAAGAAAGACCTGGCCGGCCGCGTGGCCGGCGTGCTGCGCCGCCTCACGCCGCGCCCGCAGGGCCTGATGGTGCAGCTCAGCGTGGAGATCGTGGACATGGACCGGCCGAGCTACGTGAAGGAACGGCTCTGAAGCCACCCTGCCCGGCGCCCCGGTCAGCGCCGCCGGGCGGGCGCGGCTGAAGCCGCGGCCGCCGGGCACGCCCCCAGCGAGCCACGCTCGACCAACTCGTACGGGATCGCCACCGAACGGGGGGGCGCGGCCAGGCCCTCGCCGCCCGAGAGCCGCCCGAGAAGCAGCTCCTTGGCCTGGGCCGCGACCATCTCGGCGTCGGTGCGCAGCACCGTGATGGCCGGCTCGTGCGTCTGGGTGAAGTCGCTCTCGCCGATGCTCACGACGGAGAAGTCCTGGGGAATCCGGCGCCCCGTGCGCGCCACGGCGCGCAGGGCGCTCACCAGGATGTGGGTGCCCTGGGCGATCAGCGCGGTCGGCGGCTCGGGGCCGTCGAGCAGGCGCAGCAGATCGTCGTGGACGGAGCTCGTCGGCGTCGGCTGGCGCAGGATGAGGTCCGGCGGCGGCTTCATCCCCGCCGCGCGGTACGCCGCCTTGTAGCCCTCGATGCGCTTGCGCACGGGCCGGCTGCCCGCGCTCCACAGGGCGAGCGCGATGCGCCGGTGCCCCAGCGCGAACAGCCGCGCGCAGGCGTTCTTCATTCCGCTGACGTGGTCGAACAGCAGCGCGTCGGCGCGGGTGCCGGGCATCTCCCGGTCGTAGAGCACGATGGGCATCGACATCGCGTTCATCAGCCCGATGAGCGCCGGGTCGTGCTCGTGCCCCGGGGCGCAGATCACGCCGTCCATGCCGCGCGCCTGGAAGGTGCGCAGGCTCTCCAGTTCGCGCTCGGCATCGTTCAATCCGTGGGCCAGCAGCAGCATGTAGCCGTCGGCCCGGAAGCTCTCCTCCAGTGCGCGGAACGCGCGCGCATACAGCGGGTTGGTCACGTCGGAGAACATGCACCCGATGGTGCGGCTGCTGCGCGAGCGCAGCGCGCGCGCCGTGTGGCTGGGCTGGTACTGCAGCGCCGCCATCGCCTGCTCCACCTTCTCGCGCACCTCCGCCGAGACGTTGGCCGCGCGGTTCAGCACGCGCGAGGCGCTGCCCACGGAAACGCCGGCCATCGCGGCCACGTCCTGGATTCGAATCTTCTTGTCCTGCATACAAAAAAAGCGGGGCCGTCTCGTGCAAAGGCCTGCATTTCAGCACAGAGCGGCCCGCGGTCCGCACGATTCTCCGCGTAAACCCCGATTCAATGAATCGATTCATTAAATACCATTTATGAATCGATTCACCGGAGACGAGTGCATGCATCACTTTTCCTACCGCAGCGATCGGTGCCATGGCGGCGCCGGATCGCACGGCGCCCTGGCGCCCCTGTCGCGCCGCGCCCTGCTGCTGGCCGCCGCGTGCGGCCTTCCCGCCCTGGCGGGGGCCCAGGCGGCGGGCTACCCGCAGCGGCCGGTGCGCCTAGTCCTGGGCTTTCCGCCAGGCGGCGCCACGGACAATTCGGCGCGCCTGGTCGCGCAGAAGATGGCCGAGTTCCTGCGCCAGCCCATCGTCGTGGAGAACAAGCCGGGCGCCTCGGGCAACATCGCGGCCGAGGCGGTGGCGCGCAGCGCGCCCGACGGCTACACGCTGTTCTACACGACCAGCACCATCCACGGCATCAATCCGAACGTCTTCGCGAAGCTGCCCTACGACCCGGTGGAGGATTTCGAGCCGGTGCTCTACGTCAGCCGCACGCTGCTCGTGCTGCTGACGCGCAACGACCTGGGCGCGGGCTCCACGGGCGAGCTCATCCGGCTCGCCCAGTCCAGGCCGGGCACGCTCAGCTACGCCTCGGCCGGCCCGGGCAGCACGCAGCACCTCGCGGGCGCGCTCTTTTGCCGGCAGGCCGGCATCGATGCGCTGCACGTGCCCTACAAGGGCAGCTCCCCGGCGCTGACCGACCTGATGTCGGGCCAGGTGGACTTCATGATCGACACGATCTCGGCCTCGGCGGCCTTCATCCGCGCGGGCCGGCTGCGCGCGCTGGCCGTCAGCGGGCTCGAACGCTCGCCCGCGCTGCCCCAGCTGCCCACCATCGATGCCGAAGGGGTCAAGGGCTACAACGTCGCCGCGTGGGGCGGCTTCCTCGTTCCCAAGGGCACACCCGCGCCCATCGTGCAGGCGCTCAATTCCGCGGGGAACCAGGCCCTGCGCTCGCAGGAGGTCGTCTCGCGCGCCGCGGAGACGGGCAGCGAACTGCAGGGCGGAACGCCCGAGGAGTTCGGGAAGTTCATCCGCCGCGAGCTGGCCAGCTGGAAGCTCGCGGTCGCCGCAGCGGGAGTGCCCAAGCAATGACGCAACCGGTTTCCTCATTGGCGGCAGCGGCCCACGAGGGGGGCAGCATCGGCGCGATGATCATCTCGGCCATCGGGCGCTTTCCGGGCCGCGTGGCCTTCGTCGACGGCGACACGCGCCTCACGTACGCCGAGCTGGGCGTGCGCATCGGCCAGGCCATGGCGGCGCTGCGCGCGCTCGGGCTGCAGCGCGGCGACGGCGTGATGCAGCTGTCCGGCAACCGCGTGGAGGTCTTCATCGTGATGGCGGCCGCCTACCTGCTGGGGCTGCGGTCGGTGACGCTGCACGCCATGGGCGGGTTCGACGACCATGCCTACATCGTGGAGGATGCCGAGCCGTCGGTGTTCATCTCCGAGGCCGCGCACCACGAGCGCGCGCAGGCCCTGCGCGCGCACTGCCCCGCGGTGCGGCACTGGTTCGCGCACGGCGCATGCGACGGGCTCGACGACTTCTGGGCGCTGGCCGGCCGCATGCAGCCGCAGGCGCTCGTGTCCCACGCCGCCAGCACGGACATCATCCGCCTGGCCTACACCGGGGGCACCACGGGCAAGCCCAAGGGCGTGATGCTCGCCAACCGCTCGGTCTGGATGCAGGCCGTGCTGCTGATGGCGGCCCGGGGCCTGCGGCCGGGCACGCGCGTGCTGTGCCCCACGCCCATCTCCCACGGCGCGGGCGCGATGATCGTGCCCACGCTGGCGCTGGGCGGCACCTTCGTGCTGCAGCGCGGGTTCGACCCGGAGCGCTTCATCGACGCCGTCGAGGCGCACCGCATCGGCTCGGCCTTCCTCGTGCCCACGATGATCTACAAGCTGCTCGACCACCCGCGCTGCGCCACGGCCGACTTCTCGTCGCTGGAGCTGCTGTCCTACGGCGCCTCGCCGATGGCGCCCGCGCGCATCCGCGAGGCGATCGCGCGCATCGGCCCCGTGCTCTCGCAAAGCTACGGCCAGACGGAATGCCCGAGCAACATCCTGCACCTGACCGCCGAGGACCACTGCCGCACGGACGTGGACACGCTGGCATCGGCCGGCATGCCCTACCCCGGCGTCACGGTCGCGCTGCTCGACGAGAACGACCGGCCCGTGCCCGAGGGCGGGGTCGGCGAGCTGTGCGTGCGCAGCGCGCTGGTCATGGACGGCTACTGGAAGCAGCCCGAACTGACCGCGCAGGCCCTGCGCGGCGGCTGGCTGCACACGGGCGACATGGCGCGCCGCGACGCGCACGGGTACTACCACCTCGTCGACCGCCGCAAGGACATGATCATCTCCGGCGGGTTCAACGTGTACCCCAAGGAGGTCGAGGACGTGATCGCCCAGCACCCGGCGGTCGCGGCCGTGGCGGTCATCGGCGTGCCCGACGAGCGCTGGGGCGAGGCCGTGAAGGCCGTCGTGGTCAAGCGCGGGGGCGCGCCGCTCGGCACGGACGAAGTCCGCGCCCTCGTGCGCCAGGCCAAGGGCAGCGTCTGCACGCCCAAGACCGTGGAGTTCGCCGACGCCCTGCCCCTCACGCCGCTGGGCAAGCCCGACAAGAAGGCGCTGCGCGAGCGCTACTGGGCGGGGCAGGCCCGCGCGATCCACTGAAAGCGAGACAGGCATGGAATCCGGACAACGCACATTCGACCGCTCCCTGCGGGGACGCGTCGCCATCGTCACGGGCGCGGGCTCGCGCGCCGAGGGCATCGGTAACGGCCGCGCCGCCGCCATCCTGCTGGCGCGCGACGGCGCGCGCGTGCTGCTCATCGACGCGGTCGAGGAGTGGGCCGGGAAAACGCGGGAGATGATCCTGCAGGAAGGCGGCGAGGCGGCCGTCAGCGTCTGCGACGTGGGTCGCGACGAGGACTGCCGGGCCGCCGTGGCGGACGCCGCGCGGCGCTGGGGCCGCGTGGACATCCTGGTCAACAACGTCGGCATCGGCGGCCCGCAGGGCACGGCGGTCGATCTGGACCTGCAGGCCTGGGACCAGGCGCTGCGCATCAACGTCACCTCGATGATGCTGATGGCGCGGCACGCGATCCCGCACATGCAGGCGCAGGGCAAGGGCGCGATCGTCAACGTCGCCTCGGTCGCGGGGCTGATCGGCGGGCACCCCAGCCTGCTGTACCCCACCTCCAAGGGCGCCGTGGTCAACATGACGCGGGCGATGGCCGCGCACCACGGCGCGCAGGGCATACGCGTCAACTGCGTGGCGCCGGGCATGGTGCACACGCCCATGGTCTACGCGCGCGGCATGAGCGAGGAGGTGCGCGAGATCCGCCGCAAGCGCTCGTTCCTGCAGACCGAGGGCAGCGGCTGGGACGTGGGCCACGCGATCCGCTACCTGGCGAGCGACGAGTCCGGCTGGGTGACCGGCGCCATCCTGCCCGTGGACGCGGGCGCCACGGCAGGCCGGCATTCCTATTGATACGACCACAGGAGCACACCATGACGAAACACCGCTTCTTCCACCGGGCGATGGCGCTTGCCGCGTCCGCCCTGCTGTGCCTGGGCGCAGCACAGGCACAGGAGTATCCCCACAAGCCCATCACCCTGGTCGTGCCGTTCGGCACCGGCAACATCGCCGACAACCAGGGACGCATGATCGCGCGCCATCTCTCCGACGCGCTGGGCCAGCCGGTCGTCGTCGAGAACAAGCCGGGCGCCGCCGGCATGATCGGCACCGAGCAGGTGGCGCGCGCGCCCGCCGACGGCTACACGCTGCTGTACGGAACGCACGGCACGCAGGCGGCCAACCTGGCGCTGCAGCCGCATGCGCGCATCAACCCGGCGCGCGACCTGCGCGCCGTGCACTCGCTGTTCCGGCAGTCCACCGTGCTGGTCACGCCGGCCGCGCGGCCATGGCGCAACCTGCAGGAGATGCTGGACGCCGCGCGCCAGTCGCCCGGGCGCATCACCTACGCATCCTCGGGCGTGGGCACGCAGACCCACCTGGCGTCGGCCCAATTCCAGGAGGCGACGAAGGCAAGCTTCACGCACGTGCCCTACAACACCGCGTCCTCGATGACCGACCTGCTGGCCGGCAACGTGGACCTGTCCTTCAGCTATGCCGAGAGCGTGCTGCAGCACGTGGCTGCCGGCCGCCTGCGAGCCCTGGCCATCAACGGCAAGACGCGGCTGGCCGTGCTGCCGGACGTGCCCACGGTGGGCGAGGCGGGCTACCCCGGCGCGGCGCTCGAAGGCTGGTCGGGCATTTTCGTGCCGCGCGGCACGCCCGACGCCGTGGTCGCCCGCCTGGCGCGCGAGATCGCCAAGGCCACCGAGGCGCCGGAGGTGAAGGCCGCCATGGCCAGGATCGGCAGCTACCCCATGGGCCTGTCCGACGCCGCCTTCCAGGCCTTCGCCGAGGCCGAGGTGCCCCGGTGGGAGCAGATCGTCAGGAACGCGGGCGCCGGCGCGCGCTGAAACCCGGGCAGGAGCACGGCATGTTCAAGAGCTACATCGGCGGCGGCGACGCCGACCACATCCGCATACGCGGCCACGACCTGGTCGGCGACCTGCTGGGCAAGCACGACTTCGTGGACGTGCTCTGCCTGGCGATCCTCGGCCGCTTCCCCGACCCGCGCCTGCGGCGCATGGTCAACGACTCGCTGGTCGCCTCGATCGACCACGGCCTGACGCCCAGCGCCCTGGCCACGCGGCTGACGCTGCACGGCGCCCCCGAGTCCCTGCAGGGCGCGGTGGCGGCGGGCCTGCTGGGCGCGGGCAGCCGCTTCCTCGGCACGGTGGAGGTCAGCGCCCGCTTCATGCAGGAGGCGATGCGCCCGCTGGAGGCCGTGGACGACCCCGGCGACGGGCAGCTGCGGCAGCTGGCGGACGCCGCCGTCGCGCGCAGCCGGGCCGAGCGGCGCAAGATCCCCGGCTTCGGCCACCCCATCCATGTGCATGGCGACCCGCGCACCGAGCGCGCGCTGCGCATCGCGCGGGAGGAGGGCTACTACGGCCGGCACCTGCGCTTCGCGCAGCACCTGGCGCAGTCGCTCTCGGCCGCCATGGGGCGGCCCATGCCGCTGAACGCCACGGGCAGCAAGGCGGCGGTGCTGCTCGACCTGGGCCTGGACCCCGAGTTCGGCAAGGCGCTGACGCTGATCGGCCGCGTCGCGGGGCTGGTCGCCCATGCCTTCGAGGAGCGCAGCCGCCCCATCGGCCAGGACCTGTGGGACATGGCCGCCGCCGCGTCCGAAAGCGGCGAGCCATGACGGCAGCCGCAGGGCCGCGCTGGACGCGCCGGCCGCCGCAGTCGAACTGGGGCGACTTCGGCGCCGACGACCAGCTCGGCCGGCTCAACCTCATCACCCCCGCCTGCGTGCTGCGCGCGCTGCAAAGCGTGCGCCTGGGCCGCAGCTTCTGCCTGAGCCTGCCGCTCACGCTGCCCGGCGGCAACATGCTCAATCCGCGCCGCCATCCCCCCCGGCTGCAGCCCACGGTGCGCGACGGCAGGCCGGTCTTCAACCTGCCGATCGGCGACCCCGCCCTGGGCCAGACGGACGTGCTGTGCGACGACGCCGTGCTGCTGCACACGCAGTACTCCACGCAGTGGGACGGCTTCGCCCACGTGGGCCATCTGTTCGACGCGGACGGCACGGGCCGGCCGCAGGCCGTGTACTACAACGGCTTTCGCGCGGGCGACGACCTCGTGGGGCCCGGCGACCCGCAGGGCCGCCCCACGGGCGCGCTGCGCCTGGGCATCGACGCCTTCGCGGGCAAGGCCATCCAGAGCCGCGGCGTGCTGCTCGACCTGAAGGCCATCGCCGGCCTTGCGCGCGTGCGCATCGGGTACAAGCCGTTCATGCGCGCGCTGGATGCCTCGGGCGCGGACGTGCAGCCCGGCGACATCCTGTGCCTCTACACCGGCTTCGCCGACCTGGTGCTGGACATGGCCGGCCGGCCCGACCCGGCGCTGCGCGACGCGCGCTGCGCCGTGCTGGACGGCCGCGACGAACGGCTGCTGCAGTGGATCGTCGACAGCGGCATCGCCGCCCTGTGCGCCGACAACTACGGCGTGGAGGACATCCCCGCCGGCGGCCCGCACGAGTGCGGCGCGCGCCTGCCGCTGCACGCGCTGTGCCTGTTCAAGCAGGGCATTCCGCTCGGGGAGCTGTGGTACCTCGGGGAACTGGCCCAGGCCCTGCGCGGCCAGCGGCAGTCCACCTTCCTGCTCACCGCGCCGCCGCTGCGCCTGCCGGGCGCGGTGGGGTCGCCGGTGACGCCAGTGGCGACGATTTGAAGCCTTTCAAGCAAAAACGGCCTCCAGCCCTTTGCCGGCAAGCGCTTCAAGCTATCGTTTTCAAAGCGCTGATTCCAGCCGCACGTCCAGCCAGCCGCGCAGGCTGTTGATGAAGGCCCACTGCCGCACGCGCGGCACGTCCTGCACGCGCAGCACCGCCTCCTGCACGCGCCCCTCGCGCAGCGCCACGGCGCGGCCCACGCCGGGCAGCAGGCCGCTGGCGAGGGGCGGCGTGATCCAGCGCCCGTCCAGCAGCGCGGCGATGTTGCCGAAGGTGGATTCGGTGATCTCGCCCGCCTCGTTGTAGAGCACGGTGTCGAACACGCCCTGCCGGGGCGCGAACGCCGCGTAGTGCGCGCGGCGCGTGGTCTTGTGGCGCGTGAATTCGCTGTGCGCCTGGGCAAAGGGCCGCGCGGCCAGGGCCAGCAGCACGGGCTCGGGCGTGGGCTGCAGCGCGAAGGCCTCGGCGCGCGGCAGGCCCTGCGCGTCCAGCAGCAGGCGCACGCGCCACGGCCCGGCGGGGTGGGCGGCGCACAGGGCATGAAGGCAGGCCTGCACGCGCGCCGCGTCCCAGGGCACGCCGAAATGCGCGGCGGCGCCGGCCATGCGCGCGAGGTGCTCGGCGCGGTGGCGCAGCACGCCATCGTGCAGGCCCAGGGTTTCGAGCAGGTCGAACGGTTCGCTCGCGCGCTCGACGAAGGCGCGCTTGGCCTCCCACTCGCGCCATTCGGCCGCGGCGTCCGATCCCCAGGTGATGCCGCTGCCGATGCCGCACGCGGCCCGCGCGCCGCGCAGCGCCACGGTGCGTATCGGCACGTTGAAGGTGGCGGCCACGCCGCCCGCGCCGTCGGGCCGCACCACGCCCACGGCGCCGCAGTACACGCCGCGCGGCGCGGGCTCCAGCTGCGCGATGAGCCGCATGGCGCGCACCTTGGGCGCGCCCGTGACCGAGCCGCACGGGAACAGCGCGCCGAACACGTCGGCCAGGCGCGTGCCCGCGCGTGTGCGCGCCACCACGTCGGAGGTCATCTGCCACACGGTGGGCAACGCCTCGGTGTGGAACAGGCGCGGCACGCGCACGCTGTGCGGCTCGGCGATGCGCGAGAGGTCGTTGCGCAGCAGGTCCACGATCATCACGTTCTCGGCGCGCTCCTTGGGGCTGGCGCGCAGCTGCGCGGCGCGGGCCGCGTCCTCCGCGGGCGTGGCGCCGCGCGCGGCCGTGCCCTTCATGGGCCGCGCGAGCAGGGTGCCGCCGCGCCAGTCGAAGAACAGCTCGGGCGAGACGGAGAGCGTGCACTCGCCGCCCATGTCGAGGCAGGCCGCATAGCCCCCCGGCTGCGCGCGGCGCAGCGCCGCGAACAGGGCCTGCGCGCCGCCGCGCCAGGCGCCCGTGAGCGGCGCCGTGTAGTTCACCTGGTAGCACTCGCCCGCGCCGATGGCGCCGCGGATATGCGCGATGGCCGCGTCGAACGCGGGCCGCGCGATCCCGTCCTGCCACTGCACCGCGGCCTCGCCGGGCGGCAAGTCCCCATCCCAGGGCTGCGGCGCGTCGAACACCGCGAACCAGGCCAGCGGCCCGTCGGCCGCGTGGGTGCGCAGAGCCGCATCGAACGCGGGCGCGGCCTCGTAGCGCAGCTGGCCCACCACCCAGGCGCCCGCGCGCGCGGCGGCCTCCACGGCGTCGAGCACGCCGCGCACCTCGTGCAGGGCCCGGGCCACGAGCGTGGCGCGCGGCGCGGCGGCACGAAAGCGCAGGCGCGCCCCGCCGCTCTCGCGCGGGTCTGCGAAGTCGATCAGGACGTTAGAGGTCAAATCGGCCTCCAGCGCTTATCCATCAAGCGCCAGCAGCTATCAAAACAAAAGCATCACGCCGCACCGAAGTGCGGCACCAGCGCGCCGGCCGGCTGGCCGCTCTTGAGCGCGGCGGTGAAGGCCAGCATGCGGTCGATGGGCTGGCGCGCGCGCGGGATCAGCGCGGGGTCCACGTGGATGGCGTTGGCGCCCGTTTCCAGCACGCGCGCCACGTCGGCCAGGCCGTTCATGGCCATCCAGGGGCAGTGCGCGCAGCTCTTGCAGGTGGCGCTGTTGCCGGCGGTGGGGGCCTCGTAGAAGGTCTTGGCCGGGTTGAGCGTGCGCAGCTTGTGCATCATGCCGTTGTCGGTGGCCACGATGAATTCCTTCGCGTCCATCTCGCGCGCGGCCTTGAGGATGGCGCTGGTCGATCCCACAGCGTCGGCCAGGGCCACGACCTCGGCCGGGCTCTCGGGGTGCACGAGGACCTTGGCGCCGGGGTGCTCCTTCTTGAGCAGCTCCAGCTCCAGCGCCTTGAACTCGTCGTGCACGATGCAGGCGCCGTTCCAGAACACCATGTCGGCGCCGGTCTGCTGCTGGATATAGGCGCCCAGGTGGCGGTCGGGCGCCCAGAGGATCTTGTGGCCCGCGTCCTTCAGGGCGCGCACGATGTCGAGCGCGCAGCTGGACGTGACGAGCCAGTCGGCGCGCGCCTTCACGGCCGCGCTGGTGTTGGCGTAGACGACCACGGTGCGGTCCGGGTGCTGGTCGCAGAAGGCGCTGAACTGGTCGATGGGGCAGCCCAGGTCGAGCGAGCAGGTCGCGTCCAGGTCGGGCATGAGCACGGTCTTCTCGGGCGAGAGGATCTTGGCCGTCTCGCCCATGAACTTCACGCCCGAGACCACCAGCGTCTGCGCCGCGTGGTCGCGGCCGAAGCGCGCCATCTCCAGCGAGTCGCTCACGATGCCGCCGGTCTCCTCGGCCAGGTCCTGCAGGTCGGGGTGCACGTAGTAGTGCGAGACCATGACGGCGTTCTTTTCCTTGAGCAGGCGGCGGATGCGCTCCTTGAGCCGCGCGCGCTCCTCCTGCGAGAGCTCGGGCGGCACGCGCGCCCAGGCGTGCTTGGTGGAGCAGACGGCGCCGTCCGAGCCCGCGGTGGGCTGTTCGTACTCGACGTCCTTGATGGCGGTCGTATTCATGGCAGTGCTCTCGCCGCCGGGCAGGCGGCATCGTGGGGGGCTGTATTTATTGTCTCGCCTCAGGCAAGCTCCTGCAGGCGCATGGAGAAATCGACGGCCTTCACGTCCTTGGTCAGCGTGCCGATGGAGATGCGGTCCACGCCGGTTTCCGCAAGGGCGCGCAGGCCGTCGAGCGTGACGCCGCCCGAGATTTCGAGGATGGCGCGGCCCGCATTGATGCGTACGGCCTCGCGCAGCGTGGGCAGCGGCATGTTGTCGAGCAGCACCATCTTCGCGCCCGCATCGAGCGCCTCGGCCAGTTGCTCCAGCGTCTCGACCTCGATCTCGATGAACTTCGCGCGCGCGGCCACGGCCTCGGCGGCGCGCAGCACCGCCGTCACGCCGCCGGCTGCGGCGATGTGGTTCTCCTTGATGAGCACCGCGTCGTGCAGGCCGATGCGGTGGTTCACCCCGCCGCCCGTGCGCACGGCGTACTTCTGCGCCAGGCGCAGGCCGGGGATGGTCTTGCGCGTGTCCACGATCTGCGCGCGCGTACCCGCCACGGCGTCCGCGTAGGTGCGCGTCTTGGTGGCCACGGCCGACAGCAGCTGCAGGAAGTTGAGCGCCGTGCGCTCGGCCGACAGCAGCGCGCGCGCCTGGCCCTCGATCTCCAGCACCACCTGGTCGCTCGCGCAGCGCTGCCCCTCGGCCACGTGCCAGGTCAGGCGCGCGGCGGGGTCCAGCGCGCGCAGCGCGGCCTCCACCCACGGCGCGCCGCAGATCACGGCGGCCTCGCGCGCCAGGATGCGCGCGCGGGCGCGGCGCCCGGGGTCGATCAGGCCGGCCGTCAGGTCGCCGCCGCCCACGTCTTCCTGCAGGGCGCGCTCCACGTCGGCGCGGGCCAGCGCCGCGAGTGCGTCGGCGCCAAAAAGGTCTCTGGTCGTATCTCTTGTCGTCATAGGGGGGCAAGCATAGCCGCATCGCATAGACTCCCCGGACTTTGACCACCCGCCCTCCGGATAGCCCCATGACCACCACCTCCGTCACAGCCGGCACGCCCTACGGCACCATCCCCCCGGCGTCGCCGCTGCCCCAGCGGCGCCCCATCAGCCTGCCGCGCCTGGCGCAGATGCGCGAGGCGGGCGAGAAGATCACCATGCTCACGGCCTACGACGCCACCTTCGCCGCCGTGGCCGATGCCGCGGGCGTGGAGTGCATCCTCGTGGGCGACTCGCTGGGCATGGTCTGCCAGGGCCTGCCCAGCACCGTGGGCGTGTCGCTGGACACCATGGCCTACCACACCGAGAGCGTGGTGCGCGGCCTGCACCGCGTGCAGGGCACGGCCTGGGTCGTGGCCGACCTGCCCTTCGGCAGCTACCACGAGTCGCGCGAGCAGGCCCTGAAAAGCGCCTGCCGGCTCATGCAGGCGGGCGCGCACATGGTCAAGCTCGAAGGCGGCGGCTGGACGGCGCCGACGGTGCACTTCCTGGTGGAGCGCGGCGTGCCCGTGTGCGCCCACCTGGGCCTGACCCCCCAGACCGTGCATGCCCTGGGCGGCTACCGCGTGCAGGGCAAGGGCGACCAGGCCGCCCAGACGCTGCGCCGCCACGCGCTGGAGCTGCAGGACGCGGGCGCCGCCATGCTCGTGCTGGAGATGGTGCCCGCGCCGCTGGCGCGCGACCTCACGCAGGCCCTGCCGCATTGCCACACCATAGGCATAGGCGCGGGCAGCGGCACGGCCGGCCAGGTGCTGGTGATGCACGACATGCTGGGCGTGAACCTGGGCAAGAACCCGAAGTTCGTACGCGACTTCATGCAGGACGCGGGCAGCGTCAAGGGCGCCATGGAGGCCTACGTGCAGGCCGTCAAGCAAGGGCGCTTCCCCGACGACCAGCTGCACGCCTGGAATTGACGAAGGCCACCATGATCACCGCACGCACCATCCCCGAACTGCGCGCCGCCCTGGCCGCCCGCCCCGGCCGCCCGGCCTTCGTGCCCACCATGGGCAACCTGCACGACGGCCACATCGCCCTCGTGCGCCAAGCC
Source organism: Alicycliphilus sp. T452 (assembly GCF_054512775.1). Taxonomy (NCBI): domain Bacteria; kingdom Pseudomonadati; phylum Pseudomonadota; class Betaproteobacteria; order Burkholderiales; family Comamonadaceae; genus Alicycliphilus; species Alicycliphilus sp. T452. Next base: position 62,259 of record NZ_JBTNEH010000002.1, read on the forward strand.
AGGCCGCTGGGCGACGTGCTGGTCGCCAGCATCTTCGTGAACCGCCTGCAGTTCCTGCCGCACGAGGATTTCGACAGCTACCCGCGCACCTGGGACGCCGATTGCGCCCGGCTGGAGGCCGCGGGCTGCGACATCGTCTTCGCACCGCGCGAGACCGACCTGTACCCCGTGCCGCAGACCTTCAGGATCCAGCCCGACCCGCAGCTGGCCGACATCCTGGAGGGCCACTTCCGCCCCGGCTTCTTCACCGGCGTGTGCACCGTGGTCATGAAGCTGTTCTCCGCCGTGTTCTTCGCCAGCGGCGGCGGCACGGCCGTGTTCGGCAAGAAGGACTACCAGCAGCTCATGGTGATCCGCCGCATGGTCGAGCAGTTCGCCCTGCCCGTGCAGGTGGTGGCCGGCGAAACCGAGCGCGCCACCGACGGCCTGGCGCTGAGCTCGCGCAACGGCTACCTGAGCGCCAGGGAGCGTGGGCAGGCCATGCAGCTGTCCGAGGCGCTGCGCGCGCTGGCCCAGGCGGCGCTGCAGCCCGGCGCCGACCTGGCGACACTGGAAGCACAGGCGCTGCAGAGGCTCAACGCCCAGGGCTGGCAAACCGACTACCTCACGGTGCGCCAGCGCCAGGATCTGCAGCCGCTGCAAGCCGGCGCCGCCGCAGGCAGCCTGGTAGCGCTGGGCGCGGCGCGCCTGGGCGGCACGCGGTTGATCGACAACCTGGAGTTCTAGGGCGCAAAGCGCTCCAGGATCAGATCCCGGATCCGGCTGGCGGCTGGCGTCAGCACCAGCTGGCGCGGCCAGACCACGTTCAAATGGGTGCGCAACCGCGCGCCGGCCAGCGGAACCAGGCGCGGCAGCCCCGCCGCCAGCTGTCCAAAGCTTTGCGGCGCAAACGCCACCCCCAGGCCCTTTTGCGCCATCAGCAGCATGGGCAGGGTCTCGCCGCCCCAGTACACCACGTTCGGAACGACCCCTGCCTGCTGGCAGGCGCGCAGCACCATGTCGGATATGCCCGCGCCCAGCGGCGAGCGGTGCAGCAGGAAACGGTCGTGGCGCAGGTCTTCCAGCCGCACCCGGTCGCACCCTGCCTGGGGGTGGTCCGGCGGCAGCGCCACCTGCAAGGGCTCGTCCATGATGATCCGCGTTTCCAGCTCGGGGGCGATGTACTCGCTGCGCGAGATGACCAGGTCCAGGCTGCGCTCGCGCAGGCGCTGCAGCATGTAGCCCGTCTCGCCCTCCTGCACGTGGACCGTGATGTCCAGCCCGCTGGAGCGCAGGTCTTCCATGACGCCGGGCATGACGAACAGGCTGGCCGCCGTGGCGCAGCCGATGTGCACGCTGCCGCGCGCGCCCTGCTCGGCCTCGCGCAGCTCGCGGCGCATGGTCTGCAGGTTGGCCAATAGCGCCTTGGCGCGCAGGTAGAACAGCTCGCCCGTCGCCGTGGGGGCCAGCCTGTGCCCGCTGCGGTCGAACAGCGTGACCCCCAGCTCGTCCTCCAGCTTGCGCAGCAGGATGCTGAGCGGCGGCTGCGTCATGTGCAGGCGCGTGGCGGCGGCGGACACGCTGCCCTGCTCGTAGACCGCGACAAAGCATTTCAGGCGGTGCTCATCCATATATTTTCTAAATAAAAATAAACTTAATATATATTAGACATTATTTTGTTACATTCCTACACTGCGGCGCATCGCGGCAATCGGCCGTCAATCACAGACCGATAGGAGACATCAAGATGCAACGCATTCGCCGCCAGGTCGCGGGCCTGGCCCTGCTGTCCTGCCTTGCGCCCGTGCTGGGCATGGGCGCCGCCCACGCCCAGGCGGACTGGCCCAAACGCGCCATGAAGGTCATCGTCCCGTATCCGGCGGGCGGCTCGGCCGATGCCATGGGACGCATGGTGGCCAACAAGCTGGGCAAGGCGTTCCCCAAGGTCAGCGTGGTGGTGGAGAACATCCCCGGCGGCGCCACCGTGCCCGGCGCCCTGGCCACTCTGCGCGACCCCGCGGACGGCCATACGCTGTTCATGGCCAGCGACGGCACGCTCAACATCAACCGCTGGCTGCTCAAGGATGTGCGCTACGACGGCGACCGGGATTTCACGCCCGTGACCGTGCTCAATTCCTACCCGCACTGGCTGATCGTCAACCCCCAGGGGCCCTACAAGAACTTCGACGACCTGGTCAAGGCCATCCAGGCCAGGCCGGGCAAGGTCTCCATCAGCGTCAACACCATCGGCGGTGCGGCCCATCTGGCGCTGGACAACTGGCGCCGGCAAAACGGCCTGAACTTCGAGATCGTGCCCTACCGCGGCTCGCCCCCGGCCGTCACCGACCTGATAGGCGGCCACACCGACGCCCACATGGACGTGGTGGGTTCCTCGATCGCCCATGCACGCGGCGGGCGCGTGCTGCCCGTGGCCGTGCTGCAGGGCACGCCGCTCAAGGAGTTTCCGAAGGCCGTCGCGCAAGATCCCAGGGACCCCAAGGCCCTGGTCGTGCAGTCCAACCTGTCGGTGGTGATGCGCGCCGGCACGCCGCAGGCGGTGCTGGACAAGATCTATTCCGTGCTGCAGTCGGGCGTCAAGGACGAGGACTTCGCCAACACCCTGTCCATGCTGAGCCTGGACCCGGTGCTGCTGGAGCCCGCCAAGGCCAAGGCCTTCCTGCAGCAGGAAACCCGGCGCTACGGCGTGCTGGTCGAGAAGTCGGGCCTGGAAAAGCAATGAGTCGAGCCATGAAGTTTGTCATCGCCCTGATGCGCCACGAGACGAATACGTTCTCGCCCATCCCCACCGTGCTCGGCGACTTCCGCCGCGGCACCGGCAATGGCCCGGCCTATGGCGAGGCGGCGCGCCAGGCCTGCGAAGGCACGAAGAATGCCGCCACCGCCTATCTCGACATGGCGCGGGAGATGGGGGCCGAGGTGGACTTCGCCGTGTATGCAAACGCCGTGCCCAGCGGCGTGGTGGCGCGCGAGGCCTTCGAGCACCTGTGCGACGCCGTGGTGCGCAGCGCCTCCCGGGGCTGCGACGCGATCCTGCTGGACCTGCACGGCGCCATGGTGGCGGACGGCTACCCAGACGCCGAAGGCGAGCTGCTGCGCCGCCTGCGCGCCTGCACCCCGCCGGGGCTGCCCATTGGCGTGGCGCTGGATTTCCACGCCAACTTCAGCAGCGCGCTGATCCGCAACGCCACGGTGATCGCCGGCTACTGCACCTATCCGCACGTGGACATCTACGAAACCGGCGCCCGCGTGGCCCGCAGCATCCGCGCCCGGCTGGAAGGCCGCAGCCAGCCCGTGCTGCTGTGGCGCCGCCTGCCCATGCTCACGCACATGCTGCGCCAGACGCCGGCCATGCAGCCCATGAAGGACATCATGGACCGGGCCATGCAGGCCGAGCGCGATGGCGAGGTGTGCAATGCATCGGTCTTCGGCGGCTTTCCGCTGTCGGACATCCCCTATGCCGGCCTGTCGGTGGTCATCGCCGCCGAGCGCGGCAGGCTCGATGCCAGCCAGCGCCTGCTCGACGAGCTGTGCGACCTGGCCTGGTCGCGCCGCGCGGACTTCGTGTTCCCGAGCGAGCCCGTGCCACAGGCGATCGCCCATGCCAAGACCCTGGAGCAAGGCCCGGTGCTGCTGATCGACCACGGCGACAACTGTGGCGCCGGCGGCGTCACCGACATCATGGACGTGCTCGAAGAGGTGCTGAGGCAAGGCCTGGAAGACGTGGTCGCCGGCCCCTTCTGGGACCCCGCCACGGTGGCCACGCTGTTCGAGCGCGGCGTGGGCGCCGAGGTCACCGTGGACGTGGGCGGCAAGACCGACATGCCGGCCCTGGGCCTGAAGGGACGCCCGCTGCGCCTGGCGGGCGTGGTGGAGCGCCTGACGGATGGCGAATACACCGTGACCGGCCCCATGTTCACCGGCGTGCGCCAGAGCCTGGGCCGCACGGCCGTGCTGCGCGTGGGAACGGTGCTGGTCTTCATCTGCGAGCGGCCCCAGGAACCCTACGACACGGGCGTGTTCACCCACGCCGGCGTGGACCCCGCGCAGTCCAGATATGTGCTGCTCAAGTCGCGCCAGCATTTCCGCGCCGGGTTCGGGCCCTTCGCCAAGCACGTCGTGCTCGTCAGCGGGCCCGGCGTCTGCAGCTCGGACTACGACCTGTTTCCGTTCAAGCACCTGAGCCGCCCCATGTACCCGCTGGATGCCGACGCCACCCCGGCCCATGCGGACGGCTGGGCGCCGGCCGGCGCCTGACCGGCGGACAAGGTGTGAACGAACTGCTCTACCCCGCGGCCGTCGTGCTGCTGGGCTACGTGGTGCTGGGGATCACCGGCTTCGGCTCGGCCCTGGTCATCGTGCCGCTGCTGGCGTGGCGCTGGCCCTTGGCGGACGTGGTGCCCCTGGTCCTGCTGCTGGACGTGCCGGCCTCGCTGCTGCTGGGCGGGCTGAACCTGCGCCACGTGAACTTCGCCGAGCTGCGGCGCCTGCTGCCCGGCATGGTGGTGGGCGCCCTGGCAGGCCTGTGGCTCTCCACGCAGTTGGCCAGCCGCTGGCCCCTGCTGGCCCTGGGCCTGTACGTGGCGGCGGTGGGCGCACAGGCGCTGCGCACCGCCGCGCCACGGCGCCGGCAGCTGGCCGCCCCCTGGAGCCATGCCGCGGGCGGCGCGATTGGCCTGGTGGAGATCCTGTTCGGCACCGCCGGCCCGCTGGTGGTCGCATGGCTGAGCCGGCGCCTGCCCGACGTGCTGGCGCTGCGTGCCAGCACACCGGTGGTGATCACCGCCAGTGCCTGCTCGGTGCTGCTGACCATGGGCGTCGCGGGACGCCTGTCCCATGCCGACCTGTGGCTGCGCTGGCTGGTGCTGATCGCCGTGGCCGCCGCCGGCGTGGTGACAGGCCACCACTGGGCGCGGCGCGTGCCGCCCGAGCTTTTGCGCAAGCTGATCTGCGCCCTGCTGGTCGTCAGCGGGCTGACGCTGGTGGCGCATGCCATCCAGATGAATTAGGCAATTTCACCAACCCCGGGAGCGAAGAGACATGTTCCATTCATCCATCGCCAAAATCACCGGCATCGCGCTGGGCGCCGCGCTTGTGGCCCATGCCGCAGTCGCGCAGGATCAATCCAGCACACCGATCAAAATCGTCATAGGCTTTCCTGCGGGCGGCGCATTGGACAGCATGTCGCGCGCCATGGCCGAAAAACTGCGCACCGACCTGGGCAAAACGGTCATCGTGGACAACAAGCCCGGGGCCGGTACCCAGATTGCCCTGATGGCGGTGAAGCGTTCGCCAGCGGATGGCAACACCATCCTGATCAGCCCGGCGCCGCCATTCGTCTCCCAGCCACTGACCTACGACAAACTGCCGTTCGACCCCGACAAGGATCTCGTCCCGGTGGCGCTGCTGGCCGATACGCCGTTGGTGGCCACCACCTCGGTCAACAGCCCCTTTTCCTCGATGCGGGAATATGTGGACTGGATCAAAAAGAACCCCAAAGACACCGGCGTGGGCATGGTGACGTTGGGCGGCGTGTTCCACTTCGGCCTGCTGCAGTTGAATCAGCAGATGGGCTTGAATCTGACACCCGTCGCCTACAAGGGCGCTCCACCCATGCTGACCGACGAAATTGGCGGCGTGCTTCCCGTCGGCATGGACACGGTCGCTTCTGCGGGCGAGCTGGTGAAGGCCGGGAAAATCAAATACCTGGGGGTTCCCGGCACGGAGCGCTCCAGGCTCATCCCCGGCGTCCCCACGTTTCTCGAGCAGGGCGTTCCGGGATTTGAAAACGCAGCCAGCTGGTATGCGGCCTTCGTTCCTGCCGGCACGCCCAAGTCCGTGGTGAGCAAGCTGGAAAAAACGATGATCGGCATCGTCCAGGACCCCGAGTTCGCCGAAAAAATGGTCCGGATCGGCCTCGTCACCACCGGCAGGCCCGGTGCCGAGGTTGCCAGGCTGGCCAAGACGCAGCGCGAAGCGCTGCGGCCCATCGTCGAAAAATCGGGCTTCCGGGTAACGCAATAGCCGGCGGGTGGCCAGCCAAGCCCCGCGTCAATAGCCCGACACGCCGCCCATGGCGCGCCCGGAGGGCGGCGCCGGCGTATCGGCGGCAAAGCAGTACAGCCGGCCCGCCCCGCCCGTGGCCTTGAGGGCGTCCATGCCGCAGCCGCGCGAAGCATGCGAGGAGTTCCATGACTTGGCCGCGGCGCTGTCGTCCAGCCCCATACGGTCATGGTGGCCTACCAGTGCCGAGCCGGCGCCGTCATGCGTCCAGTTGCCACAGGTGGTGTCGCCGGCGGCGGCGGAGGCTCGGCCATCGGGCAGCGAGCCGGTCAGGATGTCGTGCATGTTGACCGCATCGCCCCGTCCACTGAGCACCTCGCCCTTCTCCGTCAGCGCGGTCTGCTTGCTGATGTGGTTGGCGCCGTGCAGTTCCTCTACGTTGCGGGCGATCAGCACGCCCTTGGCGTTGTACCAGGGGCCGGTGCCGATACGGTCGCGCGCGTTGACCGGCGGGCCTGCGACCGTGGCCACCGTGCTCAGGTAGGCCCGCCAGGTGCGCGCACCGGCGCCCACGCCGCTCGCCAGCGCCTGGCAGTAGCGGTCAGCCCCTTCGATGCCCCCCAGATCGCCTCCGCGCCCAGGATTGCCGCTGGTGACAAAAAACCCCATGGCATGGGACCCGGCATCGCCCGGGGCCTGCGCGGACATGGGCGCGCAGGCAGCCAGCACGGCTGCGGCAGACAGCACGACCGGCAAGGTGGGATACGGCATGGCATGTCCCCTCGGAGTTTGCGAGAAGTGCAGGCTACGCCAAGAAATGGGAGGATTCAAGCGCCGCCCCGTGCGCGTCTTCCGGCACACGCGGCGGCGCGCGCGATGCTCACGGCCTCAGAGCCGCTCCACCGTAGGCTCGCGCTCCATCAGGCGGGCCACGGCGTCGGTTGCGCGCAGCCGGCCGTCGAGCAGCGCCAGCACGCATTCGGCGATCGGCATCTCCACGCCCGCAGCGCGCGCGCGCTGCACCACGGTGCGGGCGCTGTACACCCCCTCGGCCACGTGTCCCAGCGAATCGACCGCCTGCTGCAGGCTCTTGCCCTCGGCCAGCAGCAGGCCCACGCGGCGGTTGCGCGAGAGGTCGCCCGTGGCGGTCAGCACCAGGTCGCCCAGGCCCGACAGGCCCATGAAGGTATCGGGCCGCGCACCCAGGGCCAGGCCCAGGCGGGTCATCTCGGCCAGACCGCGCGTGATCAGGGCCGCGCGCGCGTTCAGGCCCAGCTGCAGGCCGTCGCACAGGCCCGTGGCGATGGCCAGCACGTTCTTGACCGCGCCGCCCACCTCCACGCCCACGATGTCCTCGCTGGCGTAGACGCGCAGCGCGGGGCCGTGGAAGGCCGCCACGAGCGCATCGCGCACGCGGGCGTGGCGGCTCGCGGCGACGAGGGCGCTGGGCTGCCCGCGCGCCACCTCCTGGGCGAAGCTCGGGCCGCTGAAGGCGCCGCTGGCCAGCTGCGGCGCCACTTCGGCGCAGACTTCGTGGGCCATCAGGCCCGTGTCCGCCTCGAAGCCCTTGCACAGCCAGGCGATGGGCGCGGCGCAGTCCCGCAGCAGCAGCAGCATGCCGCGCAGCGCCGCCATGGGCGTGCCGATGATGACGAGTTCCGCCTGGTCCGCGAGCGCGCGGGCCTCGCCCGCCTGCACCCGCAGGCTGGGCGGGAATGCCAGGCCGGGCAGATAGCGCTGGTTGCTGCGCGCGGCCTGCATGCCGGCGGCCTGCTGCGCGTCCCGCGCCCACAGGGTCACGTCATGGCCGGCCGCGTGCGCGGCGGCGCTCATGGCCATGGCCGTGCCCCAGGCGCCGGCGCCGAGGACTACGATTTTCATAGCTTATCGCGCTTGCTACGCGGGCACTGGAGGCCAAAAACACCTCCAATCACCCGATGCACCGGCTTACTGCGTGGCGCCGTTGCCCGCTTCGGCCGCGGCGGCCTGCTGCTGCTCGTACATGGCCTGGAAGTTGATTTCCGCCAGGTGCACGGGCGGGAAGCCCGCGCGCGTGATGGTGTCGGCCACGTTGCCGCGCAGGTAGGGGTAGATGATCTGCGGGCAGGCGATGCCCACGATGGCGCCCATCTGCTCCTCGGGCACGTTGCGGATCTCGAAGATGCCGGCCTGCTTGGCCTCGACCAGGAACACGGTCTTGTCCTTGATCTTGGTCTGCACGGTGGCCGTCACGGCGACCTCGAAGATGCCCTCGGCGACGGGCGTGGCCTGGACGCCGAGCTGGATGTCCACGCTGGGCTGCTCCTGTTCGAGCAGGATGGCGGGGGAGTTGGGCTGCTCCAGCGACAGGTCCTTCAGGTACACGCGCTGGATCTGGAACACGGGGGTTTCTTCGGTGGCCATGGTCTCGGTCTTTCGGTCAAAACAAAGCCCGCCCGGGAAAGGCTCCCGCAGCGGGCAACTTGGGACGCATTATGCAACGCCCGTGTGATGCATCGGGCCGGCCAAGTCAGGCGCCCAGCAGTGGCATCAGGCCGCCGCGGCCGTCCAGCGCCGCGAGGTCGTCGTACCCGCCCACATGGGTGCCGCCAATGAAGATCTGCGGCACGGTGCGCCGGCCGGTGATCTCCATCATGTGCAGGCGCGCCGCCGGGTCGGCATCCACGCGGATCTCCTCGATCTGCTCCACGCCCCTGGACTTGAGCAGCTGCTTGGCGCGGATGCAGTAGGGGCAGACGGCGGTGGTGTACATCTTCACGGCTTGCATGGCAAGGCGACCTTTCGGCGGAATACGGGAAACAAAGAGTGCGGATGGCGCCGGATCAGGCCTTTTCCACCGGCATGCTGGCTTCGCGCCAGGCCGACAGGCCGCCGGCCAGGGCCTGCGCCTTGTCGTAGCCCAGGCCCTTGGCGATACCCACCGCGCGCGAGGCGCGGCCGCCCTTGGCGCACACCATGATGACCGGCACGGCCTTGTTCTTGGCGACCTGGGGCAGGCGCTCCTGCAGCTGTCCCAGGGGAATGTTCCTGGCGCCGCCCACGTGGCCCGCGGCGAATTCCTCGGGCTCGCACACGTCGATGACGATCGCCTTCTCGCGGTTGATGAGCTGCACGGCCTGCGCCGCGCTCAGCGAGCCGGCCCCCGCGCCCTTGAGCACGGGCATCAGGAGCATGACGCCCGAGGCCAGCGCGAGGAAGATCAAATACCAGTTGTCGAGGATGAAGTTCACGGGGATCCTTGGACGGAAGCAAAGCACGTGATTCTAGAATGACGGGTTTTGACCTGAACGCCCTAGGGACACCATGCACAAACTCGTTCTGATCCGCCACGGCGAATCCACGTGGAATCTCGAAAACCGCTTCACCGGCTGGACCGACGTGGATCTGACCGAAACCGGCATCGAACAGGCCAAGAACGCCGGCCGCCTGCTCAGGGCCGAGGGCTACGAGTTCGACCTGGCCTACACCAGCGTCCTGAAGCGCGCCACGCGCACGCTGTGGCACTGCCTGGACGAGATGGACCGCACCTGGCTGCCCGTGGAGCACAGCTGGCGCCTGAACGAGCGCCACTACGGCGCGCTGCAGGGCCTGAACAAGGCCGACATGGCCAAGCAGTACGGCGACGCGCAGGTGCTGGTGTGGCGCCGCAGCTACGACACGCCCCCCCCTGCCCTGGAGCCCACCGACCCGCGCTGCGAGCGCGGCGACATCCGCTACGCGGGCCTGCCCCCCGGGCAGGTGCCGCTGACCGAGTGCCTCAAGGACACGGTGGCGCGCGTGCTGCCTTACTGGAACGAGTCCATCGCGCCGACGATCCGCTCGGGCAAGCGCGTGCTGATCGCCGCGCACGGCAACTCCATCCGCGCGCTGGTCAAGTACCTGGACGGCATCTCCGACCAGGACATCGTGGGGCTGAACATCCCCAACGGCATTCCGCTGGTGTACGAGCTGGACGCGCAGCTCAAGCCCCTGCGCAGCTACTACCTGGGCGACGCCGAGGCCGCCGCCAAGGCCGCCGCCGCCGTGGCCGCGCAGGGCAAGGCCTGAGCCTAAAAAATAGGCAAAAGCGCGGGAACTGCCCGCAGCCGTGCACTTCCAAGGTGTATATTGGTTTGAAGCGGTAAAGGTGTTTTATGGGCCACAAACTGAAAATTGCGGGATGGATATCGGTCGGCATCGTGGCCGGGGCCCTCACCACGGTATCGCTGCAAACCGTGGCGCGCGGCGCGATGGCGCCGCTGCCGCTGGAAGAGATCCAGCAGCTGTCGGCCGTGTTCGGCCTGATCAAGACCGACTACGTGGAGCCGGTCGATGACAAGAAACTCATCACCGACGCCATCGCCGGCATGGTCTCCAGCCTGGACCCGCATTCGCAGTATTTCGACAAGAAGTCCTTCAAGGAATTCCGCGAGGGCACGACGGGCCGCTTCGTGGGCGTGGGCATAGAGATCACCCAGGAGGACGGCCTGATCAAGATCGTCTCGCCCATCGAAGGCTCGCCCGCCGACCGCGCGGGCCTCAAGACCAACGACCTGATCACCAAGATCGACGACACGGCCGTCAAGGGCCTGTCGCTCAACGAGGCCGTCAAGCGCATGCGCGGCGAGCCCAACACCAAGGTCACGCTGACCATCCTGCGCAAGGACGAGAGCCGGAGCTTTCCCGTGACCATCACGCGCGAGGAGATCAAGACCCAGTCGGTCAAGGCCAAGGTCATCGAGCCCGGCTACGCCTGGGTCCGCCTGTCGCAGTTCCAGGAGCGCACGGTGGACGACTTCGTGCGCAAGGTGGAAGAGGTCTACAAGCAGGAGCCGCGCCTGAAGGGCCTGGTGCTGGACCTGCGCAACGACCCGGGCGGCCTGCTCGACGCGGCCGTGGCCGTGTCCGCCGCCTTCCTGCCCGAGAACGTGACGGTGGTCTCCACCAACGGCCAGCTGGCCGAGAGCAAGGCCACGTTCAAGGCCTCGCCCGAGTTCTACCAGCGCCGCGGCAGCGGCGACCCGCTCAAGCGCCTGCCCGCCGCCATCAAGACCGTGCCGCTGGTGGTGCTGGTCAACGAGGGCTCGGCCTCGGCCAGCGAGATCGTGGCCGGCGCGCTGCAGGACCACAGGCGCGCCACCATCATGGGCAGCCAGACCTTCGGCAAGGGCTCGGTGCAGACCGTGCGCCCGCTCGGCCCCGACACGGGCATCAAGCTGACCACGGCGCGCTACTACACGCCCAGCGGCAAGTCGATCCAGGCCAAGGGCATCGTGCCCGACGTCATGCTCGACGAAACGGCCGAGGGCGACGTCTACGCCTCGCTGCGCATGCGCGAGGCCGACCTGGAGAAGCACCTGACCAGCGGCCAGGGCGAGGAGGTCAAGGACGCCGCGCGCGAGAAGGCCCGCGAGGAAGCCCGCAAGCGCCTGGAGGAAGAGTCCAAGAAGCCCATCGCCGAGCGCAAGCTGCCCGAATTCGGCTCCGACAAGGACTTCCAGCTGCTCCAGGCGCTGAACCAGCTCAAGGGGCACACGGTGGTGGCCAGCAAGACGCTGACCGAGCGCAAGGAAGAGAAGAAGGACAACTGACACCCGCTCTCCCTCCACCCAGGCCGGGCCTCATGCGGAGCCCGGCCTTTTTCACGCCCGCCACGCCATGAACGACGACCAACTCCTGCGCTACTCGCGCCATATCCTGCTCGACGAGATCGGCATCGAGGGGCAGGAGCGCATCCTGGCCGCGCACGTGCTGATCGTGGGCGCCGGCGGCCTGGGCTCGCCGGCGGCGCTGTTCCTGGGCTCGGCCGGCGTGGGGCGCCTCACGCTGGTGGACGACGACGTGGTGGACCTGACCAACCTGCAGCGCCAGATCGCCCACACCACCGAGCGCGTGGGCCAGTCCAAGGTCGAGTCCGCGGCCCAGGCCGTGCGCGCCATCAACCCCCTGGTCAGCGTGCACGCCCTGCGCCAGCGCGTGGACGCGCAGGCGCTCGACCCGCTCGTGGCCCAGGCGGACGTAGTGCTCGACTGCACCGACAACTACCGCACGCGCCAGGCCATCAACGCGGCCTGCGTGCGCGGCGCCAGGCCGCTGGTGGCCGGCGCCGCGATCCGCTTCGACGGCCAGATCTCGGTCTACGACCCGCGCCGGGGCGACACGCCCTGCTACGCCTGCCTGTTCCCGCCCGGCGCCCGGTTCGACGAGGTCGCCTGCTCCACCATGGGCGTGTTCGCCCCCATGGTGGGCATCATCGGCACCATGCAGGCCGCCGAGGCACTCAAGCTCATCGCCGGGGTGGGCACATCGCTGGCGGGGCGCCTCCTGATGCTCGACGGGCGCGACATGCAATGGACCGAGATGCGCACGGAGCGCGACCCCGCCTGCCCCGTCTGCGGCGCGCGGCACGCGCAGGCCGGGTAGGAATGCACCTACGATGGCAGCGCGCAGCTGCTGGCACCATGGCACGCCCCGCCCTCTTACAGTAGCTTCCCTGGCCCCCTTACAACGGGCCGGACTGGAACCCCTCGTGAAACTGCGCACCTACATCGTCGAAGACAACGCCACCATCCGCGAGAACCTGATCGGAACCCTGGAAGAGCTGGCCGAGGTGCAGGCGGTCGGGATCGCCGAGACGGAGGACGAAGGCAAGCAGTGGCTCACCGCGCACGCCTCGCAGTGGGACCTGGCCATCGTCGATCTGTTCCTGCGCCAGGGCAGCGGCCTGGGCGTGCTGGCCGCATGCCGCGACCGCGCGAGCGAGCAGAAGATGGTGGTGCTCAGCAACTACGCCACGCCCGACGTGCGCATGCGCTGCGCGCAGCTCGGCGTGGACGCGGTGTTCGACAAGTCCAACGAGATCGATGCGCTGGTGGACTACTGCATCGTGCATGGCACGCAGCGCGCGGCGGCCTCCGGCGCCCCGGCCGGCGCAGCCGCCGGCCCGCCGGTCAATCGATCAGCCTGTTCTTGAGCGCGTAATAGGTCAGGTCGCTGTTGGACGACAGCCCCATCTTCTCCATGAGCCTGGTGCGGTAGGTGCTCACGGTCTTGACGCTGAGCGACAGGGACTTGGCGATGTCCCCGGCCGTCTCGCCCCGGGCCAGCTTGAGGAACACCTGGAACTCGCGCTCCGACAGCTGCTCGTGCGGCGGCGCATCGTCCTTGCGGTTGAGCTGCTGGGCCAGCAGTTCGGCCACGGCCGGCGTCAGATAGCGGCGCCCCAGGGCGATGGCGCGGATGGCCTCGACGATCTCCTTGGGCTCGCATTCCTTGTTGAGGTAGCCGCTCGCGCCCTGGCGGATCAGGTTGATGGCGTAATGCTCCTCCGGGTAGCCGCTCAGGATCAGGATGCCCATGTCCGGCGCCTTGGCGCGCAGCATGGCCAGCGCATCCAGGCCGCTTTGCCCGGGCATGGACAGGTCCATCACCAGCACGTCGATCTCCTGCGCGCGCACCAGGTCGATGGCCTCGCGGCCGTTCGCGGCCTCGCCCACCACGCGCAGGTCCACGTGCTCGGAGAAAAACTGCCGCAGACCGGAGCGCACTATCGCGTGGTCATCCACAATGCCGATCTTGATCATCTAGCCCTCTTTCAGGATTGCCGGACGCGGTGCCAACCATGGCACCTCAGTAACGTTACAGGGCGATGATATGCAAATTCGGCCCACCACCCCCCTGGAGAAGCTTGAACATGATCTGGTCCCGCTTGCGCAAGATGGCCATCAGCCTGCCGGCAGCCCTGCTGGCGGTGGTCCTGCTGGTCGGCATCAACGAGACCGGGTACATGCGCTCGCACGATGCCGTCGGGGACCTGGCCCGCTCGCACGCCACGCGCACCGCGCTGGACCGGCTGCTGCAGAACATGCTGAACGCCGAGACCGGCCTGCGCGGCTACCTGCTGACCGGGGATGACCGCTACCTGCAGCCCTACAACGAGGCCGTGGCCACGATCAACTCCAACCTCGACGAGCTGCGCCAGACCTACCAGCGGCTGCCGCAGGACCAGGCCGACTTCACGCAGCTGTCGCAGCAGATCGCGCGCAAGCTCTCCGAGCTGGACCTGAGCCTGAACCTGCGGCGCCAGAACAACGACGACGCCTGGAAGTTCGTTCTGTCCACCGACGTGGGCAAGGACAACATGGACGCCATACGCGCCATTGCCGCCCGCCTGGTCGAGCGCAGCGCGCAGCAGGCGCAGGGCAGCACGCAGGAAATCCTGCACTCCCTGATGCTCTCGCGCATCGGCATCGCCACCGTGGCCGTGATCGGCCTGCTGGCCTTCTACATGTACCTGCGCCAGACCAATGCGCTGCAGGAGGCCAACGAGCGCGAGCAAGAGGTGCTGGCGCGCGAGCGCGACCGCCTGGAGCAGCTGGTGCGCGAGCGCACGGCCTCGCTGTCGGCACTGGCCAACCACCTGCAGCAGGTGCGCGAGGACGAACGCGCGCACCTCGCGCGCGAACTGCACGACGAGCTCGGCGCGCTGCTCACGGCCGCTAAGCTGGACGTGGCCCGGCTCAAGTCCAGGATCGACATGCAGGTGCCCGAGCATGCCGAGCGCATCCAGCACCTCACGGAAACGCTCAACAACGGCATCGCCCTCAAGCGCCGCATCATCGAGAACCTGCGCCCGTCCTCGCTGTCCAACCTGGGCCTGACGGCCTCGCTGGAAATCCTGACGCGCGACTTCGCCCAGAGCAGCAACGTGCAGGTGGAGACCAGCCTGGAGGAGGTCCCCCTGTCCGACACGGCGCAGCTCACCGTCTACCGCCTGGTGCAGGAGTCGCTCACCAACATCGGCAAGTACGCCAACGCCCGCAAGGTGCTGGTGTGCGTGCACAACCACACCAACCACGTCTCGGTGCAGGTACGCGACGACGGCGCGGGCTTCGACACCGCGCGCATCCGCGCCGACGCCCATGGACTGCTGGGCATGCGCCACCGGGTCGAGGCCGCGGGCGGGAGTCTCACCGTGAGTTCCACCCCCGGCGAGGGCACCCTGGTCAGCGCCGTGCTGCCCCACCGGATCGCCTGAGCCGGTTCGGCGGCGTCCTACACCAGCGCACGCCCGCCACCTGCCCCCGCGCTGCGGCTGTCGCACTTAGAGTGCAGGCATGCGCTCCGGCGCATGCACGAACCGCGCGGCGCCATGCGCCCGCGCACCAAAGGAGTCGCTCATGTTGCACTACGCAGTGGTATTCCTGGTCATCGCCCTGGTGGCCGCGGTCTTCGGCTTCGGCGGCATCGCCGCAGGCGCCGTGGGCATCGCCAAGATCCTGTTCTTCGTCTTCGTGATCATGGCCGTGGTGAGCTTCGTCATCGGCCTGCTCAAGAAGAACTGAACCCGCATCGTTCGCAGGCAGACGCCTGCGCCTCGCATCTTCCATGAAAGGACGCATTCGTGACAGTTCAGACCACGACCCAAAAGGCATTGGACACCGCGCACCAGGCCGCGGACGACATCCTCGACGGCACCAGCGACGCCGTGCAGTCCGCACGCGACATGGCCAACCGCTCGCTGGACAAGGCCTATCGCCGCGTACGCCACCTGCGCCAGGATGTGGACCCGCTGATAGACGACATCGCGGCCAAGGCCCAGGACCTCGCCAGCCGCGGCATCGCCTACTGCGCCCACACCGGCGAACAGGCCCGCCGCCAGTTCCGGCAGGCGGCCGATACCACCACCCGCTACGTAACCTACAAACCCGGCACGTCGCTGCTGATCGCCGCGGCCGCCGGCGCAGCCTTCGCCACCGCCATAATGCTGGCGCGCCGC
Organism: Alicycliphilus sp. T452; assembly: GCF_054512775.1. NCBI lineage: Bacteria > Pseudomonadati > Pseudomonadota > Betaproteobacteria > Burkholderiales > Comamonadaceae > Alicycliphilus > Alicycliphilus sp. T452. The sequence continues at coordinate 78,016 of NZ_JBTNEH010000002.1, forward strand.
AGCGGCAGCGAACGGCACTGAGAGTCGTGATGGCGGCAGCCTTGCCCGCCACGGCACTTCAACCCCGTGCGGCCATCGGAGGGTGCAACAGGCCGCAAGGGATTTTTCCAAGCACCCGAGTCGTCACAGCACAAACCTAAAGGACATCAGCATGAAGAAATACACCAGTGCCATCGCCTTCGCCCTGCTGGCGGGCGTCACCCTTCTCTCCACCGGCTGCGCGGTGGTGCGCGACCAGCAGACCGTGGGCTCGTATGTGGACGACGCGGCCATCACCACCGCGGTGAAGGCCAAGATGGCCGAAGACAAGAGCGTGTCGGCGGCGGCCATCAGCGTGGAGACGCTCAACGGCACGGTGCAGTTGTCGGGCTTTGCCAAGTCGCAGGCCGAAAAAGACCGCGCCGAGTCCATCGCACGCAACACCAAGCATGTGCGCGACGTGCGCAACAGCATCGTCGTGCGCCCCTGATCGCGCGGCCCCATCCAAAACGCGCCGCCCGTGCCAGGGCGGCGCGTTTTTCATTGCCGGGCCGTCCCAGGATGAAAAGCGGCCCCCTTGGGGGGGCGGCGACCCGCGCAGCGGTGGAGCGTGGGGGCTATTTTTTCATGCCTTGCCGAGCTTGGCGCGCAGGCGCTGCAGCACGGAGGGCGAAACGAACTGCGCCACGTCGCCGCCCAGCGTGGCGATCTCGCGCACCAGCGTGCTGCTGATGAACTGGTACTGGCTGCTGGGGGTCAGGAACACGGTCTCGATCTGCGGCACCAGTGCGCGGTTCATGCCGGCGAGCTGGAATTCGTAGTCGAAGTCCGTGCCCGAGCGCAGGCCGCGCACCATGGCCGTGCCGCCGCGCGCGGCCGTGAATTCGGTCACCAGCCCCTCGAAGGGCTCGACCTGCACCTGGGGGCAGTCGCGCAGCGCCTCGCGCGCCATGTCCATGCGCTCGTCCAGGCTGAACAGGGTCTTCTTGTGGTGCGCGATGGCCACGGCCACGATGACGCGGTCGAACAGCTGCGCCGCGCGGCGCACCAGGTCTTCATGGCCCAGCGTGATGGGATCGAAGGTCCCGGGATAAACGGCAACTACATGCGCCATGGCGTCAAGTCTCCTGGTCGATGGCGCCCGGCGCGGGCCCCCAGGGGCGGATTATGCAGTGCCGCGGTACGTGCGGCGTTTTCAAGCAAAAATGGCCTCCAGCGCTTATCTGGCAAGCGCTGGCAGCTCACATATCCGTAGCGTTTTGCCGCGGGCGCAGCAGGTGGGCATGCACGGCGCCGGCCTTCAGGTGGCGGTGCAGCGCCAGGCCCAGGGGGGCCAGCTGCTCATCGGTCCAGGTGGCGGGCGCCTCCAGGTAGATGAAGCCGTCCTGCGCCACGGCCCGGGCGGCGGCCTGCAGGGCGGGGGCGAACAGCGCGCCGTCGAACGGCGGGTCGATGAGCAGCAGGTCCATGCTGGCGGGCTGGCACTGGCGCAGCGCGGCCACGCCGTCGCCGCGCTGCACGCGCACGGCGCCCGCCTGCAGGCGCTGGCGCAGGGTTTCGAGCTGCGCGGCCAGGCCGGCGTCGCCCTCGACCAGCAGCACGCTGGCGGCGCCGCGCGAGGCGGCCTCCAGCCCCAGGGCGCCCGTGCCGGCGAAGGCGTCCAGGCAGCGCCAACCCGCGAGGTCCTGGCCCAGCCAGTTGAACAGGGTCTCGCGCACGCGGTCGGGCGTGGGGCGCAGGCCGGGCTTGTCGGCCACGGGCAGGCGCGTGCGCTTCCACCGGCCGCCGATGATGCGCACCTCGCCCGCCGCCTTGGCCGGCGCGCGGCTCAAGGCTGGCCCCCGACGACGACGGTCACCATGCGCGCGGGCTGGAGCTTGCGCTGGAAGGCGGCGCGGATGTCGGCCACCGTGAGGGCCTGGACGCGGTCGGTCCAATGCTCCAGGTAGTCCAGCGGCAGCCCGTTCCAGGCGATGTTGACCACGTTGGCCAGCAGCTTGCGGTTGCTGTCGATGCGCAGCGCGAAGCCGCCGATGAGGTTGTCCTTGGCAGCGCGCAGCTCGGCCTCGGTCGGGCCTTCCTCCACGAAGCGCGTGATCACGTCGCGCGTGACCCGCACGGCCTGCGCGGCCTGGTCGGGCCGCGTCTGCAGGCCGACCACGAAGGCGCCGGCGTTCAGGCCGGGCGAGAAACTGCTGCCCACGCTGTAGGAGAGGCCGCGCTTCTCGCGCACCTCGTTGGTCAGGCGCGAGGTGAAGCCCCCGCCGCCCAGGATGTGGTTGCCCACCAGCAGCGCGAGGAAGTCCGGGTCGCGCCGCACGAAGCCCGGCTGGCCGATGAGCACGTGGGCCTGGGCCGATGCAAACGGGATGTCCTCCTGCGCCGCCTTTTCGAGCGGCTGCACCTCGGGCACGGCGGGCAGCGGCGCGCAGTCGGCGGGCGGCGGCGCGGGCAGGCGCGACAGCAGGGCCTGCACCAGCTGCTGCGCCTGCGCGCGCGTGAGCGCACCCACGATGCTCACGCGCGCGCGGCAGGCCTGCAGGTAGCGCGCGTGGAAGGCCTGCAGGTCGGCCGCTTCGATGTTCGCCAGCGTCTGCGCCGTGGCGCGCTGGCCGTAGGGGTGGCCGCCGTAGACGGCGGCGGCGAAGGCCTTGGCGGCCACGGTGCCGGGGCGGGTGTCGGCTTCCTTGATGGCCGCGTCCCAGCGCGCGCGCTCGCGCTGCCACACGTTCTGCGTGAAGCTGGGCTGGCCCAGCTGGCGCGCGGCCAGGCGCGCGGCGCGCTCCAGCAGGTCGGGCTCGGTCAGCGAGCGCAGCGAGAACACCAGGCCGTCGCGCTCGGCACCGGCCTCCAGGCTCGCGCCCAGGTCGGCCCAGGCCTCGCCCAGGTCGTTCTCGTCCAGCGCGGGCTCGTCCGCGCCGCCGGCCGCCACGCCCTTGGAGCTCATGAGCGCGGCGGCCGCGGCCAGGCCGGCCTGCGGCGCGGGGTCGCGGCGCGCGCCGGCGTCGAAGTCCACCTGCACGTCCACCATGGGGATGGCCGGGCTCTCGACCAGCCAGACGCGCGCGCCGCTGGGCTCGGTCCAGTGCTGGATCGGCAGCAGGGCCCAGGCGTTGTTCATATAAAAAACGGCTCCAGCGCTTGCCAGCAAAGCGCGAGCAGCTATCGTTTTGATGATCTTGTTCATATGCGGGACTCGCTCAGTGCATGCGCCCGCCGGTGGCCGGCGCGGGGGCGGCGCGCCTGGCGCCGTTGGCCGCGGGCTGGGGCAGGAGCGTGGCCACGGTGAGCTGGTCGTCGCCGAAGTAGCGCGCGGCCACGGACTGCACCTGCTCGGGCGTCACGGCGCGCAGCAGCTTCAGCAGGCGCTGGTCCGCATCCAGCGGCAGGCCCTGCACCCAGTTGCTTCCCAGGTCGCTGGCCTGGCTGTAGAGCGAATCGCGCGCGTAGATGTTGGAGGCCGCCCACTGCGTTTTCACGCGCGAGAGCTCGGCCTCGCTCACGCCCTCGCGCGCCACGCGGGCGATCTCGGCGCGCAGCGCGTCCTCGACTTGGCTGGAGGTCTTGCCCGCGGCGGGCACGCCCGTCATCAGGAACAGCGAGGGGCCGCGGCCGAAGACGGAGGCCTGGCTGTCGGCGGCGTCGGCCACGCGGTCGGCCCCTTGCGTGAGCGCGCGCTCCAGGCGCGCGCCGTCGTAGCCGCTGAGCACGGCCGACAGCACCAGCAGCGCCAGGCCGTCGCGGTCGCTGTCGCCCATGTCCTCGATGCGCGAGATGCCCGGCACGTGGAAGGCCAGGGCCACGTAGGCCTGCTCGGCCGGCGCCTTGAAGTCGATGCGGCGCAGGCCCTGCTGCACGGGCTCGGTGCGCGGCTTGCGCGCCGGCACGGCGCGCGGGGGGATGGCACCGTAGGTCTTCTGGGCCAGGGCCAGCACCTTGGCCGGGTCCACGTCGCCCGCCACCACCACGGCGGCGTTGCGCGGCACGTACCACCGGCGGTGGAACTGGCGCACGTCGGCCGGCGTCATGGCGTCCAGGTCGCTCATCCAGCCCACCACCGGGCGGCGGTAGGGCGATGCGATGAAGGTGCTGGCGTACAGCTGCTCGATGAGCGCGGCGCGCGGCTGGTCCTCGGTGCGCATGCGGCGCTCCTCCTTGACCACCTCGATCTCCCTGGTGAACTCGGCATCCGGCCACTGGTTGTGGGCGAACCGGTCGGCCTCCAGCCGCATCACGTCGGCGAGCCGGCTGGCCGGGATCTGCTGGTAGTAGCCCGTGTAGTCGCGGCTGGTGAAGGCGTTCTCCTGCCCGCCCAGCGCCGCCACGCGGCGCGAGAACTCGCCCGGCGGCAGCTTCTTCGTGCCCTTGAACATCATGTGCTCGAGCGCGTGCGCCACGCCCGAGGTGCCATCGACCTCGTCCATGGCGCCCACGCGCACCCAGACCATGTGCACCGCCGTGGGCGCGCGCCGGTCGGGCTGCACGATGAGCTGCATGCCGTTTCTCAGGGTGAATTGCTGCGCCCCCGTGGCCGTGGCGGCCGATGGCGCGATGGCGGGAGGAACCGGTGCGGTCTGCGCCCCCGCATGCAGGCAGGCCAGCAGGCCCAAAAGGGTGATAGCGCGTTTCATAGAATGGCTGCGATTCTAAGAACCCGCCAATGTTCAGTTTTTTCAAGAAGAAATCCCCCTCCCCCGCCGAGCCCTCCAGCGCGCCGGCGCCGGACACCGCCAGCCCCCCCGAGGCCGCCACGGCCGACACGCCCGCGGGCGGCGGCGCGCTCGGCTGGCTGCGCAAGTCCTTCGGCGCACAGGACACCGCCGCGCCGCAGGCCGCGCCTGCGGCGCACGAGGCCCCGCCCGCCGTGCCCGAGCCCGCCCCCAAGCCCGAGGGCGCGCGCCAGGGCTGGATGGAGCGCCTCAAGTCCGGCCTGCGCAAGACCGGCGGCAGCATCGCCACCGTCTTCACGGGCACGCAGATCAACGACGCGCTGTACGAGGAGCTCGAAGATGCCCTGCTCATGGCCGACACCGGCGTGAAGGCCACGCAGCACCTGCTCGCCGACCTCAAGCGCCGCGTGAAGGAAACCAAGACCACCGAGCCCGCCGCCGTCAAGGCCCTGCTGGCCGACGCGCTGACCGACCTGCTGCGCCCGCTGGAAAAGCCCCTGGTGATCGGCGAGCACACACCCACCGTGATCATGGTGGCCGGCGTGAACGGCGCGGGCAAGACCACCTCCATCGGCAAGCTCACCAGGCACCTTGCCGACCACGGCGAGAGCGTGCTGCTGGCCGCGGCCGACACCTTCCGCGCCGCGGCGCGCGAGCAGCTGGGCGTCTGGGCCACGCGCAACACGGTGGAGATCGTGAGCCAGGAAGGGGGCGATCCCGCCGCCGTGAGTTTCGACGCGGTGAACGCCGGGCGCGCGCGCGGCAAGGACGTGGTGCTGGTGGATACGGCCGGGCGCCTGCCCACGCAGCTGCACCTGATGGAGGAGCTCAGGAAGATCAGGCGCGTCGTGACCAAGGCCGACGCGACGGCCCCGCACGAGGTGCTGCTGGTGATCGACGGCAACACCGGCCAGAACGCCCTGGCCCAGGTGCGCGCATTCGACGACGCGCTCTCGCTCACCGGCCTCATCGTCACCAAGCTCGACGGCACGGCCAAGGGCGGCGTGCTGGCCGCCATCGCGCAGGAGCGGCCCGTGCCCGTCTACTTCATCGGCGTGGGCGAGAAGGTGGAAGACCTGGAGACCTTCAACGCGCGCGAGTTCGCGCAGGCGCTGCTGGCCTGACGAAGGGGCGGCTTTTCAGTCCTGCCGACGGGCCGCCAGCTGCCACAGCGACTCGGCCACGGCGGCCATCTCGGCATGCTGGCGGTACAGGCGTATCTCCACGGGAATGTTCCAGGCCTCGGGGCCCGCGGCCACCAGGGCGCCGCGCTGCAGCTCCTGCGCGATCAATGACTCGGGCAGCCAGGCGATGCCCCGGCCCTCCAGCGCCATGGTCTTGAGCAGCACGGCGTGGTGGGCCGTGAAGACCTCCTCCAGCTCGCCCGGCTCGGCCGTGCGCACGCCGGGCTGCTGCGCGAAGGCGCGCAGCTGGGCGCGCACGATGCGCCCCAGGCCCGAGGCCTCGCTGTAGGCCAGCATGGGCACCGGCGGCGGCAGGCCGATGGCGTGCAGCGCCCGCCCGCGCGTGCCGTCCGGGTGGGGAGCGCTGACCGGGCGCAGCACGTCGCGCCCCAGCCGCAGCATGGGGTAGCGGGCCTCGTCCAGCCGCCCCGGCACGGCCGCGTGGCCGTGGCACAGCACGAACTGCACGCGGCGCTGGAGCATCAGTTCCTCGCAGGCGCGCGAGCTGTCCGACATGGTCTGGATGGGCCCCAGGCGCAGTTGCGACTCCATGTCCGCCAGCCAGGGCGGGAAGAAGGTCAGCGACAGCACGTGCGTCGCCGCGAAGCGCAGGCTGGCCGCAGCCTGGTCGTGGGCCGCGCGCGCCTTGATGCGGGCGGCCTCCAGGCTGGCCACCACCGCCTCCAGCAGGGGCAGGAAGCGCTGGCCCGCGGCCGTCAGCGCGGCGGGATGGGCGCTGCGGTCGAACAGGTCTACCCCCACCCATTCCTCCAGCGCCCGGATGTGGCGGCTGAACGCAGGCTGGGCGATCGCGCGCGCCTCGGCCGCGCGGGAGAAGCTGCCGCATTCGGCCAGTGCCAGGAAGTCCTCCAGCCATTCCAGATCGAGGGGGCGGTTGCCAGGTCCCATGGTGTTGCGTGCAGCGCGATAGATGTATGCGTTTCGAGTATTGGACCGTGTCCGGCCCGCGGGAAATGATGCGGCCCATCGTTCATCCCCTCATCCCAACCATCGGAGACTGTACATGCCTTCCATCGCCAACTACCGCGGGGTCATCCCCGCCATCTCCTGCCCCTTCACGCCGGACCACCGCATCGACGAGCCTGCGCTGCGCAGGCTGGCCTCCTGGCTCGCCGGCCACGACGGCGTGGTGGCCGTGATGACCAACGGCCACACAGGCGAGGTCTTCTCGCTCACGCCCGCCGAGCGCGCCGAGGTCACGCGCATCGTGGCCGACGAGCTCAAGGGCCGGCTGCCCGTGATCTCCTCCATCGTCTGCGAGGGCCTGGCCGACGCGGCCGAGCACGCCCGCGCCGCCCAGGCCGCGGGCGCCGTGGTGCTCGACGTGATGCCGCCCCACCACTGGCTGCGCTTCGGCTTCACGCCGGGCCATGCGCTGCAGTACTTCGAGGCCATCCACCGGGCCGCGCCGCAGCTGGACTTGGTGTGCCACGTCTACCCGGCCTGGACCCGCGCGTCGTACTCCTCGCAGCTGCTGGCGGATCTGGCCCGACTGCCCTACGTGCAGGCCTTCAAGGTGGGCCAGCGCGACATGAACAAGTACGCCCGCGACATCCAGGCCATCCGCGAGGCCGACGCCTCCAAGGCCATCCTGACCTGCCACGACGAGTACCTGCTGGCCTCCATGGTGCAGGGCGTGGACGGCGCGCTGGTGGGCTTCGCCACCTTCATCCCCCAGCTCATCATCGACCTGTGGAACGCCGTGAAGGCCGGCGACCTGAAGAAGGCCATGCAGGTGCAGGCCGTGATCACGCCGCTCAAGGACGCCGTCTACGGCGGCGGCGAGCCCACAGGCGAGGCCCATGCCCGCATGAAGGCCGGCATGTACCTGGCGGGCGTGATCGGCGACGCCACCGTGCGCCCGCCCACCGAGGCGCCCAGCGCCCAGGAGCTGGCCGCCCTGCGCGCGGCCGTCCGGCAGGCCAGCCTGCTGCAGCGCTGACCCCGTGAAGAGACAGACAGGAGACAAGACCATGCACCGCAGCCACTTCCTGCGCGCCGGCCTCGGCGCCGCGATCCTGGCCCTGGCGGGCCACGCCGCCGCCCAGACCTATCCCGCCAAGCCCGTGCGGATGGTCATCCCCTTCCCGCCCGGCGGCACGCTGGACGCCGTGGGCCGCATGCTGGCCCAGAAGCTGGGCGAGCAGATGGGCCAGCCCTTCGTGGTCGAGAACAAGCCCGGCGGCAACGGCGTGATCGGCGCCGACATCGTGGCCAAGGCGCCGGCGGACGGCTACACGCTGCTGTTCAACGCCTCGACCTTCACCACGGCGCCCATGACCATGAAATCCGTGCCCTACAGCGTGACCCGGGACTTCGCGCCCGTGGCCCTGGTGGCCAAGGCGCCGCTGTCGGTCGCCATCAACAAGAACCTGCCCATTACCGACATCAGGTCGCTCATCGCGCACGCCAGGGCCCACCCCGGCAAGATGACCTTCGCCGTGGGCTCCATCGGCTCGGCCGGCCACCTGTCCACCGAGCTGCTCAAGCGCGCCGGCCAGATCGACTACCTGGTTGTGCCCTACAAGGGCACGGCCCCGGCCTTCCAGGACTTGATAGGCGGCCAGATCGACGGCTTCATCGACCCCATCCTGGGCTCGCTGCAGTACCACAAGAGCGGCATGCTGCGGGTGGTGGCCGTGACATCAGCCCAGCGCGCGGCCAGCCTGCCCGACGTGCCCACGGTGGCCGAGACCATCCCCGGCTACGAGTTCTACAGCTGGTACGGCCTGTGGGCGCCAGCCAAGGCGGCGCCCGAGATCGTGCAGCGGCTCAACGCCGAGGTGAACAAGGCCCTGGCGGGCGGCATGAAGGAGCGCCTGCAGGAGCAGGGCCTGCTGCTGTCGCCGGGCAGCGCCGAGGACTTCGCCAGGTTCCAGCGCAGCGACATGGAGCGCGCCCAGAAGATCGTGACCGAAGGGGGCATCCGTGTCGAATGAGCCTCGCCCCCGCCAGGCCGTGGTGACCGGCAGCAGCAGCGGCATCGGCCGGGCCATCGCCCAGGCGCTGCTGGACGACGGCTGGCACGTCACCGGCCTGGACGTGGCGCCGCCCACGCTGCGGCAGCCCGGCTTCACGCCCCTGGCCGTGGACCTGGCCGACGGCCCCGCCCTGGAGCGCGCGGCCGCCGGCCTGCAGGGCGCAGACGCCCTGGTCCACGCGGCCGGTGTGCTGCGCGTGGGCCCGCTGGGCCGGCTGGACGCGGCGGCCGGCGCCCTCATGTGGCAGCTGCACGTGGACGCCGCCACCCGCCTGGCCAACGCCCTGGTGCCCGCCATGGCGGACCGGTGCCGGGGACGCGTGGTCTTCATCGGCAGCCGCGTGGCCCAGGGCCTGCCGGGGCGCGGCCAGTACGCGGCCACCAAGGCCGCGCTGGTCGCCCTGGCGCGCAGCTGGGCCGTGGAGGTGGCGCCGCGCGGCGTGACCGTGAACGTGGTCTCGCCCGGCGCCACGGCCACGGCCATGCTGCGGGACCCCGCCCGCGCCGCCAGCGCGCCGCGCCTGCCGCCCATCGGCCGCCTGGTCGAGCCGGCCGAGATCGCCGCCCTGGTCGCCTACCTGCTGTCGCCCCCAGCCGCAGCCATCACCGGCCAGGAGCTGCGCATCTGCGGCGGCGCGTCGCTGGCGCAGTGAACCCCATCCCTACTTCCGAAGCACCATGAAAATCGTCAACATCCTCGAGTCGACCCGCCCCATCAAATCGGACATCCGCAACGCGTACATCGACTTCTCCAAGATGACGCTGAGCCTGGTGGCCGTGGTCACCGACGTCGTGCGCGACGGCCGGCCCGTGGTCGGCTACGGCTTCAACTCCAACGGCCGCTACGGCCAGGGCGCGCTGATGCGCGAGCGCTTCATCCCCCGCGTGCTGGAGGCCGACCCGGCCAGCCTGCTGGACGAGACCGGCGAGAACCTGGACCCGCACAGGATCTGGGCGCGCATGATGACCAACGAGAAACCGGGCGGCCACGGCGAGCGCTCCGTGGCCGTGGGCACCATCGACATGGCCGTGTGGGACGCCGTCGCCAAGATCGCCGGCAAGCCCCTGTTCCAGCTGCTCGCCGAGCGCTACGGCACGGGCACGCCCAACCCCCGGGTGTTCGTCTACGCGGCCGGCGGCTACTACTACCCGGGCAAGGGGCTGGACGGCCTGCGCCAGGAAATGGAGGGCTACCTGGCGCGCGGCTACTCGGTGGTCAAGATGAAGATCGGCGGCGCCAGCCTGGCCGAAGACTGCGAGCGCATCGAATCCGTGCTCAAGATCCTGGGCCCGGGCCAGCAGCTGGCCGTGGACGCCAACGGCCGCTTCGACCTGCAGACCGCCCTCGACTACGGCAAGGCCCTGTCGCAGTACCCGCTGTTCTGGTACGAGGAGGCGGGCGACCCGCTGGACTACGAGCTTCAGGCCCGGCTGGGCGAGGCGTATGCCGGCCCCCTGGCCACGGGCGAGAACCTGTTTTCCATGCAGGACGCGCGCAACCTCATCCGCCACGGCGGCATGCGCCCCGACCGCGACTGGCTGCAGTTCGACTGCGCGCTCAGCTACGGTCTGGTCGAATACCTGCGCACGCTGGACATGCTGAAGGCGCACGGCTGGTCGCCCAGCCGCTGCATCCCGCACGGCGGGCACCAGATGTCGCTGGCGATCGCGGCCGGCCTGGGCCTGGGCGGCAACGAGAGCTACCCTGACCTGTTCCAGCCCTACGGGGGCTTCCCCGACGGCGTGAAGGTGGACAACGGCCACGTGACCCTGCCGCCCCTGCCGGGCATCGGCTTCGAGGGCAAGGCCGACCTGATCCGCGAGATGCGCGCCCTGGCCGCGTGAGGGGCGGCGGCGCGTCAGCCGTCCACCTGCTGCGCCACCCACTGCGCGTAGCCGGCCTCGGCCTGCACCGTGTGGGTGAGCAGCTGCGGCACCTCGTAGGGGTGCTGCACCCGCAGCCACGCGAGCAGCGCGGGCACGGCGGCGGGCAGCGTCTTGCACACCAGGCGCCATTCCGCGTCCTCGTGCTGCGCGCCCTGCCAGACGTAGTGCGAGGCGATGGCCTCCACCTGCACGCAGGCGGCCAGCCGCGCCCGCACGGCGCCGGCGGCCAGCCGCCGCGCATCGGCCGCGCTGGCCACGGTGGTGGTCACGACGGCGACCGGGCAAGAAGGCGTGGGGGTGCTGTGCATGGCCGGAGTCTGGCACAGCATCGCGTGCGCCTCCAGCAATGCCGTTAACTATCAAATAAATAGCTGCCAGCGCTTTATTTATAAGCGCTGGCAGCACTTTTCATTGATATCCCGTCAAACCCGGGCGCCGGACGCTCAATCCATGCGGATATTGCGCGCCTTGACCAGCCTGGACCATTTGGCGGACTCGCCGTCGATGAAGCTGGCGAAGTCCTGGCTGGAGCCGCCCCCGAACTCGTTGCCCTGCGCCAGGATGCGGTCCTTGACCTCGGGGTGCTCCATGGCCTTGGCAAAGGCCGCGTGCAGCCTGGCCACGATGTCGGGCGGCGTGCCCTTGGGCGCCACGTAGCCCATCCAGTTGGACACCGTCACTTCGGGGAGGCCCTGCTCTGCGAAGGACGGAACGTCCGGCAGCTGCTGCAGGCGCTGCGCCGACGTGACGCCGAGCGCGCGGATCTTCCTGGCCTGGATCGAGGGCACGGCCGCGCTGGTCTGCTCGAACATCAGATCCACCTGCCCGGCCAGCAATGCCTGCGCGGCGGGGCCGCCGCCCTTGAACGGGACGCCGAGCATGTCGATGCCCGCCGCGCTCTCGAACAGCTCCGCCGACAGGTGGTGCGCGCCCCCGGGCCCGGCATTGGCGATGTTCAGGTGGCCAGGCCTAGCCTTGGCCGCGGCGATGACGTCCTTGACCGACTGGTAGGGCTTGTCCGCGGGCGTCACCAGCACCAGCGGGCTCTTTTCGAGCAGGATGATGGGCACGAAAGACCTGGGGTTGAAGTTCAGCTTGGGGTAGATCCAGGGGTTCACCGCCAGCGGGCCGAAGCTGCCCATGCCCAGCGTGTAGCCGTCGGGCGCGGCCCGGTTGACGAGCTCCATACCGATGTTGCCGCTGGCACCCGGCTTGTTGTCGATGACCACGGGCTGCCCCAGGATCTCGCCGAGCTGCTTGGCGACGAGCCGGGTCTTGACGTCCGTGTTGCCGCCCGCGGCGAAGGGCACGACGATGGTGATGGCCCGGACCGGGTAACCCACGGCGCCCGTCTGGCCCAGCGCACAGTTGCACGCCAGGACCATGGCCGCGCCCGCGATGAATGCGCGGCGCGCGTTGCTGCAAGGGTTCATGCTGTCTCCTCTGGTTTCAGGTTTTAGGAAGCAAGGGATAAGGCCGCAGGAGGCTCACTCGGGCGTGATGTGCGCCGACTCCACGATCTGCGCGTACTTCCGCGTCTCCTGCGCGATGAAGTCGCGGAACTGCTGCTGCGCCATGGGCGCGGGCTCTCCGCCCTGCTCGCGCAGGCGTTTGATCAGCTCCGGGTCCTTCAGCGCATCGACGGCGGCGGCATTCAACCTGGCCTGTATGGCGGCCGGCGTGGAGGCGGGGGCGAACAGTCCGAACCAGTTCTCCAGGCTGTAGGAGGCGGTGGCCGGGGTCTCGGCGATGGCGGGGATGTCCGGCGCGAAGGACGCGCGCCTGGCCGAGGTGACGGCCAGCACCTTCACGCGCCCGCCCTTGATGAAGGGCGCGGCGCCCGCGTAGCTCACGAAGGCCATGTCCACCACGCCCGAGGCCACGTCCACGAGCTGGTTGGCCGCCCCCTTGTAGGGCACGTGGTTCAGCCGTATGCCCGCCACCGACGCCAGCAGCTCGCCATTGAGGTGCTGGGGGTTGCCCACGCCGCTGGTGGCGTAGCCCACCTTGCCGGGGTTGGCCTTGGCGTAGCTCACCAGCTCGGCCACGTTCCTCGCGGGAAAGCCGGGGGACGCGACGAGCACGTTCGGCACGCGGGTGACCAGGGTGATGGGCGCCAGGTCCTTCTGCGGCTGGTACTGCATGCGCGCCTTGTAGACCAGCGGGTTGATGGCGGTCTCGCCCGCGGACCCCAGCAGCAGCGTGTAGCCGTCGCCCGGCGCCTTCGCGACCGCCGCCGCGCCCAGCATGCCGCTGGCGCCCGGCCTGTTGTCCACCACCACGGGCTGCTTCAGGCTTGCGCGCAGCTTCTCCGCCAGCAGGCGGGCAACGGCGTCCACCCCGCCCCCGGCGGTGAAGGGCACGACCAGGGTGATGGTGCGGGCCGGATAGTCCTGGGCCCAGGCGGGAAGGGTGATGGCGGCGGCTGCCAGCAATGCATGGCGACGGGAAAGTTTCATGTTCAGCTCCAAAACAGCGTCCCGAAGACGGCCTAGGGAAATCGCTTAATTGCATTTTATGAATTAAATATGCAAAATTCGACCTATGGAAAACACCGAGAACTTCACGCCCCGGGCCGCCGACCTCGATGGCGCGCGCTACCTCGTCGCCGACCTGCGGGGCGCCCTGGGCGAGCGGCTCGGGTGCATGCCCGTGGTGCTGCGCCTGCTGCTGGAGAACGTGCTGCGCACCACGCAGGGCCAGGAGCGCGCGGGCGCCGTGCAGGCCCTGGCTGACTGGCTGGAGCATGGAACGAGCGAGGCGGAGATCGCCTACCAGCCCGGCCGCGTGCTGATGCACGACACCACCAGCACGCCCGCGCTGGTGGACATCGCGGCCATGCGCGACGCGCTGCACGAGGCGGGCGTGGACCCCGCCCTGCTCAACCCGGTGCTGCCCGTGGACGTGTCGGTGGACCATTCCCTGGCGGTGGAGTCCTATGCGGCGGCCGGCGCCGCCCAGGCCAACATGGGCCACGAGATCCGGCGCAACGCCGAGCGCTACCGCTTCCTGCGCTGGGCCTCCAGGGCACTGGACAGGGTGCGCATCCACCCGCCGGGCACGGGCATCATGCACACCATCAACCTGGAGCAGCTGGCCACCGTGGTCACGGCCGAGCGGCGCGCGGGCGCGCTGTGGGCGGTGCCGGACATGATGCTGGGCACCGACAGCCACACGCCCATGGTCAACGGCATCGGCGTGCTCGGCTGGGGCGTGGGCGGGCTGGAGGCGCAGACCGTCATGTTCGGCATGCCCACCATGCTGCGCATCCCGGAAGTCATCGGCGTGCGCCTCACGGGCGCGCTGCGCCCCGGCGTGCAGGCCAGCGACCTGGCCCTCGTCGTGACGAGCCGGCTGCGCGCCATGGGCGTGGCGGGCGAGTTCGTCGAGTACTTCGGCCCCGGCGTTTCCACGCTGGCGGCGGGCGAGCGCGCCGTGGTCGCCAACATGGCGCCCGAATACGGCGCCACCACGGGCTACTTCGCCGTGGACGGGCGCACGCTGGACTACCTGCGCGCCACCGGGCGCAGCGAGGAGAGCATCCGCCTCGTCGAGGCCTACATGCGCCACCAGGGCCTGTGGTTCGACCCCGCCGCCGAGCCGCGCTACACCCGGGTGCTGGAGATCGACCTGGACACCGTGGGCTGGCACATCGCGGGGCCACGCCGCCCCCAGGACCTGCTGGACTACGGCGACAGCGCGCGCGCGCTGCAGGACGCGGCCTTCACGCCGCAGCCCGGCAGCGCCCTGCCCCCGCACGCGGTGGCGCTGGCCGCCATCACCAGCTGCACCAACACGTCGGACCCGGCCCTGCTGATCGCCGCCGGCCTGGTCGCGCGCAAGGCGCGCGCCCTGGGGCTGCGCGTGCCGCCGTGGGTCAAGACCTCGCTGGCCCCGGGCTCGCCGGCCGCCGCGTCCTACCTGGAGCGCGCCGGCCTGCTGGACGACCTGGAGGCCGTGGGCTTCGGCATCGTCGGCTACGGCTGCACCACCTGCATCGGCAACTCCGGCCCGCTGACCGAGCCGATCCGCCAGGCGCAGCAGGCCGGCCAGGTCAAGGCCGTGGCCATACAGTCGGGCAACCGCAACTTCCCCGGGCGCGTGCATCCGGACATCGAGCTGGGCTTCCTCATGTCGCCGCCCATGGTCATCGCCTTCGGCTTGGGCGGCGACGCCGCGCGCGACCTGCGCACCGAGCCCGTGCAGACCGGCGCCGACGGCCGCCCCGTCATGCTGGCCGATCTCATGCCCACGCGCGGCGAGGTGCAGGCGCTGCTGGCGCAGGCCCTGCGCCCCGACGACTTCGCGCGCGACTTCGCCCGCGCCTCGCTCAACCCGGCCTGGCACGCGCTCCAGGCGCCGCAGGGCGCGCTGTTCCCCTGGAACCCGCAGTCCACGGCCCTGCGCCGCCCGCCCTTCGCCTCGCTGTCGGAGGGCAGCCAGCTCGGGCGCTACCAGGCCCATCCGCTGCTCGTCGTCGGGGACGACGTCACCACCGACCACATCTCGCCCGCCAGCGCCATACCGCCCGACAGCCTGGTGGCCGACTTCCTGGTCGAGCGCGGCGACGACCGGGGCGACCTGAACGTGTTCGCGTCGCGCCGCGGCAACTGGGAGGTGATGCTGCGCGCATCGTTTCACAGCAAGACCCTGGGGAACCTGCTGGCGCCCGGCGCGCCGGTCGCCCACACCGTGCATGCGCCGTCGGGGCAGGTGCTGCCCCTGTGGGAGGTTGCGCAGCGCTACCGCGACGCGGGGCAGTCCGTGGTGCTCGTCGCGGGCGAGCGCTACGGCACGGGATCGTCGCGCGACTGGGCCGCCAAGGGCCAGCGCCTGCTGGGCATACGCGCCGTGCTGGCCATGAGCTTCGAGCGCATCCACCGCTCCAACCTCATCGGCATGGGCATCCTGCCGCTGCGCCTGCCCCGGGACGCCAGCCCGCAGGCGCTGCAGATCGCGCCCGGCGACCGCGTGGAGGTGGACGCCCCGGCGGCCAGCCTCGCGCCGCGCTGCCCCGTGGCCGTGCGCATCCTGCGCCGCGACGGCAGCGTGCAGCCGCTGGCCGCGACGGCGGCCGTGGAAACGCAGCTGGAGGTCGACCTACTGCGCCGCGGCGGCGTCATCCCGTCCATCCTGCAGCAGGCCGTGGCGCAGGCGCGGCGCGGATGCCTCGGCCCTTCCATGACAATGGCGGCATGAAGACGGCCACCAGCATTTCCCGGCAGATCCTCGCCCTGGCGCGCAGCGAGCAATGGACCAGCGGCGTGCACCTGGCCGCCCAGGGCCTGGCGGACCGGCTGCGCGTGTCGCGCCAGCCCATCAACGACGCCCTGCAGCTGCTGGCCGAGCACGGCATCGCCCAGCGCGAGCGCAACCGCGGCTTCTTCCTGGCCGTGCCCCATGACCAGATCCCGGACGACCTGCTCCCCGAGGCCCCGGCCAGCGACGCAGACCTGGTGGAGGCCACCTACTTCCGCATCGCGGAAGACCGGCTGCGCGGCACGCTGCCCGAATCGGTCACGGAAGCGGCCCTGCGCACGCGGTATGCCCTGAGCAAGTCGCAGCTCAGCGCCGTGCTCAACCGCATCTCCCACGAGGGCTGGATCGAGCGCAAGCAGGGCTACGGCTGGACGTTCGCCGCCATGCTGACCACGCCCGACAGCCTGCTGCAGTCCTACCGCCTGCGGCTTGCGCTGGAGCCCGCCGCGCTGCTGGAGCCGGGCTACCGGCTGGAGCCCGCCGTGCTAGAACGCTGCCGCGCGGCCGAGATCCACCTGCTGCAGGGCGGCATCGCCACCGACCGCGCCGACCGTATCCACGACCGCGGCGTGAACTTCCACGAGTCGCTGGTGCAGGCCTCGGGCAATGCGTTCTTCATCGACACCATCCGCCGCGTCAACCGCGTGCGGCGCCTGCTGTCCTACCGCTCCATGCAGGACCGCTCGCGCTACCGCGAGCACTGCGAGCAGCACCTGCACATCCTGGATCTGCTGGAGCAGGAACGCAACGAGGAAGCGTCCCAGGCCATGCGCGCGCACCTGGCGAGCACGCTGCGCAACCTCACGAACATCACCGACATCCTGCAGCCCGGAGCCACCGCCCCTGCTGCCCCATCGCCCGAGCGGGCATCCACCTGAGACCCTGCAACCATGACCATCTCCACCCAGCTGCTGTCCACCCTGGCGCCTCGCGGCCACATCCGGGCGTCCATCAACACGGGCAACCCCATTCTTGCGCGCCTGGACGGCGATGGCCGCCCCGCCGGCGTGTCGGTGGACCTGGCGCGGCGCTTCGCCCAGCAACTGGGCCTGGAGCTGGAACTGGTCGTCTTCGACACGGCCGGCAAATCGGTGGACGCGGTCACGCGCGAGGAGGCCGACTTCGGCTTCTTCGCCGTGGACCCGGTGCGCGGCGCCGGCATCGCCTTTTCCGCGCCCTACGTACTCATCGAAGGCAGCTACCTGGTGCGCCAGGACTCGCCGCTCACCGGCAACGCCCAGGTGGACCAGGCGGGGCACACCGTGGTCGTGGGCAAGGGCAGCGCCTACGACCTGTACCTGACGCGCGAGCTCAAGCAGGCCCAGATCCTGCGGGCGCCCTCGTCGCCCGCCGTGGTCGAAACCTTCGTGCAATCCACCGCCGATGTCGCCGCCGGCGTGCGCCAGCAGCTGGAGGCCGACGCCCTGCGCATCCCCGGGCTGCGCCTGCTGCCGGGACGCTTCATGGTGATCCAGCAGGCCATGGGCATCCCCAAGCCGCGCGGCGCCGAGGCACAGCACGTGCTGGCGGCCTTCGTCGAGGACGCCAAGGCCAGCGGCTTCGTCGCCGATGCCCTCGCGCGCCATGGCATCGAGGGCGCCACCGTCGCACCCCGGGCGGATGCATGACACGGCCCGTGTTCGCCTACGTGGGCTCGCGCACCACGCGCGAACGCAACGCGCGCGGGGAAGGCATCACGGTCTTCCGCGTGGACGAGGAGCGCGGCACGCTCGACCGCATCCAGACGGTGGCCCACCTGACCAACCCCTCGTTCCTCGCCATGAATGCCCGCGGCGACCGGCTGTACACGGTACATGGCGACGGGCACGAGGTCAGCGTGCTGGCCGTGGACCGGGAAACGGGCCTGCTGGCCTTCATGCAGACCCAGGACTGCGGCGGGCGCAACCCGGTGCACCTGTCCATCGCCCCGGACGGGCGCCACCTGGTCGTGTCCGACCACCTGGGCCAGCAGGGCGGAACGGTCGTGGTGCTGCCCATCGCGCCCGACGGTCTGCTCGGCCCCGTGCAGCAGCGCGTGGCCCTGCCGGGCGAACCCGGCCCGCACCGCAAGGAGCAGCCCTTCGCCAAGCCGCACTTCAACCCCTTCGCCCCCGGCGGCCGCTTCGTGCTCGTGCCGGACAAGGGGCTGGACCGAGTGTTCGTCTTCTCCTTCGAACAGGGGCGGCTGGCACCGGCGGCGCAGCCCTGGCTGCAATGCCGCGAAGGCGCCGGGCCGCGGCACCTGGCCTTCCACCCCGCGCTGCCCCGCGCCTACGTGGTCAACGAGCTCGACTCGACGGTCCTGGCGTGCAGCTTCGACGCCGCCACGGGTCGCATGGAGGGCCTGCAGGTCCTGTCCACCCTGCCCGACCACTTCGTCGGCAACAGCCGGGCGGCGGAGATCGAGGTGTCGCGCGACGGGCGCCGCGTCCACGCCTCCAACCGCGGGGCGGACAGCATCGCCGTCTTCGACGTCGATGCGGCCACGGGCCGCCTCTTCTGGCGCGGCGCCTTCCCGGCGGGCGGGCGCACGCCCCGGTTCTTCGCCAGCTCGCCGCTGGGGAGCCGAATGTTCGTGCTCAACGAGGACAGCGACGGCATCGCCTGCTTCGCGCTGGACGACGAGGCCCCCATCGACACCCGCCGGCCCATCGCATCCACCCCTTGCGGCAGCCCGGTGTGCATGGTGTTCTCAGAGCGTGTTTAAGGTCAGCAGGCGCCCTCCGGCGTCAGGATCTGCCGCCCAACGGCCTTGCCCTCCTCCAGCGCCAGCAGGGCGGTGAAGGCCTTGCCGAAAGGCAGGCAGGTGCTGGGCACGGGCTGCAGCCGCTTGTCCTTGACCAGCTGCATCAGCTCCTGCAGCTCGCGCAGGTTGCCCACGTAGGTGCCCTGGTAGGTGATGGCGCGCAGGGCCATGGAGGGCGTGGGCAGGTCCACGTGGCCGCCGAACAGGCCTATCTGCGCCAGCTGCCCGCCCTTGGTCAGCATGTCGATGCCGGCCTGCACGGTCTGGCTGGAACCCACGCAGTCGATGATGGCCCACACCGCGCCGCCTGCGGCTTGGCGCACCTGGGCCATGTAGCCGTCCTGCCCGGGATCGAACGCCGCCAGGGCGCCGGCCTGCAGGGCGGCGGCACGCTTGGCCGCGTCGGGCTCGATGACGATCACGCCCGCGCTGCCCATGGCCCGCGCGAGCAGGATGGCCATCAGGCCCAGGCCGCCGGCGCCGAAGATGATGAGCTTCTCGTCCTTGAGCACCTGGGCGGGTATCTTCTTCAGGGCGCTGTAGGTGGTCAGGCCCGAGCACGCATAGGGCGCCGCATGCACGGGCGGCATGTCGCCGATGTCCACCAGATAGCGCGAGTGGGACACCAGCACATGGTCGGCATAGCCGCCCGGCTGGAACACGCCCATGGACCGGCCGGCCAGGCACAGGTTCTCGTCCCCGCGCCGGCACACGCTGCATTCCCCGCAGCCGTGCCAGGGGAAGACCAAGTAGCGCTTGCCCACCGCCACGTCCTTCACGGCATCGCCCACGGCGACCACTTCGCCGGCGATCTCGTGGCCCATGGTCAGGGGCAGCTTCATGCCGCGATCGATCATGGACATCTTCTTGCCGTTGCCCAGGTCGTACGAGCCATGCCAGATGTGCAGGTCAGAGTGGCACACCCCCGCCGCCTCGACGCGCACCAGCACCTGGTCGCCCACGGGCCGGGGGGTGGCGCGCTCGTTGCGCACCAGGGGCTGGCCGCATTCGGCCACGTCATAGCTGATCATCCTGTCTCCTTTCGTGTGTATTAGGGCGGGTAGTGGCCCAGTTTATGGCCACTGGCGCGCACTCAGGAATTCGACGCCCCGGTGACGGGCCTGCGCAACCGCTTCGGGAGCGGGTCACACCCGCGCGCACTGGGCTCGCTGCCGGCGCAGCGCGCCGGGCCGCGCGTCAGCGAAAGTGCACGGTCAACGGCGCCAGCGGCGGGCCGAAGGCACCGCTCCAACGCTCGCCTGCGCGCACGGGCCAGGCGTCCGTCCAAGTGCCGGTGGTGACCACGTCACCGGGTTGGATGTCCGGCGCGCCCGGGCAGGCGCGCAGCTCGGTCAGGAAGTAGCGCAGTGCCTGCAGCGGCCCGTCCAGCACGCAGGCGCCGCAGCCGGCATCCACGGGCTGGTCGTCGCGGGCCAATGTCACCTGCGCGGCGGCCAACCGGGCATCGAGCTGTGCGGCCGATGCGGCCACGGCGCGCACCGGCAGGCGCGGGTGTATTGACCCAGTGAAAACCTGCTCAGGTGTTACCGTCGAGAGGAAGACACCATGAGTACGTTGATGGACGAAGAGATCAAGCGCTGGACCGCGACGCTCGGCCTTCCCGCGCGCCTGCGGGGCCTAATCCTTCCCATGCTCGTACTCTTGGGACTTGGAGCGCTCCCCGCTCAAAGCCACCATGCGATATCCAGCCTCGGATCCATCACGGTTCCATTTCGTGCCGCCGTCATCGTCATTCAGCGGAATCCACTTGAGGCCTTCGATATGTTCCATATCCATGATGACCGCGCCGTCGCCTTCGAGGACGTGGTTACAGGACTGCTTGGACGGCTCCCATTAATTGGCTGCTCGAGTCAAAAGCCTGGCCAAAGGTTGGTGCGTCAGAATGACTTATTTTTCGGATTCTAGGATTGCTCTGGTCGTGAGAATTAGATAGATGCGCATCTTGATTGTTGAAGATTCAGAGACGCTGTCTGAGGCCTTGAATCGCAGTCTCAGAATTGAGGGCTACGCTTGCGATATTGCAGCGGACGGTCAGGCTGCGCTGCAGTTTCTCAAAAGCTACCGCTACGACGCGATCATTCTGGACTTGATGCTGCCTCGTGTGGATGGCTTTGGAGTATTGCAGGCATTGGGCAGCGATGCCGGAGCGGCCCCTGTGTTGGTGCTGTCAGCGCGGGAGCAACTCGACGACCGGGTGCGTGCTCTGGACGCGGGCGCCGATGACTATCTGACCAAGCCCTTTGAACTGGCGGAGCTGCTAGCCCGACTGCGAGCTCTGGTGAGGCGCCCGGCGCAACGCGACACGCCTGTTTTGCGTCATGGCGAACTGGCCGTCGACCCGCGCTCGCGTACGGCGCGCTGGCGCGGCGATGACCTGAAACTCACGCCCAAGGAATACGGATGCCTGGAACTGCTGCTGCGCAGGCAGGGAGCGGTGTTGTCACGCACACAAATTTTTGAACATCTGTACGACAGCAGCAGCGACGCGTCGGACAAGGTGGTGGAGGTTATCGTCAGTACCCTGCGCACCAAGCTGGCCCAATGCGGTCTGGGCGAACTGATCGTGACCCGGCGGGGCTTTGGTTACGTGCTGATGTAAAGCATGCACCCACCTTCTGCCCCCTCCAACGATACCGCCTGGTCACTGCACCGGCGTCTGGCTGTTGGTCTGATCTTGTGCATAGGCGGTACCTTCGCCGCCGTATTCCCGGTGCTGGATCGTTTGATCGACCGAGCGATTTACCAGCAAATGGATCTCACGCTTTCGCAGCGTGCCGCTGCCGTAGGGCGCGCACTGCAAGAGCCTGATCCACAGCGGCTCGAACGCCTGATGCCCGAGTATGAGCCGCGCGGGCACACCGAGTTCTTCACTGTCTTCAACGAAGACAACGGCCAGGCCGTGTTGCGGTCGCCCAGCAGCGCTGGCGCTGTACTTCCGGTGGGACTGGCTGCGCAAGGCACGCCCCGCTATTACGATGTGATGCTGCCCGATGGTCACGCAGGCCGTGCGCTCGCCACCCATGTGACATTGCATGGCAGCCAGAACCGGCTGCTGGTGGTGGCAACGGAGCGCGAAGGATGGGACCGGACCGAACGGCGCGTCCACTTTGCGTTGCTCGTCGGCATCGCGTTGGCAACCCTGCTGGCAACGGGATCGGCGCTGCTCCTGGTACAGCGCGTCATCGTGGTGTTGCGTCGCACAGGCGCCGCGGCGGCCCGCCTGGATGCAGACCAGCGCATGCAGCCCCTGGGCGGCGACTTGCCTCGTGAGCTCAAGCCTTTTGCCGATGCCTTCAACCTGGGCCTGCGCCACCTGTACACCGCCATCGAGCGCGAGCGCCAGTTCTCGCGCGACGTGGCGCACGAGCTGCGCACTCCTTTGGCAGAAATCCGCACCAGCGCCGAAAGCGCACTGAGTGCGGACGACCCCATCCTGACCCAGCACAGCCTGCGCGCCGCCGTGGACGCCACTGCACGCATGCAACGCAGCGTGGATACCTTGCTGCTGCTGGCTCGGCTCGAATCCGGACAGCATACACAAGCGCCTGATCCTCTCGATGTGGCTGGGTTGGTGCGCGAACTGATGGCGGCTTTGGAGGGAATGCAGGCGCGCCGCAGGCTGACCGTGCAAGCCGATCTGCCGCCATCGGCCTGGGTGCGGGGCGATCTGGGCGTGATCGAGCGGATCCTCTCCAACCTGCTGCGCAATGCCTTGGAGTACGCACCTGACGGCGATGCCATCACCTGCCGCCTGGAGCGCGGTGATGCGGGCTGGCTTCTTTCCATCGACAATGCCGCACCCGATCTTCGTGAAGGCGACCTGGAACACCTCGGCCACCGCTTTTGGCGCAAGTCTTCCGAAGGCGGCACGGCACACCATGCAGGGCTGGGGCTGGCCCTGGCGTTCGCCCTGGCGCGGGCCATTGATCTGCCACTGCGCTTCAGCCTGCAGGGGGGCAGGCTGACCGCCCGGCTGGGGCCCTGGGTCGCTCTGGTGTAAATCTACGGCGCTGCACCAAACATCGCGCCGACACCCGCCGTGATCGCCATCGCCAGGGTGCCCCACAGCGCCACCCGGGAGGCGCTTTTGAGCACGGGAGCGCCACCTATCCTGGCGGCCAGGACACCCAGTAGAGCCAGGAAAAAGATGGCCGTGGCTACCGTCCAAGCGAGCAGCGAGGGCCCAGGCGCCAGCATCACCACAGCCAGCGGCAGCGCCGCTCCCACGGCAAAGCTGGCAGCGGAGGCCAGCGCTGCCTGCAAGGGCTTGGCGCTGAGCGCCTCCGAGATACCCAGTTCATCGCGGGCATGCGCGCCCAGCGCATCGTGGGCCATCAGTTGAGTTGCGACCTCGCTGGCCAGCGCAGGCGCAATCCCCCGCTGGGTATAGATGGCTGTCAGTTCCCGATGCTCGGCTTCGGGGTTTTCCGTCAACTCGCGATGTTCCCGCGCCAGATCCGCTTTCTCCGTGTCCGCTTGAGAAAAGACCGACACGTATTCTCCAGCCGCCATGGACATGGCGCCGGCGACCAGCCCGGCTACTGCGGTTGTCATGATGCTGGCGTGGCTGGCCTGCGCCGCTGCAACACCGACCACCAGGCTGGCGGTGGAAATGATCCCGTCGTTGGCGCCCAGGACGGCGGCGCGCAGCCAGCCGATGTGTTCCGTGCGGTGGCGTTCGCGGTGCAAGAACTTCATTGGAATTCTCTGTTTCTCGGATTGCTTATCGGGAGCCGCGCCTCGGCAGCATGCGCACAAGTGTGTTGTCGTGGACGACATAGTGGTGCAGCAGTGCCGCCGCCGCATGCAATCCAATCAACGCATAGCCCGCCGTGGCCAGTGCTTCGTGCAGATCCTTCAAGGGATGAGCGAGCGCTTCGTTCGCGCTCGTCAGCATGGGTAGCGCAAAGCCGAACAGGGTTACCGGCTTGGCCGCCGTGCTCAGCGCTAGCCAACCCAGCAGTGCTGCGGCAATCATCAGCGCGTACAGCGCGGCATGCATGAGCCGTGCCATCAGGGCCGGCCACCGGCCCATGGGCGGCTCGATGGCCGGCGCAGCGCCTGCCGCCCAGCGCGCGCACAGCCGGACCGCCACCAACGCCAGGACGGACAGCCCCAGCAGGAAATGCAGGGATTTCATATTCGCGCGCAGTTCGCTGCCTTTGGGCGCAAAGCCGCGCAGTTCCATGCTGGCATAAACAGCAGCGAGAAGCACCAGCATCAGCCAATGCAAGGCAACGACGAAATTGCCATAGCGGTCTCTAGAGTTCCTGAATATCAATCACTTTCTCCGGCACGTAGATTCGATCGACGCACGCGAAACGATACTGACGATGCCGTGCCTTGTGTGCGTATTGCGGCGTTCTCGCGTCACTATTGAATTTTTTCATTCGACCAAAGCTTGCCCAAAGCTTGGGCGGCCAACATGCGGCGGATTGCCATCACAGCACATCTAACCGCATGCTTGGTATGTCTCCCAGTGCAACGCCACCAGAAGGCGCGCCGCAGAAAAAAAA
This sequence comes from Alicycliphilus sp. T452, assembly GCF_054512775.1. Lineage (NCBI taxonomy): Bacteria > Pseudomonadati > Pseudomonadota > Betaproteobacteria > Burkholderiales > Comamonadaceae > Alicycliphilus > Alicycliphilus sp. T452. The sequence goes on from NZ_JBTNEH010000002.1 coordinate 102,279, forward strand.
TCAACACTCCGCCCTCTCACGCGTTGCAGCCGCCGTTGTGATCGTGGCGGTAGCGGCGGGCGCAGGCTGGTGGGTGCTCTCACGCCCCGCGAAGGAATCGGTGGCACAGGCGCCCGCCGTGATCCCCGCCGCTGACGGACACATCACATTGGGTGTGGCGCAACTGCGCGCGCTCGGGGTGGCCACGGCGGTGGCGGACACCGCCACGCAGTTGCCTGTGCCTGGCTTGCCCGCGCAAGCCGCCGCGCCTCTGGCCGCCAGCGCGCAGGTCAGCGCACCCTACGCGGGCGTGGTCACGCGCATTCTGGTCGATGAAGGGGCTTTTGTTCGGCAAGGGCAGCCGTTGGCGCGCATCCAGAGCCGCGATGTGCTGGTCGCTCAGGGCGAATTGTCCCGCGCGCGCAGCGAAGCCACGGCAGCCGCGCTACAAGCCCAGCGCGATACGGTCTTGCTGGCCGAGGGCATCATCCCCGCCGCACGCAACGAACAGTCGCAGGCGCGCACCCAGGCCGCGCAGAGCACGCTGCGCCAGGCCACGGGCGCGCTGGCGCAACTGCGCCCGGTGGCAGGCGGGCAGGCGGGCGAGTACGAACTGCTGGCGCCGATGGCGGGCCAGGTGGTGCGGAGGCACCTGATGCCGGGACAATCGGTGGCGGCGCTGGAAGCCGCCTTCGTGGTGGCCGAGGCGGGCCGCATGGACGTGAACTTCACCGCGCCGCTGCGCCTGCGCAACGCCATCAAGCCCGGCCTGCCCGTAGGTCTGCCCGATGGCAGCGTGGCCAAGGTGGTGGCGGTGGGTGCTGATGCCGACCCCGCCAGCCAGAGCCTGCGCGTGCGTGCCAGCATCGAGGGGCAGACCGCGCTCGCCGTGGGTCAGCAGTTCAGCGTGAGCCTGCTGCTGCCCGTGCCAGCGGGCGCACTGGCCGTGCCGCCGTCGGCATTGCTGCCTGCTGGGAAAGGGCATGTTCTGTATGCGGCGAGCGATGCGGTGGGCGGTGAGAAAGGTGCGATGCGCTTGCGCGCCGTGGCTGTGCAATTGCTGGGCGGGGACGAGTCCATCAGCGTGGTGGTGCCCGACTCCAAGGATGGTTCCACCGCACTGACGGCCGGTGAGCAGGTTGTCACGCGTGGCACGGCGCTGCTCAAGTCCATGCTGCCGCTGCAGTGAGGGGCCGGGGATGCTCTCTCGCCTCATTGAATTTTCCCTGCGTCAGCGTCTGCTGGTGCTGCTGGCCGTGCTCGCCCTCGCGGGCGCAGGCGTGGCCTCGTTCCTGCAATTGCCGATTGACGCCTACCCGGACATCTCGCCCACACAGGTCAAGCTGATCCTCAAGGCGCCAGGCATGACGCCCGAAGAGGTCGAATCGCGTGTCATCGCGCCGCTGGAGATGGAGCTGTTGGGCGTGCCGCGCGGCGTGATGCTGCGCTCCACGGCCAAGTACGCCATCGCTGACATCACGCTGGACTTTGCCGAGGGCAGCGACATCTACTGGGCCCGCCAGCAGGTGGCCGAGCGCTATGCCGCCGTCGCGGGCAGCCTGCCCGAGGGCGTGGGCGGCGGGCTGGCGCCGATTTCCACGCCGCTGTCGGACGTGTTCATGTTCACCATCGAAGGCGGCTCGCTGTCATTGAGCGAGCGGCGCACCCTGCTGGACTGGACGTTGCGCCCCGCCTTGCGCACGCTGCCCGGTGTGGCCGACATCAACGTGCTGGGCGGCGAGGCCGCCAGTTTTGCCGTGGTACCCGATCGTGCGCGCCTGTCTGCCGCCGGGATGAGCTTTGCCGACGTGGTAACGGCCGTTAGCCGCAACAATCGCAACGACGGCGCGGGCCGCTTGGATGCGGGGGAGAACACGCTGATCGTGCGCTCGGAAGGTGCGATCCGCAGCGCGGAGGATGTATCGCGCATCGTGCTGCGTGCCGCCACGGCCGGCGCACCCGCTGTGCGTGTGGGTGATGTGGCCGCCGTGCGCATGGAGGGGCTGACCCGCTACGGCGCCGTCAGCCGCGACGGCCAGGGCGAGGCGGTGGAAGGCATTGTCGTGGCGCTGCGCGGCGCTGATGCGTCTACGCTGGTGAAGGCGATCCGCGCACGCCTGGATGAGCTCGCGCCTAGCCTGCCGCCGGGCGTGAAGGTAGTGCCCTTCTACGACCGCAGTACGCTCATCCAGCGCGCGGTGGGCACGGTGGAAAGCGCATTGCTCGAAGCGACAGTGCTGGTTGTCGTGCTGCTGCTGCTTTTTCTGGGCGAGTTGCGCGCGGCGCTGGTCGTGGCGCTGATGGTGCCGTTGGCCGCGCTGGGCACCTTCCTGCTGATGCGTGTTGCGGGCATGAGCGCCAACTTGATGAGCCTGGGCGGGCTGGCCATCGCCATCGGCATGCTGGTCGATGCGGCGGTGGTTGTAGTGGAGAACGCCGTAAGCCGTCTCGACCCGCACGCCGACGGGGCGCAACTACCACGCTTGCACCGCGTTTTCGCTGCCGCGCGCGAGGTGGCCTTGCCCGTGGCCTCGGGCATCCTCATCATCTGTCTGACCTTCGTGCCGCTGCTGGCCTTGCAGGGGCTGGAAGGCAAGTTGTTCGCGCCCGTGGCGCTGACCATCGTGTTCGCGTTGGGTGTCTCGTTGCTGTTGTCGCTGACGTTGGTGCCCGTGCTGTCATCGCTACTGCTCGAGGAGCATGCGCATCGCGAGCCCTGGGTGATGCGCGGCGCGTTGCGCCTGTATCGCCCGATGCTGGATGCAGCGCTGGCCCATCCACTGCGAGCCACAGCCATGGCGCTGGCTGCCCTGGTGTTGGGTGTGTTGGCCTACCTGGGTACCGGCAAGGCTTTCATGCCGACGATGGATGAGGGCGACATCCTGCTGCAATTGCAAAAGCCGCCCTCTATCGGGTTGAACCGCTCGCGCGACATCGACCTGGCGGTGCAGAAAGCCATCCTGGAAAAAGTCCCCGAAGTCCAGCACAGCATCGCCCGCGTTGGCTCGGACGAACTAGGGCTCGACCCCATGGGATTGAACGAAACCGACATGTTCATGCAGCTTGGCGACCGCAAGACATGGCGCATGGACAAGGAAGCGCTGGGCGAAGAAATCCGTAAGGTGATGGCAGCCTTCCCCGGCCTGGATTTCGGTTTCACCCAGCCCATCGAGATGCGCGTCTCCGAAATGCTCACCGGCAGCCGTGGCGACGTGGCCATCAAGCTCTTCGGCCCGGACCTGAACACCTTGGGCGAACTGGCCGTGCGCATCGCCGCCAGCGTCGAGAAAGTCCCCGGCGCACGCGACGTGCTGACGCAGGCCAGCGACCATGTCGAGTACCTGCAAGTGAAGGTGGACGCTCAGGCCAGCGGCCGCGCGGGCCTGGCGGTGGCAGCCGTGCAGGACGAGTTGCGTGCGCAACTCGAAGGCGTTCCTGCGGGCATGGTGATCGAGGCCAACCGGCGCACGCCCATCGTGGTACGGGGCGATGCGCCGCTACGCGGTTCCGCCGAGCGATTCAAGGACTTGCGGTTGGCCCGCAGCGGCGCAGCCGGCTCTGGCGACATCCCCCTCACGTCGCTGGCAGCCATCACCACCACCCAAGGCCCGGTGCTGGTGCGGCGCGAGAGTGGCTCGCGCTTCGCGCTGATCCAGTCCATGGTGAGCGGGCGTGATCTGGTGGGCTTCGTGGATGAGGCCCGAGCTGTCGTGGCGCGCGATGTCTCCCTGCCCGCAGGCTACCGGCTGGAATGGGGCGGCCAGTTCGAGAACCAGCAGCGCGCCGCTGCCCGGCTGGGTCTGGTGGTGCCGGTCTCGTTGGCGCTGATCTTCTTCGTGCTGTTCATGACCTTCGGCTCCACGCGCCAAGCCGTGCTGATCCTGGGCAACGTGCCTTTCGCTCTGGTCGGTGGCATGGCCGCGCTATGGATGTCGGGGCAATACCTGTCGGTGCCCGCATCGGTGGGCTTCATTGCCCTTCTGGGCATTGCCGTGCTCAACGGGCTGGTGCTGGTCACACACTTCAACCATTTGCACGCGCTGGGCTTGCCCATGGATCAGGTGGTGCGCGAAGGCTCGCTGCGCCGCCTGCGCCCGGTGTTGATGACCGCCTCCATCACTGCCTTTGGCCTGGTGCCCCTGCTGCTGTCCACCGGACCGGGCTCGGAGATCCAGCGCCCGCTGGCTATCGTGGTGATCGGTGGGCTGGTCAGTTCCACCGCGCTCACGCTGGTGCTGCTACCGGTGTTGTACCGGCGCTTCGGTCAAACGATGAAAGGAGGGACTGCATGAACACGGAAATGAATGCGCCACATGACGAGCAAGGCGCTGAATGGATACGACTGAACCTGGTGTTCCCCCCAGCGCTGGAAGACGCCGTGACGGGCACCCTGATGACCGACATCACGCTGCCTGGCTTTACCCTGCTGCACGCCGAGGGGCACAGCAGCGACTTCACGCACGCATCCATCCGCGAGCAGGTACGTGGCCGCATTGATCGCCGTGTGCTGTGGGTCGTGATCGAGCGCGAGCGTGTAGACAGTCTTCTGGCCGCACTGCGCCAGCGCATCGCATCCAACGACGTGCGCTGGTGGATGGAGCCTGTCATGGCGATGGGGCGGCTGGTATGAAGTTTCTCTTTCCTTGTGCGGCAGCGGCGCTGGCCTGCATTCCCTGGTTTACGCTGGCACAGGAACCCGCGCCTGGTTGGCTCCCCTCGTCGGCCCAAGTCCACGCAGCCCTGCAGTCGCAGCCCGCCGTGCGCGCGGCGGCCGAGCGCGTGCGGGCTGCCGCAGCTACCCAGCATGCCCTGGATGTAGGCAGCCATGAATTCCAGGCCAATTCGGGCTTCCAGCGCCGCTATGTCCCCAACGAGCAGCGCAGCTACAACGAATGGGAACTGGGCATCAGCCGCACGATCCGTTTGCCCGACAAGGCCCGGCTGGACCGGGAGATCGGCAGTAGCACCCGCAGCGTGGCCGACCTGCGTCTGGAAGATGCCGAACACCAAGTGGCCCGCCGCCTGCTCGATGCCTGGATGGGCTGGCTGCGCAGCAGCGCCGTGGCCGAAGAGACCGCGGCGCAGGATCAACTACTCTCTCGCGAACGCGACGTCCTGGTCCGCCGCGTGGCCCTGGGCGATGCAGCACGGCGCGAGATGGACGTGCTGGACGCCGAGCTCGCAACCCAGGCCGCGCAGACCCTGATGGCGCGCGACGCGGCGCTGGCGGCCCGGCAGGCCTTGGCCCTGGGGTTCCCGGAAATCACCGTGCCCCTCGCTGCGGCGGCATTGCCCGAGCCTCAAGAGTTGCCCGACAGCCCGCAGGCCTGGCAGGCGCGCATCGTCCAGGAAAGCGCCGAGATCGCGATGGCCAACGGCGAAACTACGCGCCTGTTGAAAGTGGCCGAACGCACGCGCGCCGAACGTACGCCAGACCCTACCGTGGGCGTGCGCGTCCTGTCCGATCGTGGCGGCACCGAACGCGTCGTGGGGTTAGTGCTTTCCGTTCCCTTCGGCATGGACTACCGCAGTGCCCGGGCCGCCACGGAGAGCGCCAATGCCGCAGCCGCCGAAGCCGAGGCGGCCGATGTGCGGCGCGCCATAGAGCAAGGTGCATGGCTTGCCGTCCAAGCCGCGCAAAGTAAACGTGCACAGTGGCAGTCGCACCAGCAGGCGCTGGCCGCACAGACCGCATCCAACACCCGCACGCGCCGGGCGTGGGAACTGGGCGAAGCTTCGCTCGGCGAATACCTGCTGTCCCTGCGCAGTCTGCGGCAGGCTCGCCTGGCAGAAACACAGGCGCGGGTAGATGCGCTGCAGGCTGCAATGCTGGTGCGCATCGACGCGCATGCGATGTGGCATAGATCACGAAGCACTGTGGCAAATTGAGCGCTATTAGAGTAACAACACTGTTGCGTCTGCTGTCCCCAATCGCAGCCTCTTTGGGGGGCGTCGCAATGATGTCGAGCCTGGTGCAGACTCTGCCCCTACGGCATGGTGATGAAGGCCATCGACGTCCGCTCCCACATCTCAGATGTCTTATGTCAAAGGAAAGCTGACCTGTCACTGCGACTCTCTGTTCGGCGTGATCTGCTGATCCTGTGGCTGTCCATCGTCGCAGTGACTCTCGTGCTGGGGTGGCTGCTACTGATACTCAGTCGCCAGGGCGCAGGCCTCCAGATCGCGCATGCGCGCCAACTCAGTTCGACCAGTTGCCAGGCGCTGCAAAGGGGTGCGGCACGCGCTCGCCAGCAACTCCTGTCTGCGAATAATGAGTCTCCCGATACGATCAAGCACCCCCTCCATGACACGCGTGTCGCTGTACTCAAGGGCATCGCCGGTGCACACGATGGCAGCAAGCTGTCGAACGTCGAGCTCACGCTCCTGAGCAGCGTATGGCTCCCTGGCTTCTTCGAGCTCGGGGATGGCCATGTTGTGAGCTCTCATCATCATGTCCAGCGCGCCAGTCAGGCTCGTCGGGACCCTGAGCACATCAGCGTTTTCTCGGATGTATTCACCGCCCCGCTTGGAGTGCTCTTGCCGCAGGTGGCGTTGAAGCCGCTCGTCCGTCTCCCATCCCGGGGTTTGTGTCAGGCCCATTGACCCAAGCAAACGTTCTGTCTCGCCGGGGAAGATGGTCATGCCTAGATCGTGGGCGTATGCAGCGCCGATGAGCAGAAAGATCGGGGCAGTAAACCCTAGCGTCGATGATCTCCGCCTTGGTGTGCGACCGAAATCGGGGCTTGCACGCCCCCACGCGCGAGAGCACTGCGGCTCGCCGCCATCTTCATCACAAGCACCACCGCCCCTTGTTGTGGCCCGGTTCAGGCGCCACAACCCTATCCAGCCAAGCCCGACCCCAACATATTCGCCTGCACCCCACGTTCCTAGGCTTGGTTTCCTGAAGGCTAGCCCGGCCTGACCCGCCCCCGAACCAAAGCAGCCAAAGGAGTCTCAAGGCTAGAGGTGCCTTGGAAATTTGCTCAAAATTTAAGCAAAACACTATTCATTGAGCTGAGTCATCAAAAAAACCCTTGAAATTCATAGAGTTAGCGACATCACGACACACGGCAGAAGTACAAAACTCAGTGAAAAAAGTACAAAACTCAGCGGAAATCGACACCATGAACGGCCGCTTCGTCCTTATCCATATCCAGGGAACTTTGGTTTTAGCACTCCCTCCAACAGAGTGCTAATATAAACCCCATGCAAGAAAGGACCACTGACATGGCATTCCAGTCTGCATCTGCCACGACGGCGCTAGCACCCGCGAACCCATGGGCGCTGGTTCCGCCATTGGGCAACCTGGATGCCTATATCTCCGCCGTCAACCGCCTGCCCCTGCTCACTCTGGAGGAGGAGCAGCGCTATGCGCAGCAGTTCAAGAAGGACAACGACCTGGAGGCCGCAGGCCGCCTGGTGCTTTCGCACCTGCGCTTGGTGGTGTCCATCTCGCGCCAGTACCTGGGCTACGGCCTGCCGCATGGCGACCTGATCCAGGAGGGCAACGTGGGCCTGATGAAGGCCGTCAAGCGCTTCGATCCCGACCAGGGCGTGCGCCTGGTGAGCTACGCCATGCACTGGATCAAGGCCGAGATCCACGAGTACATCCTGAAGAACTGGCGCATGGTCAAGGTGGCGACCACCAAGGCCCAGCGCAAGCTGTTCTTCAACCTGCGCTCCATGAAGCAGGGCTTCAAGGCCGACGCCATCGACGCCGATACGCACCGCGAGACGCTGTCCGACCATGAGATCGACATGGTGGCCGAGCAGCTCAACGTCAAGCGCGAGGAGGTCATCGAGATGGAGACGCGCCTGGCCGGCGGCGACGTGCTGCTGGACCCCGCCCCGTCGGACGACGGCGAGCAGGCCTTCGGCCCCATTGCCTATCTGGCCGACACGGCCCACGAGCCCACGGCCATGATCGAGTCGCGCCAGCGCGACGCGCTGGCCACCGACGGCATCACCTCGGCGCTCGCCAGCCTGGACGCGCGCAGCCGCCGCATCGTGGAGCAGCGCTGGCTGCAGGTGAACGACGACGGCTCGGGCGGCATGACGCTGCACGAGCTGGCCGCCGAGTACGGCGTGAGCGCCGAGCGCATACGCCAGATCGAGGTGGCTGCGATGAAGAAGATGAAGAAGGCATTGGTCGAGCACGCCTGACCCCTGCCCTGCCTGGCTTCCAGTGCGTGTGCACGGGGCGTACAGGCGGATAATCGAGGCGCGCGGCCCGAGTGGGCCGCGCGCTTTTTCATGCCGGCGGGCGCAGCGCCGCCCGCCCGGCCCCGATCAGGAGGTTCCCCCCATGTTCCGCCATTCCCCCGCCCGCCGCGGCCTGCTTGCCCTGGCCCTGGCTTCGGCCTGCGGCGCCGCCGTGGCCGACAAGAGCGCCGCGCCCGCCACGCCGGGCTGGCCCGCCAGGCCCCTGCGCATCATCGTGGGCTTTCCGCCGGGCTCCTCGCCCGACCTGACGGCGCGCACCTTCTCTGAGCCGCTGGCGCAGGCCCTCGGCCAGCCGGTGATCGTGGAGAACAAGGTGGGCGCGGGCGGCAACATCGGCGCCGACGCGGTGGCCAAGGCGCAGGACGACCACACCATCGGCCTGTTCATCAACGGCAACCTGACCATCGCCAAGCTGCTCAATCCCCAGGTGCCCTACGATCCCGCGCGGGACCTGGCTCCGCTGTCGCTGATCGGCGTTTCGCCCCTGGTACTGGCCGCGCCGGTGAACCAGCCCGGCGTGCCCGCCGGCGCCGACGCACGCGCCTTCCTGCAGGCTGCGCGCCAGGCCGGCGACCGCTGGAGCTATGGCACGCCCGGCGTGGGCACAGTGGGCCATCTGGGCACGGAGCTGCTCAAGGCGCGCACGGGCATCGCCCCCGTGCACATCCCCTACCCCGGCTACCCGCAGGTGGCGACCGCCATGCTGGGCGGCCAGCTGCAGATGGCGCTGCTGCCGCCGGCGCTGGCACAAGCCCAGGAGCGCGCGGGCAAGCTGCGCCTGATCGGCGTGACGTCGGCCGGGCGCAGCGCGCTCGTGCCCCACGTGCCCAGCCTGTCCGAGGCCGGCGTGCGCGACTTCCAGCTGGAGATCTGGAACGCCTTCGCGGCGCCCACCTCCATGCCCGCGCCGGTGCGCGCGCGGCTGTCCGCCCTGATCGGCGAGACGGCCCGCAGCCCCGAGGTGCGCGCCAAGCTGTTCCAGCAGGGCTGGCAGGCCGTGGGCTCCTCGGCCGAGGGCCTGGCCAACCGCATGCGGGCCGACACGGCCACGATGAGCCGCGTGATCCGCGAGCAGGGCATTCGGGCCGAGTGAACTGCGCGGGGGCGCCCTGCCCCTGGAGGGCGTTCAGCGCGCCTCGTCCAGCAGCGCGCGCACGTCGGCCGCCAGGCTCTGCGCGCCGCTGCCGTAGCGGTGGTACACGCGCAGCCGGCCCGCCGTGTCGTAGACATAGCTGCCGGCGGAGTGGTCCATCGTGTAGCTCGTGGGCGTCTGGCCGTCCACGCGCTTGTAGTAGATCTTGAAGTCCTTGGCCACGGCGGCCAGCTGCTCGGGCGTGCCGCGCAGGGCCAGGAAGCCCGGGTCGAAGCTGGCCATGTAGGCCTTGAGCATCTCGGGCGTGTCGCGCTCGGGGTCCACGGTGACGAAGATGCCCTGCAGCTTGTCGCCGTCGGCGCCCAGCGCGCGCTTGACCTCGGCCAGCTCCGACATGGAGGTGGGGCACACGTCCGGGCATTGCGTGTAGCCGAAGAACACCACCACCACCTTGCCCGCGAAGTCCTTGAGGCTGCGGAGCTGGCCGTTGTGGTCGGGAAGCGGCAGGTCGCGCGCGTACTCGGCGCCGGTGAGGTCCACGCCCTGGAACTTCGGCCCCTTCGGGGTACAAGCAGAAAAAATGCCTGCAGCGCCCACCCAGAGGGCGCCAGCAGCTATCTTTTTAAGAGTTTCACGTTTAAGCATGGCCTCGCATCACAGTACGTAGTGGTCCACCAGCAGCGCCGCGAACAGCAGGCTCAGGTGGATCAGGGAAAAGCGGAAGGTCTTGCGCGCGAGCGCGTCGGAATAGCCGCGCCAGAGCCAGAAGCCGTAGAGGCAGAAACCGGCGCCGAGCAGCACGGCGGCGGCCAGGTAGATCCACGAGCTCATGCCGTAGATGAAGGGCATGAGGCAGCCCGCGAACAGGATCAGGGTGTACAGGAAGACCTGCAGCCGCGTGTACTCGTTGCCGTGCGTGACGGGCAGCATGGGCAGGCCGGACTTGCGGTAGTCTTCCACGCGGTACAGCGCCAGGGCCCAGAAGTGCGGCGGCGTCCACAGGAAAATGATCAGGAACAGGATCAGCGCCTCGGGGCCCACGCTGTCCGTCATGGCGGACCAGCCCAGCACCGGCGGCATGGCGCCCGAGGCGCCGCCGATCACGATGTTCTGCGGCGTGAGCGGCTTGAGGATCACCGTGTAGATCACCGCGTAGCCCACGAAGGTGGCGAAGGTGAGCCACATGGTCAGGGGATTGACCCAGAAATACAGCAGCGCCGAGCCGGCCGCGCACAGCAGGGCGGAGAACAGCAGCGTCTGCGCATTGGACAGCTCGCCCCTGGCCGTGGGCCGCCAGGCGGTGCGCTTCATCCTGGCATCGATGCCCCGCTCCACCAGGCAGTTGAAGGCCGCGGCCGCGCCGGCCACGAGCCAGATGCCCGCACTGGCCACGGCCATCTGCCACCACTGCGCGCCGCTGGGCAGGCCGGGCACGGCCAGCACCATGCCGATGAAGGCGCAGAACACGATCAGTTGCACCACGCGCGGCTTGGTCAGCGCGTAGAACTGGGACACGCGCGACGGCAGCGCATGCGCCGCCGCCATGGCGGGCGCGGGGGCGGGGGCAGGAGCGGCGCTCATGCGGAAACTCTCCTGGGGATGGAAGGTGCCCGCGCGGTATCGGCCATGCTGCGGCTGGCCGCCAGCGCCCAGGTCAACACCACGATCAACGCCGCGGCGCCCCCCGTGTGCAACACGGCCGCCACCAGCGGCCAGTCCAGCACCACGTTGGACAGGCCCGTGACGAACTGGAGCAGCGACAGGCCCGCCAGCCAGCGCGCCTGGTCGCGCAGCTGGCCCGCGCGCGCCAAGCGCCACACCAGGAGCCCGAGCACCAGCAGCACCCCGTAGGCCGCGAGCCGGTGCACGTAGTGGATGGCCGTCAGGGCGGCGAAGCTGATGTGGCTGCCGTCCTGCAGCACCCCCAGCGCGCGCCAGATCTGGAAGCCCTCGGCGAAAGCCATGTCGGGCCACCAGCTGCCCTGGCACTGCGGGAAGGTGGTGCAGGCCAGCACCGCGTAGTTGGTGCTGACCCAGCCGCCGAGCACGCTTTGCAGCGCCACCAGCACGGCCGCTCCGCCCAGCAGCCAACGCAGGCCACCTTGCAGCGCCACGGGCGCCGCGCCCTGGGTCATCTGCGTCTGGCGCACGGCCTGCACGCACAGCAGCACCAGCAGCACCAGCCCGCCGATGAGGTGCAGCGTGACGATGGCCGGGAACAGCTTCATGGTCACCGTGAGGGCGCCGAACGCCCCCTGCAGGCAGACCCAGACCAGGGTGGCCGTGGGCCACCACGGGCTCAGCGCGGGCGTGCGTCCGCGCTGGCGCCATGCGCCCACCGTGAGCACGATGATGAGCACGCCCACGCCGGTGGCGAGGTAGCGGTGGATCATCTCCACCCAGGCCTTGCCGTGCGTGACCGGGCCCGTGGGCATGGCCTGCTGCGCGGCGGAGATCTCGGCCACCGCCCCCACGGGGCTGGCGTTGCCGTAGCAGCCGGGCCAGTCGGGGCAGCCCAGGCCCGAGTCCGTCAGGCGCGTGAAGGCGCCGAACATGACCAGGTCGAAGGTAAGGAACAGCGTCAGCACGGTCAGCGCCTGCAGGCGCCGAACGGGCGTGCCGCCGCGCCCGCGCCACCAGACCCAAGCCAGCGGCCCGAGGGCGATCGCCGCGCCCAGCGCCATGACCTCGATGAGCGGCGCCAGGTCGTAGAGAGACTGCTGCGTGCTGGTCATGGGCGCTCCTCCTGTTCACGGCCCGCAAGATCCCACGACGACGAGGCGCGCAGCAGGCGCTCCAGGTCGCGCTTGGCGTTGGCCGCGCCCGATCGGTCCAGATGCGCGGGGAAACGCATCATCCAGTGGCCCATGGGGTCCACCACGTACAGGTGCTCGGCCAGCGCATGGCCGGCCGCGGGCGCGAGCCAGGCTTGCAGCGTGGCGCCGTCGGCGCGCAGCACCGTGGCCTGCGCCTGCGCCAGCGCCGGCGCGATGTCGGCGGGCGGCGCGGCATCGTCGGAGATCAGCCACACCCAGTCCACGCGCTCCTTCTCGCGGCCCATGCTCTCGCGCAGCTGGCGCTGCAGGTACAGGTTGTTGCGGCAGTCCGTGTCGCAGGCACCGGGCGCCACGCTCACCAGCAGCCATTGGCCGCGCAGCGCATCGAGGCGGCGCGGCGTACCGTCCAGCGCGAGCACCTGGGCCTGGGCCGGCATGGGACGCTGCGGCTCGATGAGCTCGCCGAAGCTGCGCCGGCCGTCGGGCCGGATCACGTAGTAGGTGAAATACGAGGCGATCACGGGCGCCGCGCACACCAGCAGCAGCGCCAGCATCTGCCAGCGCCCCTTGCCGCGCGTGCGCTGCATCGCGGCCATGGCGTCGCCGGCGTGCGGCAGGCTGTGCACCGTGAGGCCGAGCGGCTGCTCGGCGCCCTGCTCAGGCCCGAGGCCGGCGGTTCGGGGGGAATAAGCGTCGGACAAATTGGAACCAGACATAAAGGATTACAACCAGGCCGCAAAGCCCGAACCATTGGAATGCATAGCCGTAATGCTTGCCGACACCGCTGTCGACGGGCGCCCAGTCGCGCCGCAGCCCGTCGCCGGCGGCGCCGGTCTGCATCACGGTCAGGGGCAGCAGGTCCAGCCCGGTCTCGGCCCCATAGGCGGCCAAGTCCAGATTCTGCCGGATGCGCGAAGACCCCTGGCCTTCGCCGGACGGCTGGAACTCGTACAGCCGAGCGGGCGGGCCTGCCAGGCGCCCCTCGACCAGCACCTCGCCGGCCGGCGTGGCGATGTCCGGCAGGCGCGTGCGCTCATGGAAATCGCGCGCCGCCCAGCCTCGCTGCACCAGCACGGCGCGCTGGCTGGCGTGCAGGCGCAGCGGCGTGAGCACGAAGAAACCCGGGCGCCCCTGCATCTGGCGGTTGTCCAGGAACACCGTGGCCTCGGGCAGCCACTGCCCGCGCAGCCGCACACTGCGGTGCAGCACCTGCGCGCCGCCGCGCTCCTGGGACTGCAGCAACCCGGCCTCCTGCAGCGGGGCCATCGCCTGGCGTTCGTCGATCGCCGCCTGCATCGCGCGCATCTGCGCAGCGCGCGACAGCTGCCAGCGCCCGAGCGAGCCCGTGGCCGCGATGGTGGCCAGGGCGGCCAGCGTGACCAGCCAGAAGCGCAACCCGAAGGAACGTCGTGCGGGGTGGTTCACCGGATAATGGACTCCATGAAGATTCTCGTGGCCTTGGCGTTTCTCGCCATCATCGCAAGCCTGGGCTCGGCGCTATTTTTCATGATGCGCGGCAGCGGCAACGACAAGGAGCGCGGCCAGCGCATGGTGCGCGCCCTGGCGCTGCGCGTGGGGCTGTCGATCGTGCTGTTCCTGTGCCTGCTGCTGGCCTGGAAGCTGGGCTACATCCAGCCCACGGGCCTGCCCGCCGGCGGGCAGTGAGGATTCTCCCCCACCCATGAAAAACGGCCCCCACGCTCCACCGCTGTGCGGGTCGCTGCCCCCCAAGGGGGCCGCTTTTCATCTTGGGACGGCCCGGCGATGAAAAAAGCGCCTCGCGGCGCTTTTTTCATGCGCTGCGCGCGTGGCACCGGCCACGGCGCAGGTGGCGTGGCGTCACATCCAGTACACCAGGACGTACAGGCCCAGCCAGACCACGTCCACGAAGTGCCAGTACCAGGCCGCCCCCTCGAAGCCGAAATGCCGCTCGGCCGTGAAGTGGCCGCTGTGCAGGCGCAGCGTGATGAAAAGCAGCATCAGCATGCCCACGAACACGTGGAAGCCGTGGAACCCGGTGAGCATGAAGAAGGTGGAGCCGAACACGCCGGAGTGGAGCGTGAGGTTCAGGTCGGTGTAGAGGTGGAAGTACTCGTAGCCCTGCACGCACAGGAAGGTGATGCCCAGCAGCACGGTGATCCACATGAAGCCGATGGCCTTGCCGCGCTGGTCCTCGCGCATGGCATGGTGGGCAATGGTCAGGGTCACGCCCGAGCTCAGCAGCAGGGCCGTATTGATGGTGGGCAGCCAGAACGGCCCCACGGTGCGGAACGGCTCGACGATGTTGCCCGGCGAGGCCGTGGCGCCGGCCGCCAGGCTGGGCCAGACGGCCTTGAAGTCGGGCCACAGCAGGGCGTTGTCCAGGCTGCCCAGGGCCGGCACGGAATGCGCGCGCGCCCACCACAGGGCGGTGAAGAACGCGCCGAAGAACATCACCTCGGAGAAGATGAACCAGCTCATGCTCCAGCGGAAGGAGATGTCGATCTTGCGGCCATAGAGCCCGCCCTCGCTCTCATGCGCCGCCTCGCGGAACCACTGGTAGAGCACGAACAGCCACCACACCAGGCCCAGCCCCAGCGAATACTTGCCCCATGCGTAGCCATTGATCCACAGGGCCGCGCCGAGGATGACGAAAAACAGCCCGGCCGCCGCCAGCACGGGGTGGCTGGACGGCGCGGGGACGTAGTAGTACGGCAGCGTCGTGCCTTGGGTCGTTGTGCTCATGTCAGCTCCTCGGTCTCCTGTTTATTCATTCGATTCGTCGTCTTGCATTGGCCACGGGCCGTCAGGCCACCCAGTGCACCAGCCCCATCAGCAGCAGCACCAGCAGGAAAAGCGCCACCAGCGCGATGCCCACGACCTGCAGCGGCCGCAGCAGCGTCTGGTCCTTGCGGTATTCGTCGCCATTGCGCAGGCCGATCATGGCCCAGGCCACGGCCCGCACGGCGCGCCAGAGCGACCCGTTGCCCTCCTGCGCCGGCTTGCTGCCGCCCGCCATCACGAACCGGCCTCCCTGGCCGGCGCCTGCACCGCGCCCGCCGTCGATTGCGGCGCCTGCGGAATCTTGCCGCCCACCTCGAAGAAGGTGTAGGACAGCGTGATCGTCGTGACGTCCTTGGGCAGGCGCGGGTCGATCACGAACACCACGGGCCACTCCTTCTTCTCGCCCGGCTCCAGCGTGTACTGGCTGAAGCAGAAGCATTCGAGCTTGTTGAAATGCGGCGCCGCCTGGCGCGGCGCGTAGCTCGGGATGGCCTGCGCAGACATGCGGCGGTCCTGCACATTCTGGAATTCGTACAGGACGGTCGCCATCTCGCCCGGATGCACCTGCATGGTCCGCTGCGCGGGCCTGAACTGCCAGGGGCCGCGGGCATTGGCGTCGAACTCGACGGTGATGAGCCGGCTGGTGTCCACCTGGGTGTTCTTCGCCAGCGCACGCGCCTCGGCGCCCGCCACCCCGTTGCCCGGCACCTGGCGTTCGTTCAGGGACAGGATGTTGATGCCGGTGGCCTCGCAGATCGCCCTGTAGGCCGGGATCAGGAGATAGCCGAAGGCGAACATGCCGCTGGCCACGACGGCCAGCTTGCCGAGCATCCTGATGTTTTCGCGACGCAGTCCCATGACACCACCCGGCCTTCAGCCGCCCAGCAGCGAATGGCGGAACACGACGAAGCCCGCATACAGCCCCACCACCACGGCCGCCAGGACCAGGCCCAGCCGGAGGTTGCGTCTGCGTTGTTCCTGCGTCGTCATGCCACGGCCCCGGCCATTCACCCGACGACCCGGGTTGCCGTCGCGTCCAGCTTCGGCGGGTTTTCGAAGGTATGGAACGGCGCCGGCGACGGAACCTCCCACTCCAGCCCCTCGGCCGCTTCCCAGGGACGCTGCGGGGCCTTCTCGCCCTTGCCGCGCAGCATGGGCAGCACCACGGCGAAGAAGAAGTACAGCTGCGCCGCGCCGAAGAAGAAGGCGCCGATCGAGGCGATCATGTTGAAGTCGGCGAACTGCATCGGATAGTCGGCGTAGCGGCGCGGCATGCCGGCGAGCCCCAGGAAGTGCATGGGGAAGAACGCGACGTTGAAGGAGACCATGGACCACCAGAAGTGGATCCTGCCGCGCGTCTCGCTGTACATCACGCCGCTCCATTTGGGCGACCAGTAGTAGTAAGCGCCGTAGATGGCGAACAGGGAGCCGGCCACCAGCACGTAGTGGAAGTGGGCGATGATGTAGTAGGTGTCCTGGATCTGGGTGTCGATGGGCACCACGGCCGGTATCACGCCGGTGAAGCCGCCGATGGTGAACACGAAGATGAAGCCCACGGCCCACAGCATCGGGGTCTCGAAGGTCATGGAGCCGCGCCACATGGTGGCCGTCCAGTTGAACACTTTCACCCCGGTCGGAATGGCGATCAGCATGGTGCCGTACATGAAGAACAGCTGGCCCGTGACCGGCATGCCGGTGGTGAACATGTGGTGCGCCCAGACGATCATCGACAGCGTGGCGATCGCCGCGATCGCATAGACCATGGACGTGTAGCCGAACAGCCGCTTGCGCGCGAAGGTCGGCACGATCTGGCTGATCATGCCGAAGGCCGGCAGGATCATGATGTAGACCTCGGGGTGGCCGAAGAACCAGAAGATGTGCTGGTACATCACCGGGTCGCCGCCGCCGGCGGGGTTGAAGAAGCTGGTGCCGAAATGGCGGTCGGTGAGCGTCATCGTGATGGCGCCGGCGAACACCGGCATCACGGCGATCAGGAGGTAGGCGGTGATCAGCCAGCTCCAGCAGAAGATCGGCATCTTCATCAGCGTCATGCCGGGCGCGCGCATGTTCAGGATGGTGACGATGATGTTGATCGCGCCCATGATGGACGAGGCGCCCATGATGTGCAGCGCGAAGATGGCCGCGTCCAGCGACATGGGCATCTGCGCCGACAGCGGCGCATAGAGCGTCCAGCCGCCCGCGGGCGCCCCGCCCGGCATGAAGAACGAGGCCGACAGCATGATGCCCGCGGGCACCAGCAGCCAGAAGCTGAAGTTGTTCATGCGCGCGAACGCCATGTCGGAGGCGCCGATCTGCAGCGGGATCATCCAGTTCGCGAAGCCCACGAAGGCCGGCATGATGGCGCCGAACACCATGATCAGCCCGTGCATGGTGGTGAACTGGTTGAACATCTCGGGGTTCACGATCTGCAGACCGGGCTGGAACAGCTCGGCGCGGATCAGCATCGCCAGCAGGCCGCCCACCATCAGCATGGTGAAGGAGAACAGCAGGTACAGCGTGCCGATGTCCTTGTGGTTGGTGGCGAACAGCCAGCGCCGCCAGCCGGTGGGATGGTGGTGGTGGTCCGCGTGACCGGCGGCATGGCCTGCCGCGTGCCCATGGTTGTCCAGAACTGCGCTCATGGTCGAATCCTCAATACGTTGCTTCGGGCCTGGGTTTTCACTTGCCGCGCTGGGCAACGATCTCTGCTGGCTGCACGATCTGGCCGCTCTTGTTGGACCAGGCGTTCTTGGTATAGGTGACCACGGCCGCCAGGTCGGTGTCGCTCAGGGCCGCCCAGGCGGGCATGGCGCCACTGGCCGCGCCCTTGAGGACCACCTGGATCTGCCGCGCGTGGTCGGCGTCCTTGACGACGGCCGAGCCATCGAGCGGCTTGATAGGCCCCGCACCCTTGCCGTTGGCCTGGTGGCAGGCCGCGCAGTTGGCGGCGTAGACCTTGGCGCCGCGGGCCTCGAGGTCGGGCAGCGCCCAGACCTTGTTCGGGTCATCGAGCCTGGCCGCCGCCTTCTTCTGCTCGGCATCGACCCAGGCCGTGTATTCCGCCTGCGGCAGCACCTTCACGTGGATGGGCATGTAGGCATGCTCCTTGCCGCACAGTTCCACGCACTGCCCGTAATAGTCGCCCGGCTTCTCGGCGCGGAACCAGGTGTCGCGCACGAAGCCCGGGATGGCGTCCTGCTTGACCCCGAAGGACGGCACCATCCACGAGTGGACCACGTCGTTGGCCGTGGTGATGATGCGCACCTTCTTGTTGACGGGCACCACCAGGGGGTTGTCCACCTTCAGCAGGTAGTTGTCGCCCTCGGGCGTGCCGGCGCTGGAGAGCGCGCGCTGCGAGGAGTCCAGCGTGGACAGGAAGCCGATGCCCTGCCCCTCGCCGTTGAGGTAGTCGTACCCCCACTTCCACTGGTAGCCGGTGACCTTGATGGTGAGGTCGGAGTTGGTCGTGTCCTTTTGCGCCACGATCACCTTGGTGGCCGGCGCGGCCATGGCGATCACGATCAGGAACGGAATCACCGTCCAGGCGACTTCGATGGCCGTCGATTCATGGAAATGGGCCGCCTTGGCACCGCGCGACTTGCGGTGGTGCCAGATGGAATAGAACATGGCACCGAACACGCCGATGAAGATGACCGTGCAGATGATCAGGAGCATCCAGTGCAGGTCGTGCTGCGCCTCGGCGATCTTGGTGACGGGCGGATGCAGGTTGAGTTGCCGCACCGCGGGGCCGCCGGGCAGGTCCTGCACCGCATGGGCCGCGGTGCTCAGCGATGCGAGCGGCACCAGCAACAGGGAGGCCAGCTTGTTGGAAATACTTGTCATGGTTCTCTCTTGTCTCTCAGCTCCAGTTGACCAATCCCTTGCCACATCCGCCTGGCGACAGGCAATGCGCAAAGCCGCATGCATCCACACCCATGCCGGCGAGGGCCGGACAGCGCGTGACCGCCGCTTTCCCAATCAGTCCGGACCGCTCTCCTCGCGGCCCGTTGTCTCCACGATCGCAAGCGGGGCACACCCCGCACGGACTCTCTTGACCGCATTCAGCATGCCCAGCCCGGAACCTGGCTGCAATACGCGTTAGTCCCGAGAAAAAACCGCCGACAAATGACGCAGAAAGGAGGCCTGACGACGCCGTGGCGCCCTCAGAACTCCAGAAGATGCGACAGTGAAGACCTGACGGCAGCCAGGCTTCGATGCGCCAAGAGAGTTCCGAATCTGCAATCGCAAACGATTGTAGCCTGCATTGATAAAGATCATTGACGACGCAGATAGCGCCGCCACGCGCTCAACGCGCGGGTGTGCGCCCCGACTTCAGCATGGAGCGCATGTCCTGCAGGGACACCGCGCTGCTGCCCTCCACACGCACGCGCGGCGCGGGCTTGAAGGCGTGCCCATAGATGATCTCGAAGGTCAGCGCCAGTTGCCCGCCATGGCGCGGGTCCGCCAGGCGCTGCGCCAGCGCCTGTTCCAGCCGCGCGCGCCAGTTGCGTCCACGCAACGCCGCGAAGCGCCGGGGATGGAGGTTGCGCCCCAGGCCGCGCAGTTCCTGCAGCAGGCGCTGCGGGGTGGCGAACGTGAGCGTGATGCGCTCCATGTCCATGATGGGCTCGGCAAAGCCGGCGTGCACCAGCATGTCGCCCCAGTCGTGCATGTCGGTCAGCGCGTGGCCGGGCGCGGGCCAGCCCAGTTCGGCATACAGGGCATGCAGCTCGCGCAGCGTGTCCGGCCCCAGGCAGGAGAACATCAGGTAGCCGTCCACCGCCAGCGCGCGGTGCCATCGGGCCATCAGCGCCTGCGGCTCGGCCGCCATGTGCAGGGCCATGTTGGACCAGAGCATCTGCTGGCTGCCGTCCTGCGGCAGGCCGAAGCGCGGGGCTGCCGCCGACCAGCGCGCCGGGCTCCACCAGGGCCTGGCAAGGCGCGTGCGAAGCATCGCCTCCCCCCGGGGCGAAGAGGTCTCCGCGATCTGGCTGACAGCCTGCGCGAAGCGCTCGCCCACCAGGGCATGGCCCTGCATGCCGCCGCGCAGCGGGTCCCAGTCGCACCATGCCGCTGGCGCCTTGACGATCCACTGCAGCCGCTCCTGCATGCGCCGTGCGACCTCCTCGTGCAGCCAGGGAGATTCATCGGGCACCAAGGCATGCCAGCGCGCGGCGGCGACCGGGTCGATGGTGGGCGGAAGAGGTTCGGACATGGCGGGGGCCGCAAATGGCCGCGAGTATATTGAGCCCATGGCCGACACGCGCCCCGCAGGGATATCGCAGCACTGGCGCCGCGGACTGCATGCCCTGGCGGGCCTGGCAGCCGGGCTGCCCAGCCAGTGCGCCGTCTGCCACGCATGGCCCGCGCGCCGCCTGTGCGATGCCTGCCGCGCGCAATTCGCCCGGCCGGGCGCGCGCTGCGGCACCTGCGCGGCCGTGGTTCCCGGCGGCGTGGCGCAATGCGGTGAATGCCTGCGCCACCCGCCGCCGCTCGATGCCTGCCTGGCGGCCGTGAGCTACGGCTTCCCGTGGGCCCATCTCCTGGCGCAGTTCAAGTTCCAGGCCGACCCGGGCTGGGCCTCCGCGCTGGCCGAGCTCATGCAGCAGGCCCCGGGCGCGCAGGCCGCCATCGCGCAGGCCGATCTGGTGCTACCCGTGCCGCTGTCGCGCGAGCGGCTGCGCCAGCGCGGCTACAACCAGGCGCTGCTGCTGGCGCGCCGGCTGGGCAGCCCGCACGTGCACCCGCATCTGCTGCTGCGCACGCGCGACGCCGAAGCGCAAAGCCACCTCACGCGCGCGCAGCGCCTGCGCAACCTGCGCGGCGCGTTCATGCTCGACCCGCTGCTGGCGGCGCGGGCATCGGGCCGGCGCGTGCTGCTGGTGGACGACGTGATGACCACGGGCGCCACGCTGCACGCGGCCGCCGCACCCCTGCGCGAGGCGGGCGTGCGCCACATCACGGCCATCGTTCTGGCGCGCACGCCGTGACCGCGGCGCAGGCGCGCCTCATCCCGGTTGACAATGGCGCCCATGTTCCACATCGTCCTCGTCGAGCCCGAGATCCCGCCCAACACCGGCAACGTGATTCGCCTGGCCGCCAACACCGGCTGCATGCTGCACCTGGTGGAGCCGCTGGGCTTTTCCATGGAGGACCGGCTCATGCGGCGCGCGGGCCTGGATTACCACGAGTACGCCGAGGTGCGCCGCCACAGCGGCTGGACGGCGCTGCTGCGCGACATGCGGCCCGACCCCTCGCGCATGTTCGCGCTGACCACGCACGGCACGCGCTCGGTCTACGACGCGGGCTTCCTGCCCGGCGACTGGATGGTGTTCGGCGCCGAATCGCGCGGCCTGCCGCCCGAGCTGCGCGAGACCTTCCCACCCGCGCAGCGCCTGCGCCTGCCCATGCTGCCCGGGCAGCGCAGCCTGAACCTGTCGAACGCCGTGGCCGTGACGGTGTTCGAGGCCTGGCGGCAGAACAGTTTTCTGGGGCCCGCGGCTCAGTCCTGAACCCCTTCGTCCGGAAGCTCCCCGCCCAGCGCCTCACGGATGCGCGTGCGCGTGCGCTCGGACAGGAAATCCAGGAAGGCCCGGGTGCGCGCCGGCATGAACTTGCGGCTGGGCAGCGCGGCGTAGAGCGTGTAGCGGCCGCAGCTCCAGGGCGCGAGCACGCGCGCCAGCCGGCCGCTCTGCAGATGCTCCGCCACCAGGTCCACGGACAGGGCGGCGATGCCGGCGCCGCCGAGCGCGATCCCCATGAGCGTGTCCGAATGGTTGACCACGCACACCGGACGCACCGCCACCTCGGTCAAGCGCCCCCCATGCGCCGGGTGGCTGAGCCGCACCACGCCGTGGCGCATGTCGGCCATGTGGTCCGCCAGCAGGCAGTCATGCTCCGACAGTTCCTGCGGCGTGCGCGGCGCGCCGCGGCGGTCCAGGTAGGCCGGCGAGGCGCACAGCACGCTCACCGTGGATGCGAAGGGCCGCGCGATCAGGTCCGCGTCATAGTCCGAAGGCGCGCCGAGCAGGGTGATGTCATGGTCGGCGATCGGCAGGTCGGCGCCTATCTGCACATGGATGTCCAGCAGCACGGCCGGATGCCGCGTCCGGAACTGCGCCACCAGCGGCGCCAGGACATGGGCGGCCAGCACCGGGCTGGCACACACCCGCAGCACGCCGCTCATGCCCCCGGTGTATTCCTGCGCCATGGCGCGTGCCTCGCCCACCTCGGCCAGGATCATGCGCACGCGGGCCAGGTAGGCCGCCCCCACCTCGGTCAGCGACACCCGGCGCGTGGTGCGCTGCAGCAGGCGCGCACCCACGTCGCGCTCCAGGTCGGCGACGAAACGCGTCACCGTGGCGGGCGCCATGTCCAGCGCGCGCGCCGCGGCCGCAAAGCCGCCCTCGTCGGCAACGACCTGGAACACACGCATCGTCATCAGCCTGTCCATGTCCGGTCACCTCCGCCTGCAATGGCCATGATTATTTCAATTTCTGCACCCAATCATTGCAGAAAAACGGCTTTTTCCAAGGGTTATCCCTCGATAAAGTGCACTCCATGGACGGCATTGCATTCATTTCCATCGGCAACCGCCCACCGTCCCAGGAAGACAGGCAGCAGCCTGAGCACCGGGAAAGGACAACCCTGCAAAGAAAGGAATACACCATGAACAAGACCCTGATCGCCGCTGCGCTGGCCCTGGGCGCCATCGCCACCGCGCATGCCGACGCCCCCATCCAGTACGGCGAGGGCAGCTACCCCGGCAACGCCATGCAGTCGCAACCGAGCACGCTCACCCGCGAGGCCGTGATCGCCGACCTGGTGGCCGCACGCGCCAACGGCACCATGCCCCGCTCCGGCGAGTGGGACGACATGGCCGCCGGCACGGCGAGCGCGCGGACGCGCGCCGAGGTGCGCAAGGAGGCGATCGAGGCCGCGCAGGCCAGCGTCCACTCCCACGCGAGCAACTTCAACTGATCCGCCCCCACGGGCGCGCCAGGCCGCTCGCCCCTTGCAGGGGGCGAGCGGCCTTTTCATGGCGGCCGTGTTATGGGGTCAAGCCTCGTCGAGCCAGGCGCAGATGCCCTGCCACTGCTCCAGGTCGCGCGCCACGCGCGAGGCGGTCACGTCGAACACCGACTGGCCCTGCGCCGCCAGCTGGATGTAGTTCTGCGTGTTGCGCAGGTAGCCGAGCACGGGCAGGCCCAGGCCATCCACGAAGTTGCGCAGCTTCTGGGCGACGATGGTGCGCGGGTCCACGCGCATGCCGACGATGGCCACCCGCTCCAGGCCGCCCTTGCGCTGCGCGGCCAGCTCATCCAGGTACTGGCCCGTGGCGAAGATGTCGAACAGGCTGGGCTGCAGCGGCACGATGATGCGGTCGGCCAGATTCAGCGCGTCCTTCAGGCGCCAGCCGCCCAGGCCCGCGGGGGTGTCGAGCACGGCGTGCGTGGCCTGTTTCGGCGGGGCGCTGATCCAGTCGGCGTCCACCTCCCAGACGCCTATGGGCCGCGCCGCCTGGGGGCGCTGCTGCAGCCACAGGCGCGCGGAGTGCTGGCGGTCCGCGTCGCCCAGCACGACCTGGTGGCCGCGGCTGGCGAAGTAGCCCGCGATGTTGGTGGCCAGCGTGGACTTGCCCACGCCACCCTTGGGACTGGCAACAGCGATGACCGGCATGCGACCCTCTCTGGTAATTTAATAAAAACAGGCTCCAGCGCCCATCCATCAAGCGCTGGCAGCTATCAACTTGATTGCATCATGCGTGCTGCGTGCCACGCTTAACGAAGAACAGTCCCGTGCCCACCAGCATCAGCAGGCCGCCGAACACGCGGTTCTGCGCGCGCATGGCGCCGGCGTTCTGCATCACGCGGCGCAGCGCGCTGGCGCTGGCGGCGTAGCCGTTCATGACGATCAGGTCCACCGAGACCAGGGTCGCGGCCATGATCAGCAGTTGGCTCCACAGCGGGCGCGCATCGCTCATGAACTGCGGCAGCACGGCCACCATGAACAGGATGCCCTTGGGGTTGGTGGCATTGGTCAGCGCCCCGGCCAGCACGCGCCGGCGCCAGCTCGCGGGCGCGGCCACGAGGTCGCCGCCCAGCGTGCCGGCGGAGCCCGCGCGCCACTGGCACCAGCCCAGGTAGATGAGGTAGCACGCGCCCAGCACCTTGACGATGCCGAAGGCGAGCTCGGACGCGATGAGCAGCGAGCCCACGCCCGCGCCCGCCACGACGAGGATGAACAGCAGGCCCAGCTCCAGCCCCAGGATGGTGGCGCCCGTCTTGCGCACGCCGTAGGACAGGCCGTGGCTCATGGACAGCACGGCGCCCGAGCCCGGCGAGATGGCGATCACCCACGATGCCGCAAAAAAAGCCATCCAGGTATGCCAGTCCATGTCGCGCCGCGTGAGAAGAAAGGAAACGGCCGATTCTATCGGCGGCATTGGACACGGGGTGTCACAATTTCGGACCGCTTCCCGCCCCGCACCCCTCCCCACCATGGCCCACGCCCCCGTCTGGCTCACCTACGGATTCACTTATCTTGCCGCGGCCGTGATCGCCGTGCCCATCGCCCGCGCGCTGGGCCTGGGCGCCATCATCGGCTACCTGGCCGCGGGCATCGCCATCGGGCCCTGGGGTCTCTCGCTCGTCAGCAACGTGCAGGACATCCTGCACTTCGCCGAGTTCGGCGTGGTGCTGATGCTGTTCCTCGTGGGGCTGGAGCTGCAGCCGGCCCGCCTGTGGAGCATGCGCCGCCCCATCTTCGGGCTGGGCACGGCGCAGGTGCTGGGCTGCGCCGCGCTGCTGTGGGCCGCGGCCTGGGCCTTCGGCCTGCCCTGGCGCGTGGGGCTGGTGGGGGCGCTGGGGCTGGCGCTGTCGTCCACGGCGATCGCGCTGCAGGTCATCAACGAGCGCAACCTCATGCGCACCGACAGCGGGCAGAAGGCGTTCTCCATCCTGCTGTTCCAGGACGTGGCGGCCATCCCCATCCTGGCGCTGCTGCCGCTCTTGGGCGTGGCGGCGCGCGCGGCCGATGCGGCCCATCCGCACGGGCCGCAGGATCTGCTGGCCGAGGCCCTCAAGATCGTGGCCGTGGTGGGCGCCATCGTGCTCGGCGGGCGCTGGGTACTGCGGCCGCTGCTGCGCTGGATCGCCAGGAGCAAGACGCCCGAGATCTTCACCGCCACGTCGCTGTTCCTGGTGGTGGGCATCGCCATGCTGATGCTGTCGGTGGGCCTGTCCATGGCGCTGGGCGCCTTCCTGGCCGGCGTGCTGCTGGCCGACAGCGAATACCGGCGCGAGCTGGAGACCGACATCGAGCCCTTCAAGGGCCTGCTGCTGGGCCTGTTCTTCATCGCCGTGGGCATGAGCATCGACTTCGGCGTGATCCTGCGCCAGCCCCTCGCCATGCTCGGCCTGCTGCTGGGCTTTCTGGCCATCAAGACCGCGGTGATCTGGCTGCTGGCGCGCGTGACCGCCATGCCCTACCAGGAGCGGCCCGTGTTCACGCTGCTGCTGGCGCAGGGCGGCGAATTCGCCTTCGTGGTGTTCCAGGCCGGCGCCACGTTCGGCGCCATTGCCGCCGAGACGGCCTCGCTGCTGATCGGCGCGGTGGCGCTGTCCATGCTCATCAGCCCGCTGCTGCTGGTGCTGCTCGACCGCGTGCTGCTCAAGCGCTTCGCCACGCTCAGGAGCGCGCCGCAGGTGCCGGAGATCTCCGAGCCGCAGAGCGCGCCGGTGATCATCGCCGGCTTCGGGCGCTACGGGCAGATCGTGGCGCGCCTGATGCTCGCCCAGGGCGTTCCCGCCACGGTGCTGGACCACAGCGTGGAGATGCTGGAGGTGGCCCACACCTTCGGCTACCGCGTGTTCTACGGCGACGCCACGCGCGTGAACCTGCTGCGCATGGCCGGCGCCGAGCAGGCCCGCATCCTGGTGGTGGCGGTGGACGCGCCCGACCAGTCGCTGAAGATCGTGCAGCTGGCGAAGAAGCATTTCCCGCACCTGCAGGTGGTGGCCCGCGCGCGCGACGTGACGCACTGGCACAGCCTGCGCGACCTGGGCGTGGAGCATGTGGAGCGCGAGCTGTTCGAGTCCAGCCTGCGCACGGCGCGCACGGTGCTGGAGCTCACGGGCCTGCCGCCCCAGGAGGCCGACCGGCTGGCCGAGCGCTTCCGCACCCACAACATCGCGCTGTCCGAGCGCATGTACGAGCACCACAACGACCGCGAGGCCATGATCGCCGTGGCCAAGCAGGGGCGCCAGCAACTCGTGGAGCAGATGGCCAAGGAGCGGCAGGAGCGCATGGCCGCCGCCGAGGCCGGCAGCGGCCTGGTGCCGGACGCGCCGCAACCGGCCAAGGATTCATAAAAAAAGAGCCTGCAGCGCCCATTGGACGGGCGCCGCAAGCTCCTATATCAGCAGCAATCGATCAATCGACCGTTGCGCCCGACTCCTTCACCACCTTGCCCCACTTGGCGCTCTCGGCCTTGATGAAGGCGGCGAACTGCGCGGGCGTCTCGGCCACCACGTCGCCGCCCTGCTCGGCGATTTTCTTCTTCACGTCGGGCTGGTTCAGCACCTTGACCAGGGCGGCGTTGAGCTTGTCCAGCACGGGCTTGGGCGTGGCGGCCGGAGCGAACATGCCGAACCAGGACATGGCCTCGTAGCCGGGCACGCCGGCCTCGGCGATGGTGGGCACGTCGGGCAGTTCGGGCGAGCGCTTGGCCGTGGTCACGGCGATGGGGCGCAGCTTGCCCGAGCGCACGTGCTGGATGGCCGAGGGCATGTTGTCGAACATGATGGAGATCTGGCCGCCCAGCAGGTCGGTCATGGCCGGCGCGCTGCCCTTGTAGGGCACGTGCAGCAGGTCGGTGCCGGTCATGGTGCGGAACAGCTCGCCCGACACGTGGGGCGACGCGCCGCTGCCCGGCGAGCCGAAGGTCACCTTGCCGGGGTTGGCCTTGGCGTAAGCGATCAGCTCCTTGACGGTCTTGTACGGCTGGCTCGGGTGCGCCACCAGCAGGTTGGGCACCGTGGCCACGCGCGAGATCGGCGCGAAGTCCTTCACCGGGTCGAACGGCAGCTTCTTGTACAGGGCCTGGTTGATGGCGTGCGTGCCCACCGTGCCCATGAACAGCGTGTAGCCGTCGGCGGGCGCCTTGGCAGCCAGCGAGGCACCGATGTTGCCGCCCGCGCCGGCGCGGTTGTCCACCACGAAGGGCTGGCCCAGCTCGGTCTGCAGGCCCTGGCCCACGATGCGCGCCAGGATGTCCGTGGTGCCGCCGGCCGAGAACGGCACGATGATGGTCACGGGCTTGGCGGGGTAGTTCTGCGCGGCGGCGCCCAGGGGCAGCGCGCCGGCGGCGGCCACGGCCATGCCGGCCAGCAGGGTGCGGCGGGCCAGCTTGCGCGGCAGATGCGGCTTGGTGTTCATCAAATCTTCCTTTCCATCGATGCAATGGCGCCACTGCGGCGCCGTGAAAATCACACGCGCTCCAGCACCACGGCGATGCCCTGGCCCACGCCGATGCACATGGTGCACAGCGCGTAGCGCCCGCCCAGCTCGTGCAGCTGGCTCACGGCCGTGGTGGCCAGGCGCGCGCCCGATGCGCCCAGCGGGTGGCCCAGAGCGATGGCGCCGCCCCACTGGTTGACGCGCTTGTCGTCGTCGGCAATGCCAAGATCGCGCAGCACGGCCAGGCCCTGGGCGGCAAAGGCCTCGTTGAGCTCGATCACGTCCATCTGGTCGAGCGTGAGGCCGGTGAGCTGCAGCACCTTGCGCACCGCAGGCGCCGGGCCGAAGCCCATGATGCGCGGGGCCACGCCCGCCACGGCCATGCCCACCACGCGGGCGCGGGGCACCAGGCCGTATTGCCTGGCGGCCTCTTCATTGGCCAGCAGCAGCGCGCAGGCGCCGTCGTTCACGCCGCTGGCGTTGCCCGCGGTGACAGTGCCATCAGGGCGCACCACGCCCTTGAGCTTGGCCAGCGCCTCCAGCGTGGTGGCGCGCGGGTGCTCGTCCTGGCCCACGATGACCGGCTCGCCCTTCTTCTGGGGGATGTGGACGGGCACGATCTCCTTGGCCAGATGGCCGGCGGCAATCGCGGCGGCGGCCTTCTGCTGGCTGGCCAGGGCCATGCGGTCCTGCGCTTCGCGCTCGATCTGGAAGTCGTCGGCCACGTTCTCGGCGGTCTCGGGCATGGAGTCCACGCCGTAGTGCTGCTTCATCAGCCTGTTGACGAAGCGCCAGCCGATGGTGGTGTCGTACACCGCGTTGCTGCGGCTGAAGGCGGATTCCGCCTTGGGCATGACGAAGGGGGCGCGGCTCATGCTCTCCACGCCGCCGGCGATCATCAGGCGGGCCTCGCCGGCCCGGATGGCGCGCGCGGCCGTGCCCACGGCGTCCAGGCCCGAGCCGCACAGGCGGTTGATGGTGGCGCCGGGCACGGCGATGGGCAGCCCCGCCAGCAGGGCCGCCATGCGCGCCACGTTGCGGTTGTCCTCGCCGGCCTGGTTGGCGCAGCCGTAGAGCACGTCGTCCACGGCCTTCCAGTCCACGCCGGGGTTGCGCTCCATCAGCGCCTTGATGGGCACGGCGCCCAGGTCGTCGGTGCGCACGCCGCTCAAGGCACCGCCGTAGCGGCCGAAGGGGGTGCGGATGGCGTCGCAGATAAAGGCTTGGGTCATGGTGTCTCCAGGGGTGATGCTTCAAAAAAGTGAGCTTCCAGCGCTTGCTGGACGGCCGCTACGGCCCGTTTTTGCATTTATTGCCGAATGGGCAGGCCGACGATGCGTTCGAGCTCCGCATGCGTGAGGCCCGGCACGGTGTCGATGAGCACCAGGCCCTCGGGCGTGCACTGCAGCGTGCACAGGTCGGTGTAGATGCGCTTGACGCAGGCCAGGCCCGTGAGGGGGTAGCTGCATTCCTTGACCACCTTGCATTCGCCGGTCTTGGTCAGCAGGTCCATCATCACCCAGGTCTGCTTGGCTCCCACGGCCAGGTCCATGGCGCCGCCCACGGCGGGAATGGCGCCGCTCTCGCCGGTGCTCCAGTTGGCCAGGTCACCCGTGCTGCTCACCTGGAAGGCACCGAGCACGCAGATGTCCAGGTGGCCGCCGCGCATCATGGCGAAGCTGTCGGCATGGTGGAAGAAGCTGCCGCCGGGCAGCAGGGTCACGGGCTGCTTGCCGGCGTTGGTCAGGTCGTAGTCCTCCTGGCCCGGGGCGGGCGCCGGGCCCATGCCCAGGATGCCGTTCTCCGAGTGCAGCACCACCTCGCGGCCAGCCGGCAGGTGGTTCGCCACCAGGGTGGGCTGGCCTATGCCCAGGTTCACGTAGGCGCCGTCGAAAATGTCCTGCGCCACGCGCGCGGCGAGTTCCGTTTTGCTTCGTTTTTGATAGTTGCTCACGCTTGTATCTCCTGCGCTTTATTGCCTGATGCCGCCGGCGCGGGTGGCGACGCGCGGCACCTGCACCACCTGGCTCACGAAGATGCCGGGGGTGACGACGGCCTCGGGGTCCAGCTCGCCCAGCTCCACCAGCTCGTGCACGGTGGCCACGGTGTGCTTGGCGGCCATGGCGCACACGGGGCCGAAGTTGCGCGCCGACATGCGGTAGGTCAGGTTGCCCCAGCGGTCGCCCTTCTCGGCCTTGACCAGCGCCACGTCCCCGTGGATGGGGTACTCCAGCACGTAGTGCCGGCCGTTGATCTCGCGCGTTTCCTTGCCCTTGGCGAGCTCGGTGCCGTAGGCCGTGGGGCAGAAGAAGGCGCCTATGCCGGCGCCGGCGGCGCGCATGCGCTCGGCCAGGTTGCCCTGGGGCACGAGCTCGAGCTCGATCTTGCCGCTGCGGTACAGCTCGTCGAACACCCAGCTGTCGGCCTGGCGCGGGAAGCTGCAGATGATCTTGCGCACCTGGCCGCTCTTGAGCAGCGCGGCCAGGCCGGTGTCGCCATTGCCGGCATTGTTGTTCACCACCGTGAGCTCGCGCGCGCCATGGGCGATCAGGCCGTCGATCAACTCGGACGGGTTGCCCGAGGTGCCGAAGCCGCCGATCAGCACCGTGGCGCCGTCCTGCACGCCCGCGAGCGCCTGGGCGACCGAATCCGCAATCTTGTTGATCATGTGTTCCCGTGTCTCGTGAAGAAAAGAAAAACCGGCCCGAGGGGTGCCGGATTATTGTTCGTATACCGAACAAATGTTCGTATAATGAATTTTAGGACGAATCGCCATGAATGACACCCCCCTTTGCGTAAGTAATACCCACAAGCCGGGGGACAGCTACGTGCAGTCATTCGCGCGCGGCCTGGAGGTGATCCGCTCCTTCAGCGCCAGCGCGCCGCAGCAGACGCTGAGCGAGGTGGCCGCGCGCACCGGCCTGACGCGCGCCGGCGCGCGGCGCATCCTGCTCACGCTGCAGACCCTGGGCTACCTGGAGAGCGACGGCCGGCTGTTCCGCCTCACGCCGCGCATCCTGGACCTGGGCTTCGCCTACCTGAGCTCCATGCCGATCTGGGACCTGGCCGAGCCCATGATGGAGGCGCTCACCGACCGCGTGCGCGAGTCCTGCTCGGCCGCCGTGCTCGACGGGCTGGACATCGTCTACGTGCTGCGCGTGCACACGCACAAGATCATGAGCACCAACCTGGCCGTGGGCTCGCGCCTGCCGGCGTTCTGGACCTCGCTGGGCCGCGTGCTGCTGGCCGCCCTGCCCGAGCAGGAGCTGCGCGCGCGCCTGGCCGCGCTGCCGCGCACCGCCTTCACGCGCCACACGGCGCTGGACGACGAGACGCTGCTCGCGCGCATCGCCCAGGCGCGCCAGCAGGGCTGGTGCCTGGTGGACCAGGAACTGGAAGAAGGCCTGATCTCGGTCGCCACACCGCTCACGAACCGCGCCGGCGACGTGGTGGCTGCGCTGAACATCAGCGGCCATGCCAACCGCACCAGCACCGAGATGCTGCGCGGGCAATTGCTGCCCGAGCTGCTGCAGACGGCGCAGACCATCTCGCGCATGCTGCATACCCGCTAAGCTCGCGCCATGTTCCATCCAACCCAAGCCGACGTGCGGCGCTTCTTCTGCGCCGCGCACGCCAAGCAACAGGCCGGCCAGCCCATGGAGGCCATAGAGACGCTGGCCGGCCTGTGGATCGCCGAGCACCCCGAGTACCACGCCGACCTGGCCGACGTGGACGCCGCCCTCGCACGCAACTACGACGAGACGCCCACGCGCACCAACCCGTTCCTGCACCTGTCCATGCACCTGTCGATCAGCGAGCAGTGCAGCATCGACCAGCCACGCGGCATACGCCAGGCCGTGGAGCTGCTGGCCGCGCGCCTGGGCTCGCTGCACGACGCCCACCACGCGGCCATGGAATGCCTGGGCCGGATGCTGTGGGAGGCGCAGCGCTCAGGCCGCCCGCCCGACGGCGATGCCTACATCGCCTGCGTGCAGCGCCGCGCCACGCGCGACTAGGTGCTGCGGCGGGCACACCAGCACGTCGCAACCGACCCCGCCCAGCAGGCGTCGCATCCTGCGGCCCTGCCACCAGCTGCGCACAAGCCCATGGGGCAGGCCTTCCAGCACGAGCAGGTCGGCGCCGGTGCGCTGCTGCTGCACCACCAGCTGCTGCACCGCATCCTGCGTGCCGGTGGTCATGGCGACGCGGTTGCGCCGGGCGTGGAAGGCGTCCGACAGGCGCACGCGCCGCTGGCGTGCCTGGCGCCGCACGTCCTGGCGATAGGCCTGCGCCACCGTCGGCTCGCGCCGGTCCGCGCCATGGAAGAGCTCCATCGTGGCCGAGGCCTGCAGCCCGCCCGCGTAGCGCACCACGGCCCGCGAGGCCGGCGAGAAATCCACGTCCACCAGCACATGGCCATACGCGCCGCGGGGCGCCTCCCGCACCACGAGCACCGGGCAGGGGCTGCGGCGCAGCAGCCGCATCAGCAGGCTGCCGCGCCACAGCGACTGCCAGCCCCGGCGCATGCGCGCGTCGAGCACCAGCAGGTCGGCCTGCGCCGCGGCGCGCAGCACGCCATCGGCCGCGCCGCCCGGCTCCAGCGGCAGCGCCTGCACCGGCAGGCCGTGGCGGCGCGACAGATGGCGCGCACGCTGCACGAGCCGCGCCTGCGGATCGTCGAACCGGGCCACCGGACCATCGGCGGCGAACAGGATGCGCAGCTGCGCGCCGTGGGCGCCGGCCAGCAGCGCAGCGCGCTCCAGCGCATGTTCGGCAGCCGGGGAGAAATCGGTGAGGGCGACGATGGTGTGCAGACGCATGTGCAGGACTCCTGGTGTTTTCTGGCGGCGAGGGTCGGCAAGGGCGGGCGCCGACGGCGGCAGCGTCGTCGGGCCGTGGACACATGCGGCGGACATGCGCGCGCCCATGCCCGGTGGCACGGGGCCGCAGTACGGCCGGTGAAGACGCTAGGGGAGGAAGTGCGAGGCGCGCGGACGGTAAACGCCGGGCCTGGCAGGCCTGGCGATCAGGCCGAGAATGCGGGCTGCCAGACGCCCTGCTTGCGCAGCGCACGCGCCTGCGCGGCCATGGCACTGGCCAGCCGGGCGGTACGGATGCAGGGGATGGAAGCAGGGAAGCGCATGGTCGTCACTGTAACAAATAACCCTATTGCCGACAATGATTCCCCTCGGATCGATGCCGGCTTTCGCGATTGGAAAAAGAAAACCCGCAGCACCTGCGGGTTCGCCGCGCGACCGGACGAAGGTCAGCGGAAGCGCGACTCGGGCACCACCTGCAGATCGCCCTGGAGCGAGCTCACGTAGCCCGCCAGCGCCTTGAGCTCGGCGTTGGTGAACTGCTTGGCGATGCCGCCCATGATGGCGTTGGAGCGGCCCACGTACGCGCCCTGGTCGTTCTTGTACTGCTTGAGGGCCACGAACAGGTAGTCCGCATACTGGCCCGCGATCTTGGGGTAGGACGGGTCTATGGGCTTGGCGAAGTTCTCGCCGTGGCAGGACACGCAGGCGCCCTTCTGCAGCAGCTGCGCCACCTGGGCATCGGGCTCGCGCGCGGGCTTGGCCGGCAGCTCGCCCTGCTTGCCATGCTCCGAGTAGTAGGCGGCCACGTCGGCGATGTCCTGCTCGGTCAGCGTGTCGGCAATGCCGCGCATGGTGGGGTGCTTGCGCTCGCCCTTCTTGTAGGCTTCGAGCGCCGAAGCGATGTACCTGGCGCCCTGCCCCGAGATCATGGGCACCTTGTGCACCTGCGGAAAGCTCGACTGGTAGCCCGGAATGCCATGGCAGCCAATGCACATGGCGATCTTGCCCGCCCCGGCCTTGGCGTCTCCCTTGATCTCCTCGGCGTGGAGCAACCCAGTCGCACAGGCGACGGACAGGCCGAATAGCGTGGTCAGTGTCTTTTTCATTTTGCGCGCACAATCAAACGATTGGTTGTCTCCATCTTCTGTATCGCAGACGATTATAGGCAGCGCCTGTCAAGCCTTTTCATCAACGATTTCCCTATTTCAAGCCAAGGCCCATGAAATTCCAAGGTTCACAGAATTACGTTGCCACGCAAGACCTGATGCTGGCCGTCAACGCCGCCATCAAACTGCAGCGCCCGCTGCTCGTCAAGGGCGAGCCCGGCACGGGCAAGACCATGCTGGCCGAGGAGGTCGCGCAGGCGCTCGACATGCCGCTGCTGCAGTGGCACATCAAGTCCACCACCAAGGCGCAGCAGGGCCTGTACGAATACGACGCGGTGAGCCGCCTGCGCGATTCGCAGCTGGGGGACGAGCGCGTCAAGGACATCCACAACTACATCGTCAAGGGCGTGCTGTGGCAGGCCTTCACGGCCGACAAGCCCGTGGCGCTCCTGATCGACGAGATCGACAAGGCCGACATCGAATTCCCCAACGACCTGCTGCGCGAGCTCGACCGCATGGAGTTCTACTGCTACGAGACGCGCGAGATGGTCGCTGCCCGCCACCGCCCGCTGGTCTTCATCACCTCGAACAACGAGAAGGAGCTGCCCGACGCCTTCCTGCGCCGCTGCTTCTTCCACTACATCAAGTTCCCCGAGCCCGAGACGATGAAGAAGATCGTCGACGTGCACTTCCCCACGCTCAAGAGCGAGCTGCTCACCGTGGCGATGAAGACCTTCTACGACGTGCGCGGCCTGCCGGGCCTGAAGAAGAAGCCCTCGACCAGCGAGCTCATCGACTGGCTCAAGCTGCTCGTGGCCGAGGAGATCCCGCTCGAAGCGCTGCAGAGCGCCGACAACAAGGTCTCTGTGCCGCCGCTCGTGGGCGCGCTGCTCAAGAACGAGCAGGACGTGAGCCTGTTCGAGAAGCTGGTATTCATGAACCAGCGCAACCGCTGAAGGCGCGCGCCATGGCTTTCGTGGAACCCATCATCCTGCGCGAGCGTGGCGTACGCCTGGAGCCAATGGCGCCCGGACACGAGGCGGGCATCGCCGCCGCCGCGGCCGACGGCGAGCTGTGGAAGCTGCGCGTCACCTCCGTTCCCGAGCCGCAGGACACGCGCGCCTACATCGAGACCGCGCTGAAGATGCGAGAGGAAGGCAGCCGCTTCGCCTTCGCCGTGATCGACGAGGCCACGGGCCGCGTGCTCGGCAGCACCAGCTACCACGACATCCTGCCCGCCGTGCGGCGCGTGGAGATCGGCTGGACGTGGTACGCCAGGAGCGTGCAGCGCAGCCACGTGAACACCACGTGCAAGCTGCTCATGATGGGCCACGCGTTCGACACGCTGCAATGCCACGTGGTGGGCTGGCGCACCGACAACTACAACTTCGCCTCGCAAAAAGCCATCGAGCGCCTGGGCGCGAAGAAGGATGGCGTGATCCGCGGCCACGCGCTGCGCCGCGACGGCACCATCCGCGACACGGTGATGTACAGCATGCGCAGCGGCGAGTGGCCCGAGGCCAGGGCGCAGTTGCTCTACCTGCTGGGGCGCCACGAGAGCGCCTGACGAAAGCGCCGCAGGTCAGTCCACCACCAGGTTCAGCTCGCGCGTCAGGCGCCGGTAGCTCGGCCAGGTGCGCTGGATGAACTGGCGCAGCGGGTCGCCCGTGAGTATCGGGCCTTCCTCGTGCAGCGTTTCACGCACTGCCTTGATGCGCGCAGACTCGTTCACCGACGACGTGAACAGATCGGCCAGGCGCCGCACCACCTCGGGCGGCGTGCCGGCCGGGGCGAACAGCATGTTGCATTCGGCCAGGTCTTCATAGGCCGGCCCCTTGAAGCCGGCATCGACCCATCGCGGAATGCCCGGCAGCCGGCGCGACTTGTCGCCCACGGTGATCACCACCGGCCTGACTGCGCCCTTGTCCAGGCCCGCGCCCATGCCCGCCAGCGAGCCTGCGCCCATGTCGATGGTGCCGGCGTACAGGTCCATCAGCATGGCGCCGGTGCCCTTGTAGTTGACGACGTTGAACTGCCCGCCGGTGTCCTTGGCCAGCTGGGCCAGCATCAGCTGCCAGCCCGATCCGATGGAGTAGTTGCCGACATTGATCGGCTTTTTCCTGGAATAGGCGATCGCCTGCTCCAGCGTCTGCACGGGAAAGTCCTTGTTCACCACGGCCACGACCGGGCCGACGCCCATGGCCGCGATGGGCAGCAAGTCCTTGTCGGTGTCGATCGACAGCTTCTTCAGCAGGGCCGGCGCCTGCGCGGGCTGGCTGTGCAGCGACAGCAGCAGCGTATAGCCGTCAGGGGTCGACCGGGCAACGCTCTCGGCGGCGATCATGCCCAGGCCGCCCGGCTTGTTTTCCACCACCACGGGCACGCCCAGCTTCTGCGCGGCGTAGTCGGCGAACGCCCGCGCCGTGGAGTCGTTGGACGAGCCCGGCGCCTGCCCCGCAATGATGCGGATGGGCTTGGCGGGCCATGCCTCGCTGGCGCGCGCCGGCAAGGCATGGGCGGCCAGGGCAGCGGCGCCCAGGGCCAGCAGGTCGCGGCGGCCCATCGCCCGGCGGGATTGTTCGAGATCGAGGGACATGGAAAGCTCCTGAAAAAGCCGCATGGCTCGCGCCATCGGCCGTTGTCTCTGTTGTGTATGGCACCTCGTCCGCAGATGTGTGGCCGGGCCTGGAACAGGCCTCCGTCGAAGCCCAGGGCAGTATAGAAATCGGTTTTTCGCCCCCCTTGCGGGACAACCCCGACTTGTACGGCGGCGACCGGACAAGACCGGGTTACCCCGAGCCTCATGAAACGGCACAAGCCGCGAAGCTTGTCCGTACAAGCAGCGCCCCTCTTCCCGATGTCCGTACCTCATCCACCGTCCCATGCAGGCAAACGCGGCCACGTCCGCGCGCACATCCTGCGCGGCATCGAATGCGGCCTGTGGCCCGTCGGCGCCCTGCTGCCGGCCGAATCCTCCCTTTGCGCCGAACTGGGCGTGAGCAGGCACACGGTGCGCGCGGCGCTGGCGGACCTGCAGTCGATGGGGCTGGTCGCCAGCCATCAGGGCGTGGGCACGCGCGTGCTGCGGCGCAAGCCCGAGCTGACGCCGTCGCACTCGCTGCAGAACATCTCGGAACTGGCCCTGTACGCCCGCAACACCATGGTGCGCATCCTCGACGTCAAGGACGTCACGCTGGACGAGGCCACCGCCGAATGGATAGGCGCGGGCGCCGGCGAGACCTGGTGCATGGCCCGCACGCTGCGCACGGCCGCGGACCAGGAGGCGCCGATCGTCCTGTCCTCGGTCTGGGTGCCGCAGGCCAGCAAACCGGCCATCGAAGCCTCCGGCCGCTCCGGCCTGCCGGTGTTCATCGAGGTGCAGCGGCTGCACGGCCGCATGGTCAGCGAAGTGCGCCAGGTCATCGGCATCAGCATCGCCACGCGCGAGCAGGCCGCGCTGTTGCGCTGCAAGACGCGCGAGCCGCTGCTGCGCATCCAGCGCTGGTACTACGGCCACCAGCGCGCCCTGCTGGAGGTGACCGATTCGCTGCACCCGCAGGACCGCTTCCAGTACGCCGTCACGCTGCGCCACGTCGCGGGCGGCGGCATCACGCAATCCCCACCCCACCAGGAATGAAAGCCCCATGAAGCCCTTGGCAGGACAACGCGTCATCGACCTCACGCAGAACGTCGCCGGCCCCTATTGCACCCAGGTGCTGGCCGACCTCGGTGCGGACGTGATCAAGATCGAGCGCCCTGGCGCCGGCGACGACACGCGCCACTGGGCCCCGAACATCGGCGCGGCCATGTCGCCCACCTACGCCACCTTCAACCGCGGCAAGCGGAGCCTGGCGATCGACCTGGACCACCCGGACGGGCAGGCCCTGCTGGCCAGCCTGCTGCGGCCCGACGACGTCTTCGTGCATTCGCTCAAGCCCGGCAGCGCCGAGCAGCGCGGGCTGGGCTACGATGCCCTGGCCGAGGGCCGCCCCGGGCTGATCTACTGCGCCATCAGCGCCTACGGCACGAGCGGGCCGCGCGCGGCCTTTCCCGGCTACGACCCGCTGATCCAGGCCTACTCGGGCATCATGTCCGTCAACGGCCACGAGGGGCTGCCACCCGCCCGCGTGGGCGTGTCCATGGTCGATATGGGCACGGCGCTGTGGTCGGCGCTGGGCATCGCCGCGGCCATCTCGCAGCGCAAGGACAGCGGCCGCGGCTGCCGCATCGACACCTCGCTGCTGGAAACCGGCCTGGCCTGGATGACCAACCCCATCGCCAACCACAGCGCCAGCGGCAGGCTGCCGCGCCGCATGGGCTCGGCCACCGCCATGCTCATGCCCTACGAGGTGTTCCAGTGCGCGGACGGCCAGGTGTTCATCGGCTGCGGCAACGACCGGCTGTTCCGCAAGCTGCTGCAAGGGCTGGAACGCAGCGACCTGGCCGGGGACGCGCGCTTCGCCACCAATGCCGAGCGCGTGAAGCACCGGGACCTGGTGCACGACACGCTGGAGGCCGCCACGGGCAGGCTGCCAGTCGCCCAGATCATCGAGCGGCTGGAGGCGCAGGGCGTGCCGGTCAGCCCCGTGCACGACCTTTCGCAGGTGATGCAGGACACGCAGATCCAGGCCGTGGACATGGCGCGCCCGCTGGCCTGGGACGGTGGTCCGGCCCAGCCCCTGAACGCCATCGGCACACCCATCCGCTTCGATGGCACGCGTGAGTTCGCCGGCCACCTGAGCGCGCGCGTCGGCGCCGATTCGCACGCCCTGCTGCGCGCCGCCGGCATGAGCGAGGCGCGCATCGCGCAACTGGTGCACAGCGGCGCCGTACAGATTTGATTGACAAGGAGACATGATGGATTTCGCGTATTCGAGCACCCAGCAGGAGATCCGCGCCGCAGTGGGCGAGCTGGCCCGGCGCTTCGGCGATGCGTACTGGCGCGACTGCGACGCGCGCGAGGCCTACCCCGACGCGTTCGTGGCGGCCATGACCGAGGCCGGCTGGCTCGCGGCCCTGATCCCCGAGCAGTACGGCGGCTCCGGCCTCGGCCTGCTGGACGCCTGCGTGATCCTGGAGGAGATCAACCGCCAGGGCGGTAACGCGGCCACCTGCCACGCCCAGATGTACACCATGGCCAGCGTGCTGCAGCACGGCAGCGAGGCGCAGAAGCAGGCCATCCTGCCGCGCATCGCCACGGGCGACCTGCGCCTGCAGGCCTTCGGCGTGACCGAGCCGGACGCGGGCTCCAACACGCTGCGCATCAAGACCTTCGCGAAGAAGGTGAATGGCGGCTACGTCATCAACGGCCAGAAGATCTGGACCTCGCGCTTCCGCCAGTCGGACATGTACCTGCTGCTGGCCCGCACCACGCCCTACGAGGACGTGGCGCGCAAGACCGACGGCCTGAGCCTGTTCCTGGTGGACATCGCCCAGGCGGGCAAGGCGCTGCAGCCACGCACCATCGACACCATGCTCAACCACCACACCAACGAGGTGTTCATCGACAACCTGGAGGTGGCCGACGCCTGGCGCGTGGGCGAGGAAGGCCAGGGCTTCCGCTACCTGCTGTCCTCGCTGAACGCGGAGCGCCTGCTCGTCTCCAGCGAATGCGTGGGCGACGGCAAGTGGTTCGTCGAGCGAGCGCGCACCTACGCCACCAACCGCGTGGTGTTCGACAAGCCCATCGGCGCCAACCAGGGCGTGGCCTTCCCCGTAGCGCGGGCGCACATGAGCCTGAGCGCGGCCGAACTCATGCGCAACCAGGCCGCCACGCTGTTCGACCAGGGCCTGCCCTGCGGCGGCGAGGCCAACATGGCCAAGTACCTGTGCTCCGAAGCCTCGTGGGAAGCCGCCGAGGCCGCCATGACCACCTACGGCGGCTACGGCGTGGCCACCGAGTACGACATCGAGCGCAAGTGGAAGGAAACGCGCCTGTTCCGCACCGCGCCGATTTCCAACAACCTGGTGCTGGCCTACGTCGCCCAGCACCTGCTGGACATGCCGCGTTCTTATTGAGGAATCCCGCCATGGAAACCCTGCTGTTCGAGAAGGACGCCAGCCCCGGCGTCGCGGTGCTGACGCTCAACCGCCCCGAGGTGCTCAATGCCTTCAACACCGCCATGTGGCGCGAGCTGTGGACGCTGTTGCGCGAGCTGGCCTACGACACCACGCTGTCGTGCCTGGTCATCCAGGGCGCCGGACCGCGCGCGTTTTCCGCCGGGGGCGATCTGAAGGAGCGCAACGGCATGAGCGACGCGGACTGGGCCGCGCAGCACCAGCTCATCGAGGACGTGCTGCTGCTCATCCGCGACTTCCCGCGCCCCGTGATCGCGGCCCTGCACGGCATCGCGCACGGCGGCGGCATCGAGCTGGCGCTGATGTGCGACTTCATCATCGGCGACGACACCTGCGACATCGCGCTGCCCGAGGTCAAGCGCGGCTTCCTGCCCGGCGGCGGCGGGCTGCAGAACCTCACCCGCGCCATCGGCGTGCGCAAGACCAAGCAGATGCTCTTCACCGGCGCGCGCGTGCAGGCGCGGCAGGCGCACGAATGGGGCATCCTGAACGAATACGTGGCCGCGGGCACGCACCTGGCCCGCGCGCTGGAGCTCGCGCGCGAGATCGCCCGCGCCGCCCCCATGGCCATCCGCACCGCCAAGGTCGCGCTGCAGCAGGGGGCGGACTGCGACTTCCGCAGCGGCTACGCCCTCGACCTGGCGTTCCACAACCTGCTGGTGCGCTCGGAAGACCGGATCGAAGGCATACGCGCATTCAACGAAAAAAGGGAGCCGAAATGGACTCAAAGGTGAACACCGGTTTCTGGAGCCTGGCCGAGATGGTCTACGCGCGGCGTGCCCCGGCCATCGAGGCAGCCGCGATGGAACATGCCCGCCGCGCCTGGCTCGACACCCTGGCCTGCATGGTGGGCGGCGCCGGCGAACCCGCCGCCCGCGCCGCCGCGCAGGCCGCCGACACGGCCGGCGCGGAGCACCGGGCGCTCGTGCTCGGCGCCGCCTCGCATGCGCTGGACTACGACGACGTCTGCATGCTCGCCACCTGCCACCCCAGCGCGCCCGTGGTGTCGGCGCTGCTCGCGGGGATCGACCGCGCGGAGGGCGAGGTCACGCTGGCCGACCTGCTCGCGGCCCACCTCGTGGGCACGGAGACCATGCTGCGCCTGGGCGCCTGGCTGGGCTTCGGCCACTATGCGCTGGGCTTTCACGCCACCGGCACGCTGGGCGTGGTGGGCGCGGTCGCCGCCTATGCCCACCTGCTGCGCCTGCCCGTGGCGCAGTGGCGCACGGCGCTGTCGATCGCGGCCAGCTCGGCCTGCGGCCTGCGCGCCAACTTCGGCACCGACACCAAGCCGCTGCACGTGGGCTTCGCGGCCAGCGCCGCCATCCGCGCCGTGGGCCTGGCACGCGCGGGCGCCACCGCGAGCGACGATGCCCTCGCCGGCTTCGCACACGCATTTGCCGGCGGGGCCAGGCTCGATCCGCCACGCTGGGACGCCCTGACGCCCTGGGCCATGCTGGCGCCGGGCTTCGAGGTCAAGCGCTACCCCAGCTGCTACCTGACGCACCGCATGATCGCGGGCATCCAGCGCCTGCGCGAGCGCCACCCGCCGCAGGCGGGCGACGCGCCCGTGGCCATCGACCTGCTGCTGCCCCATGGCAGCGTGGCGCCGCTCAAGTACCCACAGCCGCGAACCGGCCTGCAGGCCAAGTTCAGCGCCCCCTATTG
This sequence comes from Alicycliphilus sp. T452, assembly GCF_054512775.1. Taxonomy (NCBI): domain Bacteria; kingdom Pseudomonadati; phylum Pseudomonadota; class Betaproteobacteria; order Burkholderiales; family Comamonadaceae; genus Alicycliphilus; species Alicycliphilus sp. T452. The sequence goes on from NZ_JBTNEH010000002.1 coordinate 143,245, forward strand.
CGCCGCCGCGGCATGGGTGGACGGCCACATCGGCCTGGCCAGCTTCAGCGATGCCGCCGCCAACCGCGGCGCGCTGCTGCCCCAAATGCGCCAGGTCCGTGTTGCGGAGCGGCCCGGCCCGCACGAGCCGCTGGAGACGGCGCCGGTACGGGTAACGATCACCGGCCCGGGCTGGAGCGACGCCATCCTGGTGGACTGGGCGCCCGGCTCCCTGCAGGACCCGGTCACCGACGAAGACCTGCAGGCCAAATGGGCCGACTGCGCCGCCAACGGCCAGGTCGCGGCGCCCGCGGCCATTGCCACCGGCTGGCTCGCCGCGGGCATGGACCAGCCCATGGGCTCCCTGCTGCATTCCCTGCGCGGGGCAATTCTGGCGCGCAGCGGCAAGGCCGGGGGGTAGCCGGCGGCGTCCTGCGCATGACAAGCGCCGCTTGCCGGTCGGTCCCATAATGGGAAGATCAAGGTTGTCTTCCCATGCTGATCGACTTTTTTTACACCATGCGCGCCGGCAAGCTGCCGGTGTCGGTCAAGGAATTCCTCGCGTTGCTCGAAGCGCTGCAGGCCGGCGTGGTCGGCCCGCGCTCTGACGACGCCTGGAGCCTGGACGACTTCTACTACCTCGCGCGCACCGCGCTCGTGAAGGACGAGAAGCATTTCGACAAGTTCGACCGCGCGTTCGCCGCCTACTTCAAGGGCGTGGAGATGCTGGCCGATTTCACCAAGGAGATCCCCGCCGACTGGCTGCGCAAGATGCTCGAACGCGAGCTCAGCCCCGAGGAGAAGGCCGCCATCGAGAAGATGGGCTGGGACGAGCTCATGGAGACACTGAAGAAGCGCCTGGAGGAGCAGAAGGAGCGCCACCAGGGCGGCAGCAAGTGGATCGGCACGGGCGGCACCAGCCCCTTCGGCCATGGCGGCTACAACCCGCAGGGCATCCGCATCGGCGGCGCGGGCAAGAACCGCAGCGCCGTGAAGGTCTGGGAGCAGCGCGCCTACCGCGACTACGACGACACGCAGGAACTCGGCACGCGCAACATCAAGGTGGCGCTGCGGCGCCTGCGCAAGTTCGCGCGCGAGGGGCACGAGCTGGAGCTCGACCTGCCCGACACCATCCGCGCCACGGCCGCCAACGCGGGCTACCTGGACATCAAGATGGTGCCCGAGCGCCACAACAACGTGAAGGTGCTGCTGCTCATGGACGTGGGCGGCACGATGGACGAGCACATCCAGCGCGTGGAGGAGCTTTTCAGCGCCGTGAAGAGCGAGTTCAAGCACCTGGAGTTCTACTACTTCCACAACTGCGTCTACGACTTCATGTGGAAGAACAACCGGCGCCGCTTCGCGGAGAAGTTCCCGACCTGGGACATCATCCGCAAGTACAACAAGGACTACAAGCTGATCTTCGTGGGCGACGCGACCATGAGCCCCTACGAGATCCTGCAGCCCGGCGGCAGCGTGGAATACAACAACGAGGAGCCCGGCGCCGAGTGGCTGCAGCGCCTCACGCACGCGTTTCCGAAGTTCGCCTGGATCAACCCCGAGCCGCAGGGCGTGTGGCAGTACCGCCAGAGCATCGCCATCGTCCAGCAGCTCATGGGCAACCGCATGTACCCTTTGTCACTCAAGGGCCTGGAAGAGACGATGCGGCTTTTGTCAAAATAGCCGCATGTTCCACAAGCCTCCAGCGCCGGCCGGATGGCCGGCGTTGCTGTTTCTGTCCATCGTCGTCGTGCTGGTCCAGGGTTGCAGCGTGCTGCGCGGCACGCCGGACGGGCACGACGCAAGCACCACCCAGACACAGCCCGCCGACACCGGCAGCCCCGACGCTTTCGCGCTCGACGTCCAGGCGGACGACGACGCCGTGCGCGAGTACCTGTCCCAGCACATGGAGCTGCAGCGCTTTCGCCAGCTGCCCGATCTGCAGGCCCAGGAGCTCACGCGCCTGCTGGGCGCGGCCGACGCCAACGTGCGCGGCCTGATGGCCACGCTGGGCTACTTCAGCCCCGACATCACCATCACGCTGAACGACACCCCCGCGCCGGACAAGGACGCGCCGGCGCGCACCGTGCAGGTGCGCGTGCTGCCGGGCCCGCGCACGCACATCGCCAGCGTGGACGTCGCCGTGTCCAGCGACGGCGGCGCCGACGCGCCGGACCTGGCCCGCCGCCAGGCCCAGCTGCGGCGCGGCTGGGGCCTGCCGCCGGACGCTCCCTTCACCCAGCAGGACTGGGACGCGGCCAAGGCCCAGGGCCTGCGCCAGCTGCAGGAGCGCAAATACCCCACGGCGCGCATCGCCGAGAGCCGCGCCGACGTGGACGCCGACCAGGCCCGGGCGCGCCTGTCGGTGCATTACGACAGCGGCCCCGCCTACCGCTTCGGCCCGCTGCAGATCAAGGGCGGCGAGCGCTACGACGCCGAAGGCATGCGCCGCATCGCGCGCCTGCCCACGGGCGAGGACTATAGCGAGACCCAGCTGCTCGACGCCCAGCAGCGCCTGGCCGGCAGCGGCTACTACGACGCGGTGTTCCTCACGCTCGACACCGGGCACGGCGACCCGCAGGCCACGCCCGTGGTCGCGCAGGTGCGCGACGCGCCGCTGCAAAAGCTCGTCTTCGGCGTCGGCATCTCCACCGACAGCGGGCCGCGCCTGTCCATGGACCACATCCACAACCGCCTGCCGGGCCTGGGCTGGCGCGCCGTCACCAAGGTGGCGCTGGACCGCGAGCGCAGGCTGCTGTCCACCGACTGGACCGCCCTGCCCGCCGCCGACGGCTGGCGCTGGTTCACCGGAGTGCAGCTGCAGCGCGAGGCCACGGGCAGCTTCGACGTGGACAGCTCCCGCCTGCGCGCCGGGCGCACGCAGAGCGGCAACCACATCGACCGCAGCTACTTCCTGCAGCACGACACGGCCAAGAGCCATGGCGTGGGCGCGCCCGCATCGAGCAGCGCCATCAGCGCCAACTACAGCTGGACGGGGCGCTACTTCAACAACAACACCTCGCCCACGCGCGGCTGGGGCCTGGCGGGCGAGTTCGGCGCGGGCACCACGCTGCGGCCCGCGCGCGACCCGTTCCTGCGCGCGCTACTGCGCTGGCAGTCCTTCATCGACCTGGGGCGCGTGGAGATGGGCAACAACCTGCGCCGCAGCAGCCGCCTGTCGCTGCGGCTGGAGGGCGGCGCTGTGCTGGCGCGCGAGGGCGCCGACATCCCCGTGACCCAGCTGTTCCTGACCGGCGGCGACACCACGGTGCGCGGCTACGGCTACCGCAGCATAGGCGCGCGCATCAACAACGGCGAACTCTTCGGCGGCCGCTACATGACCGTGGGCAGCATGGAGTGGCAGCGCCCCATCACCGTGCGCGGCAACCGCACCGACTTCGAAAGCGCCCTGTTCATCGACGCCGGTGCCGTGGCCGACAAGCCCGGCGACCTGAGCGCGCGCGTGGGCGCGGGCGCGGGCCTGCGCTGGCGCAGCCCCGTGGGCCCGCTGCAGGCCGACCTGGGCTATGGGCTGCAATCGCGCCAGCTGCGGCTGCACCTGCGGCTGGGCTACACGTTCTGACATCAAAAAAGTGAGCTTTCAGCGCTTGTTCATCCTGATATTCAGATTGATTTGATACTAAAAACCAATAGATACCTGCGCAAGCAGCTATCGTTTTCATAGAACATGACATCGCCCTACAACCCCCAGCCCTACGCCGCGGCCGCCGCGCAGCCGCCCCGGCCGCCGCGCCGCAGCCGCGGACGCCGGGCCCTGGGCTACCTGGCCGCGCTGCTGGCCGTGCTGCTCGCGCTGCTGGGCGCGCTGTGGTGGTGGGCCGGCACCGGCACGTCCCTGGCCTCCACGCTGGCGCGCGTGGCGCAGTACCTGCCCGAAGGCCAGAGCCTGCAGGCGGGCGAGGTCAGCGGCTCGCTGCGCGCGGGCGGGCGCATCGGCTGGCTGCGCTGGAGCAGCCCCACGCTGGCCGTGGAGGTGCGCGACGCGCGCATCGCCTGGCAGCTGGCGCCGCTGCTGCGTCGCCAGCTGCGGCTGGGCACCGTGGAAGCCGCGCAGGTCACCCTCACGCCGCAGGGCGAGCCCAGCCGCGACGAGCCGCCCGCCGAGCCCCTGCAGCAGCTCGTGCTGCCGCTGCACGTGGAGCTGCCCTTCCGCGTGCAGCGCATCACCTGGGCCAGCGCCAGCCCCATCACCATCGACGGCCTGGCCGGCTCGTACCGCTACGACGGCGCACAGCACCGCCTGGCCATCAACCAGGTCACGCTGGCCCAGGGCCGCTACGCCCTGCTGGCCACGCTGCAGGCGCACGCGCCCATGGCGCTCACCGCCACCCTCAACGGCAGCGTGCACACCAGCGTGCCCGGCAGCACGCACGCGCTGCAGGCGCTGGCCCAGGCCAGCGTGCAGGGCCAGCTGGCCACGGCCGACGCGCGACTGAACCTGACGGCGCAGCTGCGCGGCACCGAGGACGGCGCGGCCAACCACCCCCCGCTGCACGCCGACCTGCAGGCCCGCATCGCCCCCTGGGCCGGCCAGCCCCTGCTACAGGCCACGGCCGAGCTGCAGGCGCTGGACCTCGCGGCCCTGTGGCCGCAGGCGCCCGCCACGCGGCTCAGCGGCAGCGCCCGCCTGGAGCCCGCCGCCGACGGCGCCGACGGCTGGCGCATGCAGGCCACGCTGCGCAACACCGAGCCCGGCCCCTGGGACCGCCAGCGCCTGCCCCTGTCCACGCTGCAGGCCAGCGCCGCCTACGACGGGCAGCAGTGGACCGTGCCCGAGGCCCTGCTGCACGTGGGCCGCGGCAGCGTGGCCCTGCAAGGCCGCTTCACGCCCGCCACGCGCGCGCTGCAGGGCAGCGCGCAGGTGCGCGCGCTCGACCCCGCGGCCCTGCACACGCAGCTGGACGCCGCCCCCCTGAGCGGCACGGCCAGCGCCGACACGCGCGAGGACGGCGCCGTGCGCTTCGCCGTCCAGCTGCGCGCTGCCGGCCGCGGCCCGGCCGGGGCGTCCGCCCCCCTGCGCGTGCAGGAACTGGCCGCGCAAGGCCTGTGGCAGGGCGACCACATCGCCATCGACCGCCTGCTGCTCGATGCGCTGCAGGCCCAGGTCCGCGCGCAGGCGCTGCGCATCGACACGGCCAATCTCTCGGCGCAAGGCCGGCTGCAGGCCACGCTGCCCGGCGCCACGGCGCAGTTCGACGGGCAGGTGGCGACGCAGGGCGGCCAGGGCACGCTGGCGCTGCGGCTGGCCGATGCGCGGCGCACCCAGCGCTGGCTGGACGGCCTGCCGGGCCTGTCCGGCGCGCTGGCCGGCTGGAGCCTGGACGGCAGCGCCGAGCTGAACGCCCAGTGGCGCGGCGGCTGGCAGACGCTGCAGCGCCAGCTGCAGGCCGCGGGCATTCCCGCCGGCGCGCCGGTGGCGGCGCCCGCGCAGGGCGGCGGCTTCACGCTGCAGGCGCGGCTCGATGCCCCGCGCCTGCAGATCGCGCGCGCGGCGCAGTCGGGCGGCAACCCGGCCCCGTTCACGCTGGAACTGCTGCGCGGCACGGCGGCGCTGGACGGCACGCTGGCGCAGGCCCGATTGCAATGGGACGGCGAGCTGCGCCAGCCCGCCGCGCCGGGCCAGCCCGGCTGGCGCGCCCAGTTGCGCCTGCGCGCCGACGGGGGCAGCCGCGGCGCGGGCCGCTGGCAGGCCCGGCTGGGCGAGCTGCGCGTCCAGGCATCGGCCGACGGCCAGCCCGGCCCGTGGACGCTGAGCATGGCCGAGCCGCTGGCGCTGGACCTGCGCCAGTCGCCGCGCCTGGCCGTGGACGCATCGGCCGGCCAGGTGCGCATCACCGGCCCGCAGCCCGGCGAGGCCCTGCTGCGCTGGCAGCCCCTGCGCTACGCGCAAGGCGCGCAGGGCGCGCAGGGCGCGGCGCAGCTGCGCAGCCAGGGCGAGCTGCTGGGCCTGCCGCTGGCCTGGGCCAACGCCTGGCGCACGGACGGCCAGGGCCTGCTCACGCGCCTGGGGCTGGCCGGCAACCTGGTGCTGGAGGGCCGCTGGGACATAGACGCCGGCGAGCGCCTGCGCGCCAGCGCCAGCCTGCGGCGCAGCAGCGGCGACCTGAGCATCCTCACGGGCGAAGTGGCGCCCGGCACCGCCGTGCACAGCAGCGGCCAGGGCAAGGGTGCGCAGGCGCCCCAGGCCGTGGCCGGGGCGGGCACGCCCGCCGGCCTGCGCCAGGCCGAACTCACGATAGGCGCCGAAGGCGAGGGCCTGCGCGCACAACTGCAATGGGACAGCGAGCGCGCCGGCCGCGTGCAGGTGGACGCCAGCACCCGCCTGGCCCGCGCGGACGGCGGCTGGGCCTGGCCCGAGGACGCCCCGCTGGCCGCCACGGTGCGCGCCGAGCTGCCCGATGTGGGCGCATGGTCCGCCCTGGCGCCGCCGGGCTGGCGCGTGAACGGCACGCTGAGCGCCGACGCGCGCCTCTCCGGCACGCGCGCCGCGCCGCAGTGGCGCGGACAGCTCGCGGCCGACCGGTTCGGCGTGCGCTCGCTGCTCGACGGCGTTCAACTCACCGACGGCCGCCTGCGCGCCACGCTGCAGGGCGACCGGCTGGAGATCACCGAACTGCTGGTGCACGGCGGCCAGGGCAGCCGTGCCCGCATTGCCGGCTACAGCGGCAACCGCACACCCGCGCCGCAGGACGGCGGCACGCTCAGCGGCAGCGGCAGCCTGTCCTGGGGCGCGGCGGGCGGTACCGGCGCATCGGGCATCGCCATGGACCTGCGCGCCCGCGCACAGGCCCTGCAGCTGCTGGTGCGCGCCGACCGGCAGCTCAGCGTCTCGGGCGACCTGCAGGCGCGGCTGCAGGGCGGGCAGTTCCAACTGCGCGGCAAGCTCACCACCGACCGCGCCACCATCATCCTGCCCGAGGCCGGCGCGCCCACGCTCGGCAGCGACGTGGTCGTGCACTCGGCCGCCCTCGACCGCGCGGCCGCCGCGCAGGCCGAGCAGGCGGCCCAGGCATCGGGCCGCGTACAGGCCGCCAAGCCGCCGGACATCGCCGTCGCACTCAACCTGGGCGAAGACTTCGCGCTGCAGGGCCACGGCATCACCACGCGCCTGACCGGCGAACTGGAGATCCGCAGCAGCGCCGCGACCGGCGGCCAGCCGCGCGTGACCGGCGAAGTGCACACCGTGCAGGGCCGCTACCGCGCCTGGGGCCAGGCGCTGGACGTGGAAACGGGCCTGCTGCGCTTCTCCGGCCCCTACGACAACCCGTCGCTGGACATCCTGGCCCTGCGCCCCAACATCAGCGTGCGCGCCGGCGTGCAGGTCACGGGCACGGCGCACGCGCCGCGCGTGCGCCTGTACGCCGACCCCGACCTGCCCGACGCCGAAAAGCTCTCCTGGGTGGTGCTGGGCCGCAGCGCCAGCGCCGGCGGCGCCGAAGCGGCGCTCCTGCAGCAGGCCGCCCTGGCGCTGCTGGGCCGCGGCTCGGGCGGCGGCACCGACGGCATCGCCAAGCGCCTGGGCCTGGACGAGATCGGCTTCAAGGGCCCCCAGGCCGGAGACGACGCCAGCGAAGCCGCCCTCACCCTCGGCAAGCGCCTGTCCGAAGACCTGTACGTGACCTACGAACGCAGCCTCTCGGGCGTGCTGGGCACGCTCTACATCTTCTACGACCTGTCCAAGCACCTCACGCTGCGCGGTCAGACGGGCATCCAGAGCGCGGTGGACCTGATCTATACGGTGCGCTACGACTGAATACAGGCGAAATCCGCTTGCAAGGCCCATCTAGCAAGCGCCAGAAGCTATCAGGGAAATAGCAGAAATGCCATGCTGCAGCGCCCTTACAATCGTGCCCGTCCTCCCCGTAGTTCAATGGATAGAACGAGCGCCTCCTAAGCGCTAGATACAGGTTCGATTCCTGTCGGGGGGACCATCTCCTCGCGGCGCCCCGCGCCCGCCGTCGCTCACCACGGAGCGGCGTGGCGCGGCCGGTGCGTCCCCATCCCCATCAGCACCGCCAGCAGCAGCGCTGCGGCGGCGTTGTGCGCCAGCACCAGGGGCAGCGGCAGGCGCAGCCAGACCTGCACCAGCCCCAGCGCCACCAGCAACAATGGCAAGACAATCAGCCAGGCGGCCACTGCCTGCCGCCCCAGGCGCCACGCCTGCCAGGCCAGCACCAGCAGCACCAGGGCCAGCGCCATGCCGCTCCAGCGGTGCAGCATGTGCACCAGCGCACCTGCGGAATGGGTAGGCAGCACGTCGATGGCAGGCATCACCCATGGGTTGAGCGCCTGCCACGATCCGGCGCGCCAGTCGCATGCGCCCAGGGCCGGACAGCTCAGCCCCGCCTGGCCGGCGCTGACCAGCCCCCCCAGCGCGACCTGGACCCATGCCAGGGCCGTCGCCACGCCCTGCCACGGCGCCGGCACCGGCCGCTGACCTGCCGTGCCGGTGCGCCCCGCCACCAGGGCCAGGCGCACGCTGACCGCGAACATGGCAAAGCCCCCCAGCAGGTTGCCCAGCGTCACCGCCGGAAGGCGCGACTGCCCGCTCCAGCGGCCCAGCACCGCCAGGAACAGCGCCAGCGCCACCAGCACCAGCGCCAGGCGCGCCTCGGCCCGCAGGGCCGCGCCCGAGGCAAGCGCCAGCCCCGCCATCGCCAGCACCAGCAGCAGGGTCGTCGACGCCACCACCCTGTGGCCCACGCGTGCCATGGCCACGCCATCGCCCGGATCTGGCTGCGCGGCGCCGGCCTGCCCCTCCGTGGCGGTGACGTCCTGGCACTGCGGCCAAGGCTCACAGCCCTGCCCGGCCCGGGACAGGCGGATGAAGGCGCTCAGGCTGACGATCACCAGCACCAGGGCCGCACACAGCCAGGCCATGCGTTGCAGTACCAGGCGCCTGCGTGGTTGTGAAGCGGGAGAAGGCATGGTGTGTGACAAGGTGATGCTCCAAAGGGCGCCAGTGTTCCCGCCAGATGAGACATGTCAAGACAACGGCACCTGATCAGTGTCACCAAAATCAGACTTTTCGGACAAAGCCAAGGGTTTACCCAAATCCCTCAACACCGAAAATTTGACATAGCGCATTTTTTAACCGACTGTCAAAGTCAAGAATCCTAGTGATCGAGAAGCGTGCCAAGGAGAAAGAGCTATGCACCACGACGACGAGGACGAAAAGGTTCCGCTCATACAGCAATTGCTGGACAGCCCGTTTTTGCTGCTGTTTTTGGGCGTGATGATTCCCATGGTTGTCTACAACCTGTGGGGTGTGATCGACATCTTGACCATCCCATTGGCCAAGTAAAGGAGCTACACCATGAGCGCAATACTGCCCCCTTCGGAGCGGCTGTGGTGGAAGCATCCACTCGATCGCGTGGAAGGCATCTGGATCGCCATTTCCTTCATCTGGTGCATGGTCATGTTCTTCATGATGGTGTTCTGGCACATCTACGGCAAACAGAACCTGGCCACCGAGACCTACAAGACGACACCCGAAAAGTTCACCGCCCAGACGCAGGCGGCCGTGGACAAATGGACGGTGCGCACGGAGACCGAACAGAAGATTCCCGTGGTCGCCCCGCCCGAAGGATCCGACGTCTACATGATCGGCCGCCTGTGGAACTGGTGGCCGATTCTCGAGCTGGAGAAGGGCAAGACCTACAAGCTGCACCTGACCTCCATGGACTACAACCACGGCTTCTCGCTGCAGCCGACCAACATCAACATCCAGGTGGTGCCGGGCTATGAGCACGTGATCAAGGTCACGCCCAACGAATCGGGCACCTTTTCCGTCATATGCAATGAATACTGCGGCATCGGCCACCACGAGATGCTCGGCCGCATCTACGTGAAGTAAGCGGAGGATTGTCATGGCTGTCTCTACCACTTACCGTACCTGCCCGCGCACGGGCCTTCAATTCGAGGCCCAGGCCGAAAAACTCATGATGGCCAACGCCTTCATGGCCGTGGTGGCGCTGCTCGTCGGCGGCCTGCTGGCCATCGGCGTCGTGCTCACGCGCTGGCCTGCCGTGCACTGGCTGCCCGCCGACACCTTCTACATGGTGCTCACGGCCCACGGCATCGACATGCTGATCTTCTGGATCATCTTCTTCGAAGTCGCCGTGCTGTACTTCGCCTCATCGACGCTGCTGCGCTGCCGCATCGCCACGCCCAAAATCGCCTGGGCGGGCTTTGCGCTGATGCTGGTGGGCGCGGTGTGGAACAACATCACGGTGTTCCAGGGCGAGTCCAGCGTGATGATGACCTCCTATGTGCCGATGATGGCGCACTGGTCGTTCTACCTGAGCCTGATCCTGTTCGCCGTCGGCGCGCTGATCGCCTGCGGCGTCTTCTTCGGCACGCTGGTCGTGGCCAAGCGCGAGAAGACCTACGAAGGCTCCATCCCCCTGGTCACCTTCGGCGCCCTGACGGCCGCGATCATCGCGGTGTTCACCATCCTGTCGGGCGCCTTCATCCTGGTGCCGACCTTCCTCGTCTCCGTGGGCCTGCTCAAGAGCGTCGATCCGCTGGTCTACCGCGTGGTCTGGTGGGCCTTCGGCCACTCCTCGCAGCAGATCAACGTCGCCGCGCACATCTCCATCTGGTACGCCGTAGCCGCCATCGCCTTCGGCGCCAAGCCCATGTCCGAGCGCGTCAGCCGTGGCGCCTTCCTGCTGTACATCCTGTTCCTGCAGCTGGCCAGCGCCCACCACATCCTGGCCGACCCCGGCGTCAGCACCGAGTGGAAGATCGTCAACACCAGCTACTTCATGTACTTCGCCGTGCTCGGCTCCATGATCCATGCCCTGTCCATTCCCGGCGCCATGGAGGTGGCCCAGCGCGCCAAGGGCTACAACAAGGGCCTGTTCGAATGGCTGCGCAAGGCCCCCTGGAGCAACCCCACCTTCTCCGGCGTATTCATCTCCCTCATAGGCTTTGGCTTCCTGGGCGGCATCTCCGGGGTGATGATGGGCACCGAGCAGCTCAACCTGCTGATCCACAACACCATCTACGTGCCCGGTCACTTCCACGCCACCGTGGTGGTCGGCACCACGCTGACCTTCATGGCGCTGACCTACTTCCTGATCCCGGCCTTGTTCAAGCGCGAGATGATCGCGCCCGGCCTGGCCAGGCTGCAGCCCTACCTGTTCGGCTTCTCGATGTACTTCTTCTGCCTGGTCATGATGGGCGCGGGCACGCTGGGGGTCTCGCGCCGCCACTGGGACATGGCCTTCAGCGGCAACGCCCTGGCCTACGAATGGCCCGGCGCGGCCTACCTGATGATGGGCCTGGTCGGCATCGCCGGCGTGGCGGCCATCGCGGGTGGCGTGATCTACATCTACGTGACCGTGGGCTCGCTGCTGTGGGGCAGGCGGCTGGATGCCGGCGCACCCAGCCCGAGGTTCACCCCAGTCTCGCGCGCAGCCCCCACGGCAGCTGCGCAGACCTATGGCTCGGCCGGCTTCGTCGCACCCGGCACCTTCGTGCTGGCGATGTTCTTCCTCGTGGCCTTCGTGCTGTACTACTTCGTCAACTGGAAGTACCTCGGCCAGCTGTGGAGCCTGAGCTGACACGGAGCCCAGCGCCATGCACACCACCACGTTCAAGCCCGCCATGCACAGCGCAGCGCAGATGACGCGCGACGTCATCTCGCTGTTCAAGCTGCGCATCGGCATGCTGATCATGATCACCGCGCTCGTGGGCATGGCCATCACGCCGGGGCCTGCGCCCAGCTGGGTGGAGACGCTGGTGCTGGCGCTGTCCGTGCTGCTGGCCTCGGCCAGCGCGGGGGCCTTCAATCAGTACGTCGAGTTCGAGAGCGATCGCCTGATGAAGCGCACCAGCCGGCGTGCCTTCGCCACCGGCGCGCTGCCCCACCATCCGGCCTGGCTGGTGCTGATGGCGGCGCTGCTGGCGGCGGCAGTGGCGGCGGCCTGGCTGGTGCTCAATGGCGCGGCAGCGCTGCACGTGTTCCTGGGCGCCTTTTTCTACGGCGTGGTCTACACCCTGTGGCTCAAGCGCCGCACGACCATGAACATCGTCATCGGCGGCCTGGCCGGCAGCTTTGCCGTGCTGGCCGGCGCGGCCGCGGTCGACCCCGACCTGGGCCCCCTGCCCTGGCTGCTGGCGCTGGTGCTGTTCCTGTGGACGCCGCCGCATTTCTGGAGCCTGGCGATCGCCAACCGCGCCGACTACGCACAGGCAGGCGTCCCCATGCTGCCCGTGGTCGTGGGGCCGGAGCGCGCGGCGCGCACCGTGCTGCTCTGCACCACGCTGCTGTTCATCGCATCGCTCACGCCGCTGGCCTATGGCGCCGGTCCGGTGTACGGCCTGGGCGCGCTGGCGGGGGGTGTGCACTTCGTGTACAAGTCCTGGCAGCTGGCGCGCAGGCCCGGAGACCGCGCCGCTGCCATGGGATCGTTCTTCGCATCGCTGGTGCAACTGAGTGTCCTGCTGGTCGCCGCCTGCCTGGATGCTGCCCTGCGGTGACATCGAGGGTGACCGCCATGGTCTGGTCGCTTCCGCCACGTCTGCTCCGGGGAGTCGCTTCATGCACCCTGGGGCTGGCGCTGGCCCTGCCGGCCATGGCATCCACCGACGGCTCTGCCGATCTGGGGCTCGACCGTGAGGCGGCGCTGCGCGCCAGCCAGGCAGCCATCGGCCGCAAGGTCGGCGAACACATCCTCCTGAACCGCGAAGGCCAGCCCGTATCCCTCGCGTCGTACCGTGGCAAGCCGCTGCTGGTGAGCTTCATCTACACCGGGTGCTTCCAGGTCTGTCCCACCACCACGCGCTCGCTGCAGGAAACCGTGGAGGGCCTGCAGAAAAGCGTGGGACCGAACCAGTTCAACGTGGTGAGCATAGGCTTCAACCAGCCGGCCGACTCGCCGCAGGCGCTCAAGGCCTTTGCCACGCAGTACGGCATCCGCCAGCCCAACTGGGAGTTCCTGAGCCCGCCCGGGGCCATCGTGCCCGCCCTGGCGCAGGATTTCGGCTTCGTCTTCCAGGCCACGCCTGCCGGGTTCGACCATGTGCTGCAGGTCTCCATCCTCGATGCCGAGGGGCGCATCGTGCGCCAGGTCTATGGCGAGAGCCTGGTCCCGGCGGAACTGGGCGAGCCCCTGAAGATGCTGCTGGCGGGCATGCCCGTCGAGTCCAATGAACTGATCGATCAGCTGCTCGACCGCGTGCGCATCCTGTGCACCGTCTACGACCCCAAGACCGGTGCCTACAAGGTGGACTACACCCTGCCGATACAGATCGCCGGCGGGGTGACCTTCTTCATCGCGATGATGATCTTCTTCATCAACGAATGGCGTTCCAGCCGCAAGAGCGCCCGCCACAAGGGAGCGCGCAACGCCTGACGCGCCCCGTAGTCATGTCTTTGCCAGGTTCAGCCCTCGACCCCACGGGGCCCAGCACGTCACCGCCACCGCTGCCACGCCTCGCCAATGCCTACCGGGCGCTGGAGCATGGCTTCGACGCGGCCTTCGGCAGCGCGGGCAATCCCCTCAAGCAACTGGGCGCACTGGGCTTCCTGCTGCTGTGGCTGCTGGTGGCCAGCGGCAGCATCCTGTTCATCGTCCTGGACACTTCGGCCGCCGGGGCCTACCGGTCGATCGCATCGCTGGCGGACGTGCCGTGGATGCTGGGTACCGCCCTGCGCGGGCTGCACCGCTACGCGGCCGATGCCTTCGTGCTCGTGATGGGGCTGCACATCCTGCGCGAATGGCTGCTGGGGCGCTACCGGCACTGGCGCCGGATGATCTGGTGGACGGGCGTGCCGCTGGTCGGCCTGGTCTTCGTCAGCGCCGTGGGGGGCTTCTGGCTCAACTGGGACCGCCTGGGCCAGTACTCGGTGGTGGCCACGGCCGAATGGCTGGACGCGCTTCCCTTCCTCGCCGCGCCGCTGGCGCGCAATTTCCTGGGCGACGCGAGCCTGAGCGACAGGCTGTTCACCCTGTTCATCTTCATCCACATCGGGGTCCCGCTGCTGGTGATCTTCGGCCTGTGGTTCCACATCCAGCGCATCAGCCTGGCCAAGGTGTTTCCGCCCCGGCCCCTGGCAGGCGGCACCCTGGCCGTATTGCTGGCGCTGGCGCTGGCGCTGCCGGTACACAGCCAGGGCCCGGCGGACCTGGGCAGCCTGCCCACCACGCTGGCGCTGGACTGGTGGCTGCTGTTCATCCACCCGCTCATGGATGCCACCTCCCCGACGACGGTCTGGGTGCTGCTGGGCCTGGCCTTCGTGCTGCTGGCATTGCCGCCATTCCTGCCCACGGCGGCGCGCCAGGCGGTCGCCGTGGTCTACCCCGAACACTGCAGCGGCTGCGCGCGCTGCTTCGATGACTGCCCCTATTCGGCCATCACCATGGTGGCACACCCCAACGGCAAGCCGGGCATGCGCCTCGCGCAGGTCCGCGCCGACCTGTGCGCGAGCTGCGGCGTCTGCGCCGGCTCCTGCCCTTCGTCCACCCCCTTTCGCAGCGCCGAGCAGCTGGTGACGGGCATAGACATGCCGCAATGGCCCGTCCACGCACTGCGCCAACAGCTGGTGGATGGCCTGCGCGCCCTGCCCGGGCCCAGGCGCCTGGTGGTCTTCGGCTGCGACCAGGGGGCACAAGGCCGACTGGATGCGCCCGACGTGCTCCATTTCAAGCTGGTATGCGCGGGGGCCCTGCCGCCTTCGTTCATCGAATACGCCCTGCGCGCCGGGGCCGACGCCGTGCTGGTCAACGGCTGCCGCGCCGGCGGCTGTGCGTTCCGCCTGGGGCAGCGCTGGACGGAGCAGCGCCTGACGGGCGAGAGGGAGCCACACCTGCGCCGATCGGTGCCGCACGACCGCTGGGACGTGGCCTGGACCGACACGGGCGACGAACCCGCGCTGGCCGCGGCGCTGGACGCCTTGCGCCAGCGCTGCCAGCCTGGCGCACCCCCTGCTTCTGAGGAGAGCCATAGATGAACCGCGCACTCAACTGGACCGGCCAGGCACTGCTGTACGGCAGCTTTGCCCTGGCGCTGGGCGTGTTTTCACGCTGGCCGGTCTACCACCCGCTGCCGGACGGAATGGCACAGATCAAGGTCAGCTTCATCCACCACGGCGCGCGCCTGGCCGAATGCCGCCCCTACACGGCAGAGGAACAGGCCAAGATGGCCCCCAACATGCGCAAGGCCATGAAGTGCGAGCGCGAGCGTTCACCCGTGCACATCGCGGTGGACATCGACGGCCAGACCGTGCTCGACCAGAGCGCGCCTCCCGCGGGCCTGTCGCGCGATGGCGCCTCCACGCTGTACCAGCGGTTCAACATCGCCGCGGGCGAACACAGGATCGCCGTGCGCCTCAAGGACAGCCAGAGCGCCTCCGCGCAAACCCACCAGCTGGAACAAACCGTCAACCTGCAGCCCGCACAGGTGCTGGTGATCGACTTCAACCCGGACAAGGGAGGCATCGTTCTGCAATGACTGCCAACACCACCTTCCCCGGCCGGACCGCCAAGCCCGCCGCCAGCCCGCCGGCGGCGCGCCCCGGGGCCAGCTACCAGCTCAGCCTGCCGCAGGACAGCCGCCTGCCCCTGGCGCGCGGCTGGCTGTGGCTGGGCCTGGCTGCCTTGATAGGGTCCGGCCTGTTTTCCGTGCTGCTCGTGGTCTCGCGCACGCCCTACGTGAACCAGTGGCTGCCGGCGGCCAATTTCTTCCACATCTCCCTGGTGCTGCACGTGGACCTGTCGGTGCTGGTGTGGTTCGTCGCCATGGCCGGGCTGCTGTGGAGCCTGCACGGCCATCCACGTGTGCAAGGCCTGGGCTGGCTGGCGCTGTGGGTGACCGGCGGCGGCACGCTGGCCATGGCGCTGTCACCCTTCGTCAACCCTGGCGAGCCCATCATGGCGAACTACATCCCGGTGCTGGAATCGCCATTGTTCCTCGCCGGCCTGGTGGTGTTTGCCCTGGGCACGGCCCTGCTGGTGCTGCGCGGGCTGCTGGCGGCGCCGCGGCTGGGGCTGGGCTATGACGGCCGCGGGGCGCTGCATTTCGGCCTCAGCGCGGCCGCCATCGCCACCGCAGTGGCGCTGCTGTGCTTTGCCTGGTCATGGCTGGTGCTACCCACCAGCCTGCACGGCAAGGCGTATTACGAAATCCTGTTCTGGGGCGGCGGCCATGCGCTGCAGTTCACCTGGACGCTGCTCATGCTGGTGGCCTGGCTGTGGCTGGCCAGCGCCTGCGGCGCGCGCATCGTCCTGAGCCCGCGCATCACGCTGCTGCTGTTCCTGCTGGCCCTGGCCGGCGTCTTCAGCACGCCCTATGCCTACCTGGCGCACGACGTGGCTTCGGTCGAGCACCGCAACCTGCTGACCTGGGCCATGCGCCTGGGCGGCGGCCCGGCCATCGTGCCCGTGGGCCTGGCCACGGTGCTGGGGGTGCTGTCCCTGCGCCGCCTGGACGCCGCCCTGCGCCCGCTGCGCGCGGCGCTGCTGTCCTCGGTGCTGCTGTTTGCCGCCGGGGGCATGATCGGCGTCTTCATCCAGGGCAGCAACGTGCGCATTCCGGCACACTACCACGGCTGCATCGTGGGCGTGACGCTGGCGCTCATGGGGGCCGTGTACCGCATCCTGCCCGCCCTCGGCTACCAGACGCCGCAAGGACGCCTGGCCACCTGGCAGCCCTGGCTGTACGGCATGGGCCAGCTGATGCACATCGTCGGGCTGGTCTGGTCGGGCGGCTATGGAGTGCAGCGCAAGGTGGCCGGCGCCGAGCAGGTGCTGCACAGCACGGCCGAGATCGCCGGCATGGGCCTGATGGGCCTGGGCGGCCTGATCGCCATCATCGGCGGGCTGCTGTTCGTCGTCGTCGTGCTGCGTGCCATGGCCAGGCCGCAGGCCCTGCCCGCATGAAGGAGCCCAGCCCGTGATCAAGAAATTCCAAGAACTGCTGCAGTGGCTGTTCCTGCGCGCCGAAGGCCTGTTCAACGCCGCGTTCGGCGACCGCATCAACCCCTTCTACCACCTGGGGGCCATCACCTTCTTCCTGTTCTGGATCGTCGGGGGCAGCGGCCTGTACCTCTACATCTTCTTCGAGACAGGCATCTCCGAGGCCTACACCTCGGTCGTCGACCTGAGCACCAAGCAATGGTGGCTGGGCGGCATCCTTCGCAGCGTGCACCGCTATGCGTCGGACGCCATGGTGCTGACCATGGTGCTGCACATGCTGCGCTACTTCGCCTTCAACCTCTACCACGGCTTCCGCTGGTTCTCGTGGATCACGGGGGTGATGCTGATCTGGATGGTCTATGCCTCGGGCGTCAACGGCTACATGCTGCCCTGGGACCACCTGGCCCAGTACGTCACGGTCACCAGCTTCGAGTGGCTGGACTGGCTGCCCATCTTCAACGGCAGCCTGATGCGCAACTTCCTGTACTCCGAGCACGTGGGGGCTCGCTTCTTCACGCTGCTGTCGTTCATGCACCTGGGCCTGCCACTGGTGGTGCTGATGGTGATGTGGATCCACGTGCAGCGCGTGCCCAAGGCGCGCACCACGCCGCCCCGCCCCATCGTCATCGGCCTGATGGCGACCCTGCTGGCGCTCTCGCTCGTCGCACCCGTGCACAGCCAGGGAGGGCAGACCGATCTGGCACGGGCCATCACCCGGATAGAGCCCGACTGGTTCTACATGGCCGTCTTCCCGCTGCTGACCGAATGGCCGCTGGGCCGCGTGTGGGCGCTGGTAGTGGGAGCCTCCGTCCTGGTGGCCCTGCTGCCGTGGTGGCCGCCCCAGTTCAGGCGCGGGGAAAAGCGCATGCACCAGGTACAGGTACAGGGCGAGCAGGGGGCCAGCGCGGCGATCAAGGTACGCGAGGGCGAGACCATCCTGGACGCCGGCCTGCGCCAGGGCCTGGCCTTGCCCTATGAATGCCGCAACGGCGGCTGCGGCCTGTGCCTGTGCTCGGTCGAGCAGGGCCAGTTCGAGCACCGTCCTTACCAAAGGAGCGCGCTGCCCGACGCCGACAAGGCGCGCGGCAAGGCGCTGATGTGCTGCGCCGTGCCGCGCGAGGACATGGTGATCGACGTGGCGGGCTTCACCGGCGCCGCGGCCGAGGCCCAGGAGATCTACAGCGCCACGGTCGCCCAGATGGAGCGCCTGGCGCCGGACGTGATGCGCGTCTCCCTGCAGTTGCCCGAGGGCCAGGGCCTGCCCTTCGCGGCGGGCCAGTACATCAACATCCTGCTGGACGACGGCCAGCGCCGGGCGTTCTCCTTTGCCAACCGTCCCGGCGCCAGCAGCCAGATCGAGCTGCACGTGCGGCTCGTGCCCGGCGGGCGCTTCACCACCCATGTATTCGAGGCCATGAAGGTGGGCGACACCGTGCGCTTCGAAGGGCCGCTGGGACAGTTCACCCTGCGCGAGAGCACGCACCCCATCCTCTTCATCGCCGGGGCCACGGGCTTCGCGCCCATCAAGAGCATCGTGGAAGACGCCTTCGCGCGCGGCGTGCAGCGTCCCATGCGCCTGTACTGGGGGGTGCGCCAGCCGCAGGACCTGTACCTGCTGGCGCAATGCGAGGAATGGCAGCGCCAGCACGGCAACTTCATCGTGGTGCCCGTGGTGTCCGAACCCGCGCCGGGCGATGGCTGGACCGGCCGCACCGGCCTGGTGCACGAGGCCATGCTGTCGGACTTCCCCGACCTGAGCGGCAACGAGGTCTACCTGTGCGGCTCGGTGCGCATGGTGGAGACCGCCGTGCCGGCCTTCATCGCCCAGGGGCTCGACGAGAACTTCTGCTTCTCCGACGCTTTCGTGATGGCCGCGCCCGCGCAGGCGCAGCAGCCGGCCGGCTGATCCGCGGGCGCACTGCTACAGCTGGAACCCCACCGAACGCACCACCCCTTCCGCGATGTCGCGCGCCAGGGAGGGACGGCGCGCATGGTAGGGGCGCGCGGCGGCGATCTGCCGTGCGCACCATTGCGAGAGCCAGCGTAGCTCCTCTGCTCCATAGAAGGCCGTCATGGCCTCGTAGTTGAGGAACAGGCTGCGCGCGTCGAGGTTGAGCGAGCCCGCGAGGGCCAGCTCGTCGTCGATGAGCACCGCCTTGGCATGCACCATGGCGGGGCTCAGCCAGACCTGCGCGCCGGCGGCGCTGAGCTCGCGCAGGGCGCGCTCGCGCGCGATGTCGGCCAGGCGATGGTTGGAGCGCGCGGGCACCAGCAGGCTCACGCGCACGCCGCGGCGGCAGGCCAGGCACCAGGCGTCGAGCAAGGCCTCGTCGGGCACGAAATAGGGGGTGACGGCCACGATGCGCCGCTGCGCATGGTAGGCGGCTGCCAGCAGCAGCGCGTGCACGGTGTCGTCGGCATGGTCGGGGCCGCTGGGCAGCCACTGCGCCAGCGGGCCGTCCTCGGGCCCGGCAGGCAGGTCCGGCGCATGCACGCGCCGCGCCCTGCGCTCCTTGCGCAGCGCCAGGCCATGGGCCACGCGCCAGTCGGTGGAAAACTGGGCCTGCGCCAGCTCGGCCAGCGGGCCGCACACCTCGTAGCTCAGGTCGGTCCACGCGGGTCGGCCCGGACGATCCACGAAATATTCGCTGGCCAGGTTGCGCCCGCCGCTCCACAGGCGCAGGCCATCGGCCACGGCGATCTTGCGGTGATTGCGCAAATTGGTGCGCCCGCGCAGGGGGTTGTGCAACAGCGGCATGAAGCGCCGCACCTGCACGCCCTGGCGCCTGAGCGCGCGCAGCATGCCGGGGGGCGTGCGCATGCTGCCCATCGCGTCCACCAGCAGGCGCACGTTCACGCCGCGCTGCGCGCAGGCCAGCAGCGCCTGCGCCACCTGGCGGCCGACATCGTCATGGCCGAGCACGTAGGTGCAGACATCCAGCCGGTGGCGTGCCGATGCGATGGTGGCCAGCAGGCCCTGCAGCGCATCGCCGCCATCGGCATGCAGCACCACCCGCCGGTTGCGCACGGCGGGCGCCAGCTCCAGGCTGGCCAGCAGCCGCGCGGCCCAGGCGGGCGCGCCGTCCGGCACCTGCAGCGCCTGGCCGCGCGTGCGGCGCGCGGGGCGTGCGAACTTGCGTGTGCCGAACAGCAGGAACAGCGGCACGATGAGATAGGGAAAGGCCACGATGCCCAGCACCCAGGCCACGGCCGCCGAGGGGTGGCGGCGCTGGTGGCCGATGCGCGTGCCCATCACGTAGACCAGCAGGCCCGCGGCCACGAACACTGCATGGCCCAGGCCCGAGAGCACGGCCACGCGGATCATGCGTGCGCGCCCTCCTCCCGCCCGGCGGCGCGCGTCAGCCGCACGCGCACGCGCAGCCCACCCAGGCGGGGAGCGCTGTCCAGCTCCAGCCGCGTGCCATGCATGCGCGCGATGCTCTCGGCAATGGCCAGGCCCAGGCCGCTG
This sequence comes from Alicycliphilus sp. T452, assembly GCF_054512775.1. Taxonomy (NCBI): domain Bacteria; kingdom Pseudomonadati; phylum Pseudomonadota; class Betaproteobacteria; order Burkholderiales; family Comamonadaceae; genus Alicycliphilus; species Alicycliphilus sp. T452. The sequence goes on from NZ_JBTNEH010000002.1 coordinate 163,639, forward strand.
CCGGCCACCGCCGCGCCGCTGCCCTGCGGGCCGCGGTGGAAGCGCTGCAGCACGCGCTCGCGCTCATCGGGTGCGATGCCCGGGCCGCTGTCGTCCACCACCAGCGCCAGGTGGCCGGGCTCCGCCTGCAACTGCACGTCCACCACGCCGCCCTGCGGCGTGTATTTGACGGCGTTGTCGATCAGGTTGCGCAGCAATATCTCCAGGGCCTGGCGCTGGCCGGGCACGCTGGCGTGCTCCGCCTCGGGGGGCAGCGCCAGCCCCAGGTCCACGCCGCGCTGTTGCGCGACGGGCGCCGCGTCGGCCACGGCCTGGCGCACCAGATCGGCCAGCACCACGGGCTTGGGCGGGGCGCCTGCGGTGGCCTGCGCCTCCTGGCGGGCCAGGACCAGCAGCTGCTCGACCAGGCGCGTGGCGCGGTCTATGCCTCCGGCCAGGCGCTCGATGGCCAGCGCGCGCGCGCCAGCGTCGCCGGCGCGCTGCAGGCCCTGCACCTGCAGCTTGAGCGCGGCCAGCGGCGAGCGCAGCTCGTGCGCGGCGTCGGCCACGAAATGCTGCTGCGCCTCGAAGGCATGCTGCACGCGCGCCAGCAGGCCATTGAATTCGCGCACCAGGGGCTGCAGTTCGCTGGGCAGGCCGGCGTCGCTGACGGGCACCAGGTCATCGCCCTGGCGCCGTGCCAATTGGCCGCGCACGCGCTCCACGGGCGCGAGCAGGCGGCCTACAGCCCACCACACGGCCAGGGCCAGCAGCGGCGCCATCACCGTCAGCGGCAGCAGCGAGCGCAGCGCGAGCGCGCGCGCCATGGCGCGGCGCGCCGCCATGTCCTGCGCCACCTGTATGACCTGCGAGCGCGTCTGCAGCGAAAACACGCGGTAGGTGGTGCCGCGCGCCTGCACCTCGGTGAAGCCCAGCACTGCTATCTGCGGCAGCGCGACGCCCACGGCAGACTCGAAGATGCGCAGGCCCTCGTTGGTCCAGACCTGGACGATGAGCTCGTCATGCTGGTATTCGGGGCGCGCATCGCCGCCGGCCCGCGCATCGGGCGGCAGGCCGGCGCGCAGCGCGAACGCGGTCTGCTGCATCTGGTAGTCGAACAGCGCGTCGGCCTGCGCCAGCGCGTGGCGGTAGGCCAGCACGCCCTGTACCAGGGCGGTGACGGCGATGGCGGCCAGCAGGAACACCAGCAGCCGCAGGCGCAGCGAAGAGGGGCGGCGCAGGACGCTCATTTGGGCACCATGTAACCGAGGCCGCGCACGTTGAGCACGATATGGGCGCCGAGCTTTTTGCGCAGGCCGTGCACGTAGACCTCGACGGCATTGCTGCTGATCTCGTCGCCCCAGCCGTAGAGCTTGTCTTCGAGCTGCTGGCGCGACAGCACCATGCCCGGGCGCGCGAGCAGGGGTTCGAGCACCGCCCATTCGCGCGCCGACAGCATCACCGGCCGGCCCTGCACCGTGGCCTCGCGCGTGCCGGGGTTGAGCGTGACGCCCTGGTGCTCGTACACCGGCTCGGCCCGCCCGCTCGCGCGGCGCAGCAGCGCGCGTATGCGCGCCAGCAGCTCGCCCGCGTCATAGGGCTTGAGCACGTAGTCGTCGGCGCCGGCGTCCAGCCCCTCGACGCGCTGGGCCACGCCGTCGCGCGCGGTGGCGATCAGGACGGGCGTGCGGTCCTTGCGCGCGCGCAGCGACCGCAGCACGGCCAGGCCATCGCGGCGCGGCAGGCCCAGGTCCAGCAGCACAAGGTCGTACTGCTGGGTGGCGAGCGCGGCGTCGGCCATGTCGCCGTCGGTGGCCCAGTCGACGGCGTAATGCTCGGCGCGCAGCAGGTCGCGCACGGCCTCGCCGATCATGGTGTCGTCCTCTACGAGCAGCAGGCGCATGGGGGGCAGCATAAGCCAATCCCCCGCGCCCGCGGACTCCTCAGCCCAGGCGCACCGGCACGAAGATCCTGTCGCCGTCGCGCTCGATGAGCAGGGCCACCGACTTGCCCGCATGGGCCATGGCGGCGCGCACCTGCTCCACGCCCTTGACCGGCATGCCGTTGATGGCCAGCAACACGTCGCCGCCCTGCACGCCCGCCATGGCGGCCGGGCCGCGCGCGTCCTCGATCAGCAGGCCCTGCCCGTTCTCCACGCCCGCGGCGCGGGCCTCGTCGGGCTGCAGCGGGCGCAGCGTCAGGCCCAGCTGGCCCTTGCCCACGGCCTCGTCGCCTCTGGCGACCTTGGCGGCCTTGTCGTCGGCGTTGCCCAGGGTGGCGGCCAGGGTCTCGGCACGGCCCTGGCGCCAGACCTCCATCTGCACCTTCTCGCCCGGGGCCTGCTGGCCGACGAAGGCGGGCAGGTCGCCCGAGGCGACGATGGGCCGGCCATTGATCTTGAGGATCACGTCGCCCACCTTCAGCCCCGCCTTGTCGGCCGGGCCGCCGGCATCGACGTTGGCCACCAACGCTCCTGCAGGCCGGGGCAGCTTGAACGAGTCGGCAAAGGTCTGATTGACCTCCTGCACGGCGACGCCCAGGCGTGCGTGCTCCACACGGCCGGTGGCCACGATCTGCTGCTCCACGCGCGTGGCCACCTCGATGGGGATGGAGAACGACAGGCCCTGGAAGCCCCCCGAGCGGCTGTAGATCTGCGCATTGATGCCCACGACCTCGCCGCGTGCGTTGAACAGGGGGCCGCCGGAGTTGCCGGGGTTGACGGCCGCGTCGGTCTGGATGAAGGGCACGTAGCTGTCGTCGGGCAGCGAGCGGCCCTTGGCACTCACCACGCCGACGGTGACGGAGTTCTCGAAGCCGAACGGCGAGCCGATGGCCAGCACCCAGTCGCCAACCTTCAGGTCTTCCGAGTTGCCCAGCTTGACGGTGGGCAGATCGCGGGCGTCGATCTTCAGGACGGCGACGTCGGTCTTGGGGTCAGCCCCGAGCACCTTGGCGCGGAACTCGCGCCGGTCGGTGAGCTTCACGGTCACGTCGGTGGCGCCCTTGACCACGTGGGCGTTGGTCAGGACGATGCCGTTGGGGTCGATGATGAAGCCCGAGCCCTCGCCACGCACGGGCACGCTGCGCTGGCCCTGCCCGCCCATGTCGGGCATGGGGATGCCGAAGCGGCGGAAGAACTCGTAGAACGGGTCGTCGGGGGCCATGCCCGGCATGCCGCGCTGGCGCGCCGTGGGGCTGTTGGCGCCATCATCATCCGAGACCTTGCGCATGCCGCTGACGCTGATGTTGACCACCGCCGGGCCGTAGCGCGCGGTGATGGCCGAGAAATCGGGCAGCGCGACGGCGGCCGGCGCCGTGGCGGTCGCCACCGGCAGCGCCAGCTGCGCGCGTGCCTCGTGCGCCGTGACCAGGCCCGCGCCCGTGGCGCCCAATGCGCCCGCGGCCACCAGGGCCAGGACGAGGCGGCGGGGAGTGGTGAGTAGTGTGTTCATGGTCTGCCTTTCCATAGCGTGTAGTGCCGATGGAAGGCAGTGTGGGAGCGCCGGCTTAGGCGATTCTTAAGATCCTTAAGGGATCAGGTCCAGCACCAGCTGCGGCGGCCGGCACAGCCGGGCGCCCTTGGGGCTCACGACGATGGGGCGGTTCAGCAGCACCGGGTGGGCGGCCACGGCCTCTATCAGCTGCCGGTCGCTCAGGCCGGGGGCACCCAGGTTCAGCTCCTGGTAGACGGCCTCCTTGCTGCGCAGCAGCTCGCGCACGGGCACGCCCAGGCGGGCCACCAGGGCCGTGAGTTCGGCCACGCCCAGGGGCTCCTTGAGGTAGTCCACGATGGCCGGCTCGATGCCGCGTTCGCGCAGCAGTTCCAGCGCGCCGCGCGAGTTGCTGCAGCGGGCGTTGTGGTAGATGGTGATGTCGCTCATGCAAGAAGTTTAGGCTTTAGCGCGAAGACCCTCGCAGCGTGCGGCTCAGCAGGATCACCGGCACCAGGCCCACGGCCACCAGCGCCAGCGAAGGCAGCGCCGCCTCGCCCAGGCGCTCGTCGCGCGCCAGCTGGTAGGCCACCACGGCCAGGGTGTCGCTGTCGAAGGGACGCAGCACTATGGTTGCCGGCAGCTCCTTCATCACGTCCACGAACACCAGCAGCGCGGCCGCGGCCGTGGAGCGCTTGAGCAGCGGCCAGTGCACGCGCGCCAGCAGCCCCATGCCGCCCACGCCGAGCATGCGCGCCGAGTCGTCCAGGCTCGCGGGAATGCGCGCATAGCCGCTCTGCACCGACTGCAGCGCCACGGCGCAAAAGCGCACCAGGTACGCCCAGACGATGCCCACGGCGGTGGTGGTCACCAGCGCGCTCAGGCCCCAGCCGGGGGCCGCGGCCTGCAGCCAGCCCACGGGCAGCAGCAGGCCCACGACGATCACCGCGCCCGGCACGGCGTAGCCCAGGCTCACGAGCTGCACCACCGCGCGCGTGAGCACCCCGCCCCGGCGGCGCACGGCGAACGCCAGCGCCAGCGCGATGCCCACGGCCAGCACGGCCGTGATGCCCCCCAGGCGCACGCTGTTGCCCGCCCATTGCACGAAGCGGTCCCAGGGCAGCACCGACCAGTCCGCCGCCAGCGGCCGCAGCATGAACAGCACCGGAGCCACGAAGCCCATCAGCACCGGCAGCGCGCACACCAGCCAGGCCGCCGCGCAGCCCGGGCCGCGCAGGCGCGTGGGCTGTGCCTCGGCCGAGCCGGCCCGGCCCACGCCGCCCGTGGCAAAGCGCATGCGCCGCTGCGCGCGCAGCTCCAGCTGCAGCAGCAGCGCGACCAGCGCCAGCAGGAAGGTGGCCAGCTGCGCCGCGGCCAGCCGGTCGTCCATGGACAGCCAGGCCTTGTAGATGCCCGTGGTGAAGGTCTGTATGCCGAAATAGGACGCCACGCCGAAGTCGGCCAGGGTCTCCATGAGCACCAGCGCCACGCCCGCCGCCACGGCCGGGCGCGCCAGCGGCAGCGCCACGCTGCGCATGCGCCGCGCCGGCGATGCGCCCAGCAGGCGCGCCGCCTCCATCAGGTGCGCTGCGCGCTCGCCCAGCGCCGTGCGCGCCAGCAGGTACACGTAGGGATAGAGCGAGAAGATGAACACCCACACGGCGCCGCCCAGGCTGCGCACCTCGGGCATCAGGCGGCCTTCCAGCCCGAAGGTGGCACGCAGCCAGACCTGCAGCGGGCCGCTGAACTGCAGGAAGTCGGTATAGGCATAGGCCGTCACGTAGGCCGGCATGGCCAGGGGCAGCAGCAGCAGCCATTCCAGCTGGCGCCGGCCGCGGAAGTCAAACAGCGTCACCGCGGCCGCACTGGCCGTGCCCACCACGGCCGCGCCCACGGCCACGGACAGGCCCAGCCACAGCGTGGTCCACAAGTACTCCGGCAGCACGGTGGCGGCCATCTCGCGCAGGATGGCGCCGGACTGGGCGCCGCCCCCGGCCTGGGGCAGCCACGCGCCCAGTACCGCCAGCACGGGCAGGGCCAGCAGCAGCGCCAGCACGATGGGAGCGATGGAGCGCAGGGCGCGTTGGATCGGAAGCAAGGAAAAGCCCGTGGCGGGGAGGGTCGGCATGCGGCATGCGCCAATGGCGGCATGCGGTCGTGATGCAAATCGGAATGATTCTACGCAACCGGCCCAGGGATGCCCTGCACGAATCGAGCGGCAAGCGGGCGCTGCGGATCGGGATGGGCTGCTAGGCGCAAAGCGCAGCAATGGCCGTAGCCATTGCGAGCATTTGCAACGCCGCAGACCGCTCGAGGCCGCAGATGCACGCGGCGCGACGGTTCGTGCAGGGCATCCTTAGAATCCGCCCATGTTCCTCGAAGTCTCTCAGCTGGAAGTGCGCTATGCCAACCGTCCGCAAGCCGCCGTGCAGGGCGTGTCCCTGGGGCTGGCGGCGGGCGAGATCGGTGTGCTGATCGGCCCCTCGGGCTGCGGCAAGACCACGCTGCTGCGCGCCGTGGCGGGTCTGGAGGGCGTCGTGGGCGGCAGCATACGCCTGGGTGGCGAGGTGGTGGGAGCCCCCGGCCGCAGCGTGCCGCCCGAGCAGCGGCGCATCGGCATGGTGTTCCAGGACTACGCGCTGTTCCCGCACCTCACCGTGGGGCGCAACGTGGCCTTCGGCATCCACGGCCTGCCGCGCGGCGAGCAGGCCCAGCGCGTGCGCGAGGCCCTGGCCCTGGTGGGGCTGGAAGGCAGCGAGGCGCGCTTTCCGCACGAGCTCTCGGGCGGCCAGCAGCAGCGCGTGGCCCTGGCGCGCGCGCTGGCGCCGCGCCCGCGGCTGATGCTGCTGGACGAGCCGTTCTCCAACCTCGACGTGGACCTGCGCGAGCGCCTGGCGCACGAGGTGCGCGGCATCCTCAAGACCGCCAACGCCACGGCGCTGTTCGTCACGCACGACCAGCTGGAGGCCTTCGCCATCGGCGACCGCATCGGCGTGCTGGAGAACGGCCACCTGCACCAGTGGGACGACGCCTACGCGCTCTACCACCGCCCGGCCACGCGCTTCGTGGCCGACTTCATCGGCCATGGCGTGTTCGCCCCCGCCACGCTGGTGCAGCAGGGCAGCCACGTGGTGGCGCGCACCGCCCTGGGCGACCTCACGGACATCGACGGCTGCCTGCTGCCGTCGAGCTACCCGCGCGGCGAGTGCGACGTGCTGCTGCGCGCCGACGACGTGGTGCACGACGATGCCGCGCCCGTGCGCGCGCGCATCGTGCGCAAGGCCTTTCGCGGCTCGGAGTTCCTCTACACGCTGGAGCTGGAAGGCGGCGTCACCGTGATGGCCCATGTGCCCAGCCACCACGACCACGCCATGGGCGACTGGATCGGCATCCGCCCGCAGGTGGACCATGTGGTGACCTTCCCGCGCAACTAGTACGCCAGTTCCCGCTCGATCCGCCGGTCTGCCCTTCTGCACGGGGCATCGGGCCCGCGCCATCCGTTCGGCATCCTGTGGCCGATCTATGCCTCTCCGCCACCCGTCGCAGCGGGAGCTTTCATTGCGCGGTCGGCGGCCTGCGCAATTCGTCCATTCAGCCAGCAGAACATCAAGAACAGGAGCTGCTTGCGCTTGAATTTAGGCATTTTCAGATATTTTTCAATCTGAATCCTTTTGGATGCAAGCGCAAGCCGCTATCTTTTTTGAGTAAGCCCTTTGTTGCGGGGGCATGCGCAGCCCGCCGTCCAGGCGCGCGGCCGTCTGGCCCGGCCGGCTGATGCCGGCGCAGCACAGAGCCCGGGAAAGAGGCCTTCGGGGAACGGTCAAGGGTTGGACCGCTTTTCGGCAGCCATCGGGGCGACGGGAAAGCCCACCCGGGGCAGTTGGCGGAACCGCTCCTTCAGCTCTCGCCGCAACAGCTTGCCGGTGGGCAGCCGCGGCAGCGGTCCCTCGAACACCACGCGGCGAGGCAGCTTCATGCTCCCCAGCTTGGCGCGGCAGTGGCCGGCCAATCGCTGCGCCATGGCGGCCGACCCTTCGTGGCCTTCGTGCAGGTACACCACAGCCCAGGGCACTTCGCCCAAGTCCTCGTCCGGCACACCGATCACGGCCGCATCGCTGACCTGCGGGTGCTCGGCCAGCACGTTCTCGATCTCCATGGGGTACAGGTTGACGCCGCCGCACAGGATCAGGTCGTCGCGCCGGTCGCTGATGTAGAGATAGCCCTCTTCGTCCACATGGCCCATGTCGCCGTACGTGGCCCAGCCTTGCGCATTGTAGGCCTCGCGCGTCTTGTCGAGGTCTTTGTAGTATTCGAAATCGGCCACACCGGCAAAGTAGATGGTGCCGATCCCATGCGGTGGCAGTTCCTGTCCATTGTCATCCAGGATGTGGATCGTCCCCAGCTTGGCGCGCCCCACCGACCCGGGGTGGGCACGCCACTCCTGCGCATCGATGATGGTGATGCCAAGGCCCTCCGAGCCGCCGTAGTACTCGTACAGGATGTCGCCCCACCAGTCCAGCATGGCCTGCTTGACCTGGGGCGTGCATGGCGCGGCGCCATGGATGGCGACCTTCATGCTCGAGAGGTCGTAGCGCTCCCGCACCTGCTGCGGCAGGCGCAGCATCCTCGCCAGCATCGTGGGCACCCACTGGCTGTGGGTGACGCGGTGCTGCTCGATGGCGGCCAGGGCCTGCTGCGCGTCGAACCGTTCCATCGCCACGCAGGTGCCGCCGCACTCCAGCGTGCGCACCATGTAGCGCAGCGGGGCTGCATGGTAGAACGGCGCCGTCGAGAGGTAGACCGTATGCTCGCCGAAGCCGAACTGCCGGCGCCAGGTTTCCAGATCGCGGTCCGGCTGCTTGCGCGCGTCGTACGGAGCCAGCGGGCGGCGCACGCCCTTGGGCCTGCCGGTCGTGCCCGACGAATACAGCATGTCGCGCCCCACGGGGCGCGGGGGCAGCCCGGCCCGCTCGTCGGCCTGCGCCAGCGCGTCGCCGTAGTGCAGGAAGCCCGGCGCATGCTGGTCGAGCAATGCGCGCAGCACCCCGGCATGCTCGGGATCGGCGGTGATCGCGCGCGCCAGCGGCAAGGTGGCGCTCGATGCCAGCAGCAGCCGGGCGTCGCAGTTGCCCAGGATGAAGGAGGCCTCGGCGGGCGTCAGGTGGTGGTTGACAGGGGCGTAGTACAGCCCGGCGCGCCGCGCCGCCCAGGCCAGCTCCAGCATCCGGGGATCGTTGTCGAGCAGGATGGCGATGCAGTCGCCGGCCTGCAGGCCCAGCGACACCAGCCAGCGGGCCGCCCTGGCGGCCCCGCGGTCCAGTTCCGCATAGGTGACCGTGGTGCCGCTGCCCAGCATCACCAGCGCGGCCTTGCCGGGCTGCGTCCGGGCCCAATGCTCCAGTGCGCTCATGGCTCGTGTCTCCTTCCTGGTTCTCGGCAGCGAAGATGCGTTCACTCCAGCTTGAAGCCGGTTTCCGCAACGATGCGCTTCCAGCGCTGGTAGTCGGCGGTAATCAGCTGGCCGAACTCCTCGGGCGAGGTGCGGCGCGGCAGGTAGTCGTACGCGCGCAGCCGGGATTGCACGTCGGGCATTTGCAGCACCGCGTCCATCTGCCGCGCCAGGGCGCCGACGATCTCTTTGGGCGTGCCTTTGGGGGCCAGCAACCCGGCCCAGGAGGTGAAGTCCATGCCGTTGATGCCCTGCTCCCTGAGTGTGGGGACCTCCGGGAACGACAGTGCGCGCTGCGGCATCATCACGCCCAGCGCTTTGACCCGGCCGGCGCGGATCATCTCCACCGACACGAAGGAGTCGATGGAGAAATCCACCTCGCCAGCCACCACGGCCTGCATCTGCGGCGCCGTGCCCTTGTATTGCACGGTGATGGTCTGCGGCGCCTGGACCACGCGCTTGAACTCCTCGGTCATCAGATTGATCATGCTGCTGCCCGAGGACGCCGTCAGCGGCTTGGGCCCCTTGGCCAGCGCGATCAGCTCCCGCAGATTGCTGGCCGGCAGATCCTTGCGGGCGATGATGATCAGGCCCACGTCGCAGATGTGGGTGATGGGCTCGAAGCTGGCCAGGGCCTCGTAGTTGGCCTTGTAGAGCACGGGGCTGAGCGTCTGCCCGCCCGCCGTGTTGAGCAGCAGCGTGTAGCCGTCCGGCGCCGCCCGGGCCGCCAGCTCGGCACCGATGATGCCGTTGGCGCCGCTCTTGTTTTCCACGACGAAGGGCTGCCCCATCAGTTCGCCGAGCTTGCTCATCACCAGGCGCGCCACCACGTCGGTGGTGCCCCCGGCGGGATAGGGCACGATCACACGCACCGGCTTGCCCGGATATTGCCCCTGGGCCCTGGTCCAGCACGGTGCGGCCATGACGGCCGCCATGCCCAGGCCCCGGGCCATCCATTGCCGGCGTGAAGAATGCGACATGGTGAGTCTCCTTTGGTGGTTGATGAAATCGCTGCAGGCCCTGGAACAGAGGCTCAATACGACTTGGGCAGCCCCAGCACCTTCTCGGCAATGAAGCACATCACCAGTTCGGGGCTGATCGGCGCGATGCGCGGCACCATGATCTCGCGCAGGTAGCGCTCGACCTGGAACTCCTTCGCGTAGCCGAAGCCGCCGTGCGTCATCACCGCGCGCTCGCAGGCACTGAAGCCGGCCTCGGCCGCCAGGAACTTGGCCGCATTCGCGGCCGCCCCGCAGGGCTGGTCGTTGTCGTACAGCCAGGCGGCCTGCATCACCATGAGCCATGCCGCTTCCAACTCCATCCAGTTGCGCGCCAGCGGGTGCTGGATGCCCTGGTTCTGCCCGATGGGCCGGTTGAAGACCTTGCGCTCCTTGGCGTAGGTGGTGGCGCGGTCGAGCGCCAGCTTGCCCAGCCCCACCGCCTCGGCGGCGATGAGCACGCGCTCGGGGTTCATGCCGTGCAGGATGTACTCGAAGCCCTTGCCCTCCTCGCCGATGCGGTCCTCGGCCGGCACCTCGTAGCCCTCGAAGAAGAGTTCGTTGGAGTCCACGCATTTGCGGCCCATCTTCTCGATCTCGTGCACCTGCACGCGGCTGCGGTCGAAGTCGGTGTAGAACAGCGACAAGCCCTGCGTCGGGTTCTTCACCTCCTCCAGCGGCGTGGTGCGCGCCAGCAGCAGGATCTTGTCTGCCACCTGCGCGGTCGAGATCCAGACCTTGGTGCCATCGACGATGTACTTGTCACCCCGGCGCACGGCACGCACCTTCAGCTGCGTGGTGTTCAGGCCCGTGTTGGGCTCGGTGACGCCGAAGCAGGTCTTGACCTCGCCCCGGGCCATCGGCGGCAGCATGCGGCGCTTCTGTTCCTCGCTGCCGAAGACCACCACCGGGTTGAGCCCGAACACGTTGATGTGCACCGCCGAGGCGCCCGACATGCCCGCGCCGGTCTCGGCGATGGCGCGCATCATGACCGCCGCGTCCGCGATCTTCAGCCCGGAGCCGCCGTACTCCTCGGGAATGCAGATGCCCAGCCACCCATCCTTGGCCAGGCTGGCCGCGAACTCCTCCGGAAAGCCGCCTTCGCGGTCCTTGCGCAGCCAGTACGCATCGTCGTATCGGCGGCAGATCTTCTGAATCGAGTCGCGGATGGACTCCTGCTCTGCGGTCATCTGAAAGTTCACCAGAAATCTCCGTGGCCCCATGAATCACACAGGGGAACAAATTGAACATAAACAAGAACACTCTTCGGACCACCGCCCATGAAATCCACATGGAACTGAAGAGTCTCAGCACTACCACCTCATTCATTCCTATTTATGAATGATATGTACATCATAAGGAACAAATAGATGATGTCAACCCTATGAAACGCCAAAATCCATGGACGACAAGCACCAGCCTCCGGTGCCTCCGTCAGAGAGGCCTGACCACTTCCGCATGCGATGCGCAAAGAGCGGATGCATCATTCACATGGATGAACAATGTTAGGATGACCGGCATACAAAAGCAGGAAGCCGCACCGTTGCGGCTTCTGCAGGGAGAAAAGCACCATGGATGTCCGTCAAGTCGTCAACGTTCTGGAGTTGCTGGAATACTTCGCCGAGCGCGGGCGCCCCGCCTCGCTCGCCGAGGTGTCCAAGCACTTCGGCTGGCCGCGCTCGAGCACCTTCAACCTGCTGGGCACGCTGGTCAACCGCGGCTATCTGTACGAGCCGCGGGCGCGCGAGGGCTACTACCCGTCGCCCAGCTGGTGGCCGCTGATCCAGAAGATCGACCGCGCCGCCCCGCTGCCCGCCGAACTGCAGGATCTGATCCAGTCGGTCTGCCAGAAGACCGGCGAGACGGCCGTGCTGGCCGGCATCAGCGGCATGCATGCGGTTTTCATCGCCACCGCCGAGTCGCATCAGGCCATCCGCTACACGGCTGCCGTCGGCAAGCTCGTGCCCATCCACGCGACGGCCACCGGCCGCGCGCTGCTGTCGCAGCTGTCCGCCCAGGACCGCGGCGCCATCCTGCGCCGCGCGGTCTTCGAACGCTACACCCCCACCACGCTGCTCAGCGTCGATGCCGTCGAGAAGGAGATCGCGCTGTCGCTGGAGCGCGGCTATTTCGAGGGCGCGGGCGAATACACGCACGACCTGGGCGGCGTCGCACTGCCGCTGCACCTCCAGGGCCGCCATCTCGCGCTGCTGGTGGCGGGCCCGGTGCACCGGGTGCATCCGCGCCAGCAGGACATCCTGCGGACCATGCGCGAGGAAATCAGCCGCCATGCGCCCGGCACACTGCAGGAGCCGGCCACCCGGGCATAGCCCGGTCCGTCAGCCGCCGCGCGCCGGCGGCTCCTCCAGCCCCCAGGACCGGGCCAGGGCCGCCCCGCCCTCCCCAGGCTCCGGCGGCTCGCCCGGCATGGGCGCCGCGCTGCGCGAGAACCGGGGCGCGGGCGCTGCCTGCACCACCCCCTGCACAGTCTGGAAAGACCGACGCCCGGCGTTGTGCCGGTGGCCCGCCACCTCCTGCGGCGCCAGCACGGGCGTGACGCAGGCATCGGTGTCCTCGAGCAGCGCGCACCATGCATCGCGGGGGCGCTGCGCGAAAAGCCGCGCCAGCGCCTCGCGCAGCCGGGGCCAGTGGGCGGGATCGTCGTCGAGCAGCAGGTCGAGCGCAAACCCGGTGCGCTCGGCAAACACCTGCCGGAACCTGCGTTCGATGGCGCCAAAGGCCACATAACCACCGTCGCTGCAGCGGTACACGTCGTAGAACGGCGCTCCGCTGTCGAGCAGGTTCTCGCCGCGCGGCCGGGCCACCAGCCCCGCGGCCTGCATGCCGAAGAAGGACGACATCAGCAGGCCCGCGCCCTCCACCATCGACGCGTCGATGACCTGGCCCTGGCCTGAGCGCGCACGCTCCACCAGCGCCGCCGCGATGCCGAAGGCCAGCAGCATCGAGCCGCCGGCATAGTCCCCCACCAGGTTCAGCGGCGGCGTGGGCGGCTGCCCCGCCCGGCCGATGGCATGCAGCGCGCCGCTGAGCGCGATGTAGTTGATGTCGTGTCCCGCGCGCAGGGCCAGCGCGCCGCTCTGGCCATAGCCGGTCATGCGCCCGTATACCAGGCCGGGGTTGGCGGCCAGGCATGCGTCCGGCCCCAGGCCCAGGCGCTCCATGGTGCCGGGCCGGAAGCCCTCGATCAGCACGTCGGCCCGCACCAGCAGGCGCTTCGCAAAGTCCAGCGCAAGCGGCTGGCGCAGGTCCAACGCCAGCGACGCCTTGCCGCGGTGGCCGACCTCGAAGCGGCGCGCCCGCGGAATGCCCAGGTCGCCGCCGGCCTCGGGCCGCTCGATGAGCAGCACCTCGGCCCCCAGGTCGGCCAGCAGCATGCCGCACACGGGTCCCGGGCCGATGCCGGCGAATTCGACCACCCGGATGCCGGCGAGCGGTCCGCTTGAATTCTTCGGCTCAGGCATGAACAGGCTCCCGCATCGCGCGGTATTCGCGCTCCAGCGCTTCCCGGAACTGCGGCGCCGCAATGGCGGTCAGCCGCCGGGCGCGCTCGTGCAACGGCACATCGCGCAGATGGGCCACACCGTATTCCGTGACCACCACATCCACGTCCGAACGCCCCATCGTCGCCGGCCGCCCGCCCAGCGACGCGACGATGCGGCTCGCCTTGCCACCCGCCGCCGTGGCCTGCAGCACCGTGATGGCGCGCCCGCCTTTGGACGCGCGCGCCGCGCGCGCAAAGTCGAGCAGGCCGCCGATGCCGCCGCGCAGCCGGCCCTGCAGCTGCTCGCAGTTGACCTGGCCGCTCAGGTCTACCTCCAGCGCGCCGTTGATGGCGTGCAGCCGGTCCAGTTGGGCCAGCACGGCCGCCCCGTGCGTGACGTCGCTGTGGCAGACCTGCACCGCGGCATTGGCATGCACGAAGCGGTAGCTCGGCGCCCCGCCGCAGACCGTGTTGGTCACGCTGATGCCGGCGTCGCGCCCCTTGCGGCTGTTGTCGATGGCGCCTGCCTCGATGAGGCGCACTCCCGCATCCCCCAGCACGCCGGAATGCAGCCCCAGCGCCCGGTGCCCGCGCAGCGCATCGAGCGTGGCATCCGGCAGCGCGCCGACGCCGACCTGCAGCGTGGCCCCGTCGGGCACCAGCGCCGCGACATGCGCCGCGATCGCCTGCTCCACCGCGCCCATGCGCGGCGGCGCCAGCTCCACCGGCGCATGCGCGGCGCGCACCCAGGCATCGACCCGCAGATCCCGCGGCCAGGGCGTGCCATGGGTCCATGGCGCCAGGGGGTTGACCTCCACCAGCACCGCGCGCGCCCGGCGCGCCGCATCGAGCGCGTAGTCGCACGACAGGCCGAAGCTCAGCGCCCCGTCGGGCGCGGCAGCGGCCTGCAGCAGCACCACGTCGGCCCGCAGCGCGCCGCTGGCGAACAGGCCGGGAAGGCGGCTGTAGCGCTCGGGCACCACGTCCAGCGCGCCCCGGTCCGCGATGCGCGACGCATGGCCGATGGCGCCGTACGACAGGAAGCGCAGGGACGCAGGCGCCGCATCGAAGGTGTCGCTGAACAGCGTGCCTACGAAGGCCCGCGCCGGCAACTGCCGGCCGGCGCATTCCTCCACCAGGCGGCGCGTGAGCGTCAGCGGTTCGGCGCAGACCTGACCGCACACGACCTGGTCGCCGGGGCGCAGCCAGGCGTCGAACGAGAACCGGTCCGGCTCCACCAGGCGCATGGCCGGGGCGGCGGCCATGGTCATGCGGCTGCCGCCGTCTCTGGCGCGCGCTTCATGAACGCGGAGCGCAGGCAGACGCAGACGACCTCGCCGCGCTGGTTGATGCCGCGGTGCTCGAACTCCACGATGCCCGCGTTGGGCCGGCTCTTGGACGCGCGCGTGGACACGACGGAAGTCTCCACATGGATGGTGTCGCCCGCGAACACCGGCTTGGGAAAGCCCACCTCGCGCATGCCGAGGTTGCCGATGGTCGTTCCCAGCGTGGTCTCCTGCACCGACAGGCCGATCACCAGCGCCAGCGTGAACAGGCTGTTGACCAGCGGTTTCCCGAATTCCGTCTGCGCGGCGAATTCGTAGTCCAGGTGCAGCGGCTGCGGGTTCATGCTGAGCACGGTGGCCAGCAGGTTGTCGGCCTCGGTGACCGTGCGCGTCGTGGCATGCCGGAAAACCTGACCGGCTTCAAACTGATCGAAATAGAGTCCTGCCATAAGGTGCCTTCTTTCATGGGGTGGCGACCGCGGCCGCCGGGGTTGGTGATGGGTTTTCATCGGCCTGCACGGCGGCGCCGCTGGCCAGCAAGGCCGCGATCTCGGCCTCGCCGAAGCCCGCCTCCCGCAGCACCTCGACGCTGTCCTCGCCCATGCGCGGCGGCAGCCGGCGTATGGCCATGTCGGCATGGCTCCAGCGCGCCGCGGGGCGCATCTGCAGCACCCGGCCTTCCGTCGGGTGCTCGACCTCCTGGAAGAAGCCGGTGCCGCGCAGGTGCGGGTCCTGCAGCAGGTCTTCGATCGTGTTCAGCCGCTGGCACGGGATCTCGTGCGCGTTGCACAAAGCGAGCCACGCCTCGGTGGTGCGCTCGCGCAGGATGTCGGCCAGCAGGGCGTAGGCGACGTCGTAGTTGCGGGCCCGCGCGGCGTGCGTATTGATGCGCGCATCGGCATCGAAATCGGCCTCGCGCCCGATGGCCGCGAAGAACGCGCGGAACTGCTTGTCGTTGTAGGGCGTCACCGCGATATGGCCGTCGCTGGTGCAAAACGGCCGCCGGTGCGCGTTCAGCAGGCGGCTGTAGCCCGCGCGCCCGATCGGGGGCACGAACGCCTCGCCATTGAGGTGGTCGCCCAGGATCATCTGCACCAGGGTCTCGAACATCGGCACCTCCACAGCCTGTCCCTCGCCTGTGCGCTCGCGCATGTAGAGCGCCGCGATGGCCGCGTGGGCCGCGGCCAGGCCGGTCATGCGGTCGCACAGGTTGGCGGGCACGAAGGCGGGCTCGTCATGGCCGGCGCGCACGAACAGTCCCGCCAGGCCACTGGCCGCCTGGATGATGTCGTCGAACGCGGGCCGCTCGGCATACGGCCCGTCCTGGCCGAAGCCCACCAGCGACACATAGACGATGGACGGATTCACCGCCCGCAGGTCTTCGTAGGACAGTCCCGCCCGCCGCATGGCCGCGGGCCGCACGTTGTGGATGAAGAGGTCGGCCGTCTCGCACAGCCTCAAGAGCGCGTGCCGCCCCCCGGGCTGCTTGATGTCGAGGACGACGCTGCGCTTGTTGCGCCCCGTCGCGAGGTACATCGGCCCCATGCGCGGATGGCGGCCCTCCCCGGCATGGCGCATCACGTCGCCCTCGGGAGGTTCGATCTTGATCACATCCGCCCCGTAGTCGCCCAGTATCTGGGTCGCCACCGGCCCCATCAGGACGGTGGCCATGTCGATCACGCGGATGTTCTGCAGGGGCCTGGGTGCTTGGCTCATGGATTTATCATTCATTAATGTGAATTTATTGTACTCACTCAAGAACAAAACAACAATGAACACCACGGAATCTTGCAAAACATCTGGACTTCTGCCCAAACACAATAGATACTGTTCACTCAAAAATCAATTTTATTCATATATATGAACACAAATCAGACATGGACATCGGCGCACGCCATCACCAGGACCTTGCTGGCGGCCGTGCTGGCTGCAGCGGCCACGCTCGGCGGCGCACAGGCGCAAGCGGTGTATCCGGCACCCGGCACGCCGATCAAGGTCGTGGTGCCTTTCGCCGCCGGCAGCGGCACCGACACGATGGCCCGGGCCCTGGTGGAGGAACTGCAGCGGGACCTGGGCACGCCGGTCATCATCGATAACAAGCCCGGCGCGAACGGCGCGATCGCGGCCGAGCTCGTGCGCAAGGCGCCGCCGGACGGCTACACGCTGGTGCTGGCCACCAGTTCCGGCTGGTCCACCGCGCCGTGGCTGCTCAAGGGCTTGCCATATGACCCGGTGAAGGACTTCACTGCCATCGCGCGCACCACCGACTTCCCCTTCGTGCTGGTGGTCAGCGCCGCGTCGCCGATCCGCACGCTGGACGACTTCCTGAAAAAAGCCCGCGAGACGCAGCTCAACATGGGCTATGGCAATGCGACGGGCCAGGTCGCGGGCGCCCACTTCATGAAGGCGGCGGGCTTCCAGGCGCTGCCCGTGCCGTACAAGAGCACGCCCCCGGCGCTGGTGGACCTGATCGGCGGTCAGTTCGACTTCATGTTCGTCGACATCGCTTCGTCCCAGGGCCTCATCAAGTCCGGCAAGGTGCGCCCATTGGCAGTGATGGCGGACCAGCGCTCGGACCTGATGCCCGGCCTGCCCGCCCTGGGCGAGAAGTTCCCCGGCTTCCGCTACATCGCCTGGGGCGGCCTGATGGCGCCGCGCGGCCTGCCGCCGGAGATCGTCCGCAAGCTGAACACGGTGACGGTGGCCATTCTGCAAAAGCCCGAGCTCAAGGCCAGGATGGCCACGCTCGGACTGGCCCCGTACCCCAGCGGCAGCGCGGAGCTCGTGCAGTTCGTGAAGGACCAGCTCCAGGCCTGGGGCGACAAGATCAGGGAGGCCGGCCTTGAGCCCCAATGACACGCCCGGCGGCCGCCTGCTGCGCTCGCTGCTGTTCGCGCCGGCGAACCGCCCCGACCTGGTGCTGAAGTTTCCCCGTGCGGGCGCCGACTGCTCGGTCATCGACCTGGAGGACGGCACGCCGCTGGCCGCAAAACAGCCGGCGCGCCAGGGCCTGCGCCCACTGGTGCGCCAGGTGCGCGCATCGGGCCTCGCGGGCATGCTGGGCGTGCGCATCAACGCCCCCGATTCGCCCTGGTTCGCCGACGATCTGGCCGAGGCGGCCACCTGCCAGGCCGACTTCATCGTGCTCCCCAAGGCCCAGACGCCGGGCGATGTACTGGGCGTCGCCGCCGCCATCGAGGCGGCCGGGCAGCGCACGGCGATCCTCGCCGGCATCGAGACGGCGGCGGGCGTGCTCCAGGCGCCGCAGATCTGCGCCTGCTCGCCGCTGCTGCAGGCCGTGTTCTTCGGCGCGGAAGACCTGGCGGCGGATGTGGGCGCGCGCAGGACGCCCGGCGGCCGCGAAGTGCTGGCCGCCCGCTCGATGGTGCTGCTCGCGGCCAAGGCCGCGCGCATCCTGGCCGTGGACCAGGCCGCGGTGGACATCCGCGACGAGGAGCGCTTCGTGCGCGACTGCGCCTTCGGCCGCGACCTGGGCTACGACGGCAAGATCTGCCTCACGCCGCGCCAGGCGGCGCTGGCCAACCAGGCCTTCTCGCCGTCCGGCGACGAGATCGCCCATGCCCGGCGCCTGGTCGCCGCCTATGAACAGGCCTGCGCACGCGGCCTGGGCACCTTCGATTTCGAAGGCAGAATGATCGACACGCCGCTGCTCAGGCACGCGCAGCGCATACTGCGTTCGCAGCCGCCGCCGCTTGATTGAACCCCATCCAGGAGGACCGATGTCACTGAAAGGCCAAGCCTATGTCGTGGGCGCCTACGAGCACCCCACCCGCCATGCGCCCGACAAGTCCGTCACCCAGCTGCATGTGGAGTGCGCCGCTGGCGCTCTGCGCGACGCGGGGCTCGACTTTTCGGACGTGGACGGCTATTTCTGCGCCGGAGACGCACCGGGCGGCAGCCCGCTCATCCTGGCCGACTACATGAACCTGAAGCTGCGCTGGCTGGACGGCACCGAGCTCGGCGGCTGCTCCTACCTGGCGCACATCGGCCATGCGGCCGCGGCCATCGCCGCCGGCAAATGCTCGGTGGCGCTGATCACGCTCGCCGGCAAGCCGCGCAGCAGCGGCCAGGCCACCGGCACGGCGCCGCGGCAGCTCGGGCCGGACCGCCCCGAAACGCCCTGGGAGCAGCCCTACCGCTCCACCATCACCGCCGTCTACGGCATGGCCGCGCAGCGCCACATGCACGAGCACGGCACCACCGCGGAGCAGCTCGCCTGGATCAAGGTGGCCGCGTCGCAGCATGCGCAGCACAACCCCCATGCCCTGCTGCGCAAGCCCGTCACCGTCGAGGACGTGCTGGCCTCGCCCGTCATCGCCGACCCGCTGCACCGGCTGGACTGCTGCGTCATCACCGACGGTGGCGGCGCGCTGGTGCTGGCCGCCCCCGGCGTGGCCAGGAGCCTCAAGCGCCCGCTGGTGCGGCTGCTGGGCTGCGGCGAAACCGCCAGCACCAACCATGGCGGCTACGTGGACATCACCCACACCGGCGCGGCGCAGTCGGGCGCGGCCGCCTTCGCCGAGGCGGGCGTCACGCCGGCCGACATCCAGTACGCATCGATCTACGACAACTTCACCATCATGGTGCTGATGCAGCTCGAGGACCTGGGCTTTTGCGCCAAGGGCGAGGGCGGGCGCTTCGTGGCGGACGGCAACCTGATCTCCGGCACGGGCCGCCTGCCCTGGAACACGGACGGCGGCGGCCTGTGCAACAACCATCCGCAGAACCGCGGCGGCATCACCAAGGCCATCGAGGCCGTGCGCCAGCTGCGCGGCGAGGCCCATCCCGCGGTGCAGGTGCCCAACTGCCGCCTGGCCCTGGCCGCCGGGCCCGGGCTCGTGCTGGGCACCGCGCACAACCACGCCACCGTCATCCTGGAGCGCGAATGACCACGACCCCGACCTCTTTCGAGCACGACCCGTTCGCGCAGGCCTACCCCGAGCACCTGGCGTTCTGGCAGGCCGCGGAACAAGGCAGGCTGCTGCTGCGCACCTGCCGCAGCTGCAACCGGCCGCACTGGTATCCGCGCGTGGTCTGCCCGCTGTGCGGCAGCACCGACACCGAATGGCGCGAGGCCTCGGGCGACGGCACGCTGTACGCCTTCAGCGTGATGCGGCGCGTGGAGCAGCCCTACGCCGTGGCCTATGTGCGCCTGGCCGAAGGGCCGGCCCTGCTGACCAATATCGAGACCGACCAGCTGGACAGCCTGCGCATCGGCCAGCCTGTGCGCCTGAGGTTCCGCCGCGCCGAGGAAGGGCGGCTCATGCCGGTATTCGCGCCGGCATAGCTTTGCCGTCGATAGGCAGGCGGCAGGTGTTTGGTCAGCGCCGCCTCAGCGCGTCCACCGCCGCGTGCAACGCCTGGCTCCAGGCGCGCCGGTCGCGCCCCTGGGCGCGCTCGGGCGTGCCGAAGTGCACCACGGCGGTGATGCCCGGGGCCGAGAGCGTGCGCCAGATGGAGCCCAGAAGGCTTTCGTCGCCGACGAAGCTGGGGGCGAAGCTCGTGGCGCCGCTCTGGCCATCGACGAAGCGCAGGCCCACGGGCTGCACGGGCACGTCGGCGGCCAGCGCGGCCTGCAGCAGGTTGGCATGGAAGGGCAGCAGCTCGCGCCCGTCGCCCGTCGTGCCTTCGGGGAACACAGCCAGCACCTCGCCGCGCAGCAGGGCCTCGCGCATGCTGGCCACCATGCGCAGCGCGTCGCGGCGCGATTCGCGCTGGATGTAGAGCGTGCCCGCGGCCGTGGCGAGCGTGCCCACGATGGGCCAGTCCTGCACGTCGGACTTGCTGATGAAGCGGCAATAGCGCGCCGCGTGCATCACGGGGATGTCGAGCCACGAGAGGTGGTTGGCCACGAGCAGCACCGGCCCCGTGCGCGGCGGCTGGCCGTGCAGCTCCAGCGTGACGCCGGCGCAGCGCAGCAGGCCCAGGGCCCAGGCCTGCACGCGCGCCTGCTGCTGCTCCGCGGCCAGGCGCGGGAAGCGCAGCGCCACGACCCACAGGCCCAGCAGGGCGTGCAGCAGCATGCGCGGCACGCGCCAGCAGGCGCGCAGGACTCGCAGCATGGATGGGCGTTCAGCCGCGCTCGAAGGCGACCTGGCCGCCGACCAGGGTGCAGCGCACACGGCCCGGCAGCTCGTAGGACGAGAACGGCGTGTGCTTGCCCTGGCTGGCCAGCGCACCGGCCTGCACGGTCCAATGCGCGTCGGGGTCCACCACGCACAGGTCGCCCACGCCGCCCTCGACGATGCGGCCCACGCTGGCCTGCAGCGTGCCCAGGGCGCTGCCCAGCACGCGCGCCGGCTCGCTGGTCACGGTGGCCAGCGCGCGCGACAGCGGCGCGCCGCCGCCCTGCGACCATTTCAGGGCGATGGACAGCAGCAGCTCCAGCCCGGTGGCGCCGGGCTCGGCCTCGGCGAAGGGCAGGGCCTTGGCGTCCTCGTCCACGGGGGTGTGGTCGGAGACCAGGGCGTCGATGGTGCCGTCCGCCAGGGCCGCCGCCAGCGCGTCGCGGTCGCGCTGCTGGCGCAGCGGCGGGGTGAGGCGCGCGCGGCTGTCGAAGTAGCCGATGTCCACGTCGGTGAGCATGAGGGAGTTGATGCTCACGTCGCAGCTGACCGCGAGGCCCTCGGCCTTGGCCTGGCGCACCAGCTCCACCCCCGCGCTGCTGGAGAGGCGGCACAGGTGCACGCGCCCGCCCGTGGTCTTGAGCAGCTCGAAGATGGTGTGCAGGGCGATGGTCTCGGCCGCCACCGGAATGCCCGACAGGCCCATGCGGGTGGCCAGCGGGCCGCTGGCTGCCACGCCCTTGCCCAGGTGCAGTTCCTGCGGGCGCAGCCACACGGTGTAGCCGTAGGTGGCGGCGTACTGCAGCGCGCGCTGCAGCACCTGGGTGCTGGCCAGCGCCACGTCGGCCTGGCTGAAGCCCACGCAGCCCGATTCGGTGAGCTCGGCCATCTCGGTCAGCACCTCGCCGGCCAGGCCGCGCGTGAGCGCGCCCAGCGGGAACAGGCGCGCCTGGTGCAGCTTCTCGGCCCGGAACTTGAGCATCTCGACGAGGCCTTGCTCGTCGAGCACCGGGTCGGTGTCGGGCGGGCAGACCAGGCTGGTCACGCCGCCCGCGACGGCGGCGGCCATTTCGGACTCCAGCATGCGCTCGTGCTCGTGGCCGGGCTCGCGCAGGCGCGCCGCCAGGTCCACCAGGCCGGGCAGCACGAGGCAGCCGCCGGCGTCGATCACGCGGCTGGGCGTGAAGTCCCTGGGCTCGCGGTCCACCGCGATGATGCGGCCCGCGGCCAGGGCCACGTTGCATACCTTGTCGAGCCCGCTGGCCGGGTCGATCACCCGGCCGTTCTGGATGAGTATCTTCATGGTTTCAAGTCAAATTGGCCCCGAGCGCCCGTCCACCAAGCGCAAGAAGCTATTGAAACAGGAGCAATCACGCTTCGTTCCCGGCGACTATGGACATGACCGCCATGCGCACCGCGATGCCGAAGGTGACCTGCGGCAGGATCACGGCCTGCGGGCCGTCGACCACGGCGGAGTCGATCTCCACGCCGCGGTTGATCGGGCCCGGGTGCATGACGATGGCGTCGGGCTTGGCGAGAAGCAGCTTCTCGGGCGTGAGGCCGAAGCTCTTGAAGTATTCCTGGCTCGACGGCAGCAGCGCGCCGCTCATGCGCTCGTTCTGCAGGCGCAGCATGATGACCACGTCGCAGTCCTTGATGCCCTCCTCCAGGCTGTGGAACACGCGCACGCCCATCTGCGCCATGTCGGCCGGCACCAGCGTGCGCGGGCCCACCACGCGCACCTCGGCCGCGCCCAGCGTGGTCAGGCCGTGGATGTCCGAGCGCGCCACGCGCGAGTGCAGCACGTCGCCCACGATGGCCACCGTGAGGTTGGAGAAGTCCTTCTTGTAGTGGCGGATGGTGTACATGTCCAGCAGGCCCTGCGTGGGGTGGGCATGGCGGCCGTCGCCGGCGTTGACCACGTGCACGTGCGGGCCCACGTGCTGGGCGATGAGGTAGGGCGCGCCCGACTCGCTGTGGCGCACGACGAAGATGTCGGCCGCCATGGCGGTCAGGTTGTCGATGGTGTCCAGCAGGGTCTCGCCCTTGGCCGTCGAGGAGCGCGCGATGTCCAGGTTGAACACGTCGGCCGACAGGCGCTTGGCCGCGATGTCGAAGGTGGTGCGCGTGCGCGTGCTGTTCTCGAAGAACAGGTTGAACACGCTCTTGCCGCGCAGCAGCGGCACCTTCTTGACCTCGCGGTCGTTGACGCTGGTGAAGTTGGTGGCCGTGTCCAGGATGTGCGTGACGATCTCCCTGGGCAGGCCCTCGATCGACAGCAGGTGGATCAGCTCGCCGTTCTTGTTGAGTTGGGGGTTGCGCTTGTACAGCACCGTCAGACCTCTTTGACGTCGAAATGGAATGCGCCGCCCTCGGCTCGGGCCAGCGACAGCAGCTGCGTGGGCGGCAGCAGCACGCGCGCCGCGGCGAAGTCGGCCTGTATGGGCAGTTCGCGCCCGCCACGGTCCACCAGCACCGCCAGGCGCACGCAGGCCGGGCGGCCGTAGTCGAACAGCTCGTTGATCACGGCGCGGATCGTGCGGCCGGTGTAGAGCACGTCGTCGAGCAGCAGGATGTCGGCCCCGTTCACGTCGAACGGCAGCGCCGTCTGCGCGCTGCTGGCCAGGCCGCGCTGGGCGAAGTCGTCGCGGTGCATGGCCGACGACAGCACGCCCGCCTGGCCGGCCAGGCCCAGGTCGCGCTGCAGTCGCTCGGCCAGCCAGGCGCCGCCCGAGGCGATGCCCGCCAGGTGGGTATGGGGCCCGCGCAGCGCGCGCACGCCGCGCAGCAGCTCGGCGTAGAGCGCCTCGGCGTCCAGCGCCAGGTGGCCCTGGCGTACGGCGCCCGGCGCCGCGGAGGGAGCAGAACTCATGGCAGATTCCTCAAAAACTGTTCCAGGATGATGCAGGCCGACGCCGCATCGGCATCGCCCGCGCCGGAGGCCAGGGCCTCGGTGGTGCTGTAGCGCTCGTCCACCTCGAAGACCTGCAGGCCGAAGCGCCCGCGCAGCTGGCGCGCGAACTTCAGGGCCCGGGCCGTGTTCTCGTGCGGCGCCCCATCCGGGTGGCAGGGCACGCCCACCACCAGGGCATCGGGCTGCCATTCGCCGATGCGCTCGGCCACCGCGGCGAAGCGCGCATCGCCCTCGGCGCGGATCGTGCCCTGCGGCGTGGCCGTGCGCAGCATGCGCGTGCCCACGGCGACGCCCGTGCGCTTGAGCCCGAAATCAAAAGCCAGAAAGGATTGGAAATGCGCGGGAACGATGGCGGCGGGGCATGTCATGCGTGCCCCGCGTCGCGCGACAGCATCCACGATTGCAGGCCCAGCAGCCCCAGGGCGCGCTCGTAGCGCTCGTCCACGGGGGTGTCGAAGATGATGGAGGCGTCGGCATCCACCGTGAGCCAGCTGTTCTCGGCCAGCTCGGATTCGAGCTGGCCCTCGCCCCAGGCCGAGTAGCCCAGGGTCACGAGCACGCGCCGCGGGCCCGCGCCGTGCGACAGCGCCTCCAGCACGTCCTTGGAGGTGGTCATCTCCAGGCCGCCGGGAATGCTCATCGTGGAGGCGTAGGGAGACTCGTCCTCCCCCTCACTCTCGCGGGGCGCGCCCTCGGGCGTTCCGCGCATGGGATCATGCAGCACGAAGCCGCGCTCGGTCTGCACGGGCCCGCCCAGGAACACAGGCTGGCGCGTGAGGTCCTCGCGCCCCAGGGTCAGGTCCACCTTCTCGAACAGCCCTTCCAGGCTGATGTCCGTGGGCTTGTTGATGATCAGGCCCAGGGCGCCGCGCTCGTTGTGCTCGCACAGGTAGACCACGCTGCGCGCAAAGGACGCATCCTCCATGCCCGGCATGGCGATCAGGAAATGGTGCGTCAGATTCATGGGCGCGGGCGGGGCAGGCATGCCGCGATTTTACGGCCAAGCCGGCACGCAAAATGGCCCGGTGGGCGGCAAGCCGGCCGGGCCATGCGCGTGCCTGCGGCGCCTGCCGTCAGGCGTTTTCCATGGGCGCCGCCAGCCGGGCGTAGTGGCGCACCAGGCTCATGAGCTCCTCGTCGGAATAGGGCTTGCCCAGATAGTGGTTCACGCCCAGCTGGGCCGCGTGGTCGCGGTGCTTCTGCGCGATGCGCGAGGTGATCATGATGATGGGCAGGTCGCGCAGCGCCGCATCGCCGCGGATGTTGCGCGCCAGGTCGAACCCGTCCATGCGCGGCATCTCGATGTCGGACAGCACCACGGCCGGGCGTTCCTGCTGCAGCCGCTCGAGCGCCTGCAGCCCGTCGGCCGCCAGGGCCACGCGGTAGCCCTCGCGCTGCAACAGGCGCTGGGTGACGCGGCGCACCGTGATGGAGTCGTCCACCACCAGGACCAGCGGCACCTGGTGGTCCTGCGCCACGGGCGCCTGCGCCGGCACGCTCCCCTCGGCCTGTGCTGCGGCGGGCGCGCGCATGGCGGCGCGCGCCTGGTCGCCATACACCGTCGCCAGGGCCACGGGGTTGTAGATCAGCACCACGGCGCCGGAGGCGAGCACGGACATGCCCGTCAGCCCCGGCAGGCGCGACAGCTGCGGCCCGAGGTTCTTGACCACCACTTCCTGGTTGCCCAGCACCTCGTCGACGTGCACGGCGATGCGCTGCGCGGCGCTGCGCAGGATGAGCACGGGCCGGTACTTGCCCGCCGCCTCGGTGCTGCACGCGGACGATTGCAGCAGCGCGCCGGCCCAGTAGAAGGGCAGGTCCTCCTGCCCGTCGGAGAACGCATGCGTGGCATAGGCGGCCTCCAGCTCGGCGGTGGAGCCGCGGCGCACGATCTCCACCAGGCTGGCCGGCACGCCCAGCGTCAGCCCGCCGGCACGCAGCATGACCACCTGCGTGACGGCGGTCGTGAGCGGCAGCACCATGCGGAAGGCGCTGCCCTGGCCGGCCTCGGTCCAGGTCTCGATGCGGCCCCCGAGGGCGTGGACCTCGGAGCGCACCACGTCCATGCCGATGCCGCGGCCCGACAGGCCCGTGACCTCGGTGGCCGTGGAGAGGCCCGGCAGGAAGATCAGGTTGGCCGCATCGGCATCGGAGAGCTGCGCATCCTCGGGGACCAGCCCCTGGGCCACGGCCTTGGCGCGGATGCGGGCGATGTCCAGGCCGGCGCCGTCGTCGCGGAACTCGACCGACACGTCGTTGCCCTCCTGGCGCAGGGCGATGGTGATGGCGCCCACCGCGGGCTTGCCCGCGGCCGTGCGCACCTCGGGGGCCTCGATCCCGTGGCCCGCGCAGTTGCGCAGCAGGTGCTCGAAGGCCGGGGTCATGCGGTCGAGCACGCCGCGGTCCATTTCGATGGAGCCGCCGGAAATGTCGAGCTTGATCTGCTTGCCGGTTTCCTTGCTCACCTGGCGCACCACGGCGTAGAGACGCTCGGAGAGGCCCTCGAACTCCACCATGCGGGTATGCAGCAGGTCGCGCTGCAGTTCGCGCGCCTGGCGCCCCTGGGCCACCAGGTCGTCCTCGGCGCCCTCCAGGGCGCGCTGCATGTTGCGCTGCACCGTGGCCACGTCGTTCACCGACTCGGCCATCATGCGCGTGAGCTCCTGCACGCGCGTGAAGCGGTCGAACTCCAGCGGGTCGAAGCCCGCCGCCGAATCCTTGGACAGCGCCAGGCGCGACTGCATCTGGGACTCGGCCTGCACCTCGATGTCGCGCAGCTGCTGGCGCAGGCGCTCGAGGTTGTCCGTCAGGTCGCCGAGCGAGGCCCGCATCTGCGACATGCGCGCATCCAGGCGCGAGCGCGCGATCACCACCTCGCCCGCCTGGTTCACCAGACGGTCGAGCAGCTGCGCGCGCACGCGCACCGACTGCCCGCCCGCCACGCGCGGGGGCATGGACGAGGTGCCGGCAGGGGCAGTCCAGGCCAGCGGCGCGGCCACCGGAGCCCTGCCCTGGCCCGGCGCGGCAGCAGACTGCTCCGCGGCCATGAAGGCTGCGGGCGCCGCCGCCGGCGGCTCCACGGCCACGGGCCCGGACAGCGGCTGCGCGCCGATGGTGCGCAAGGCGTCGAAACCTGTCTGCAGGGCGTCGAAGCTGGCCAGCAGGGGCTCGATGTCGGCCGCGGCGACGCCGTCGGTGCCGATCTGCTCCACGGCCGTTTCCATGCGGTGGGCCAGCTCGCCCAGCCGCATGGCGCCGGCCAGGCGCGCGCTGCCCTTCAAGGTGTGCAGGGCGCGCAGCAGTTCGTTGCGGGCGCCCAGGTTCTCCGGGCGCGCCGACCATTGGCGCAGCGCCGTGCCCAGCGCGGGCAGCAGCTCCAGCGCCTCTTCCTCGAAGATGGGGAAAAGGTCGGGGTCGATGATGTCGAGCGCATCGATGTCGTCGTCGATATCCACCGAGGCCGCCACGGCGCGGGCGATGGCCTCGTCGACCTGCAGCTCGCGCTCGAGGATGCCGCCCAGCTCAGGTACGGGCTCTGCGCACGCTTCTTCGCCCGCGGCCTCCTCCAGAGGCATCCTGCCGCTGCTCACTTCGACCTGCAAGAGCGCCTGCAGGCGCTCCAGCACCAGGGCATTGGGCTCCTTGAGGAAGCCCGCCGCGAACTGGTGCAGCAGCCGGCGGATGTCGTCGGCCGCCGCATTGAAGACCTGGGCGTGCTCGGGCAGGCCGCACGGCAGCAATTGCACGTGCTGCAGGGCATGCTCCAGCGTGCGCGCCATGCCCGACAGGGCGGCGAAGCCCACGGTCGCCGAACTGCCGGCCAGCGAGTGCGCCAGCGCCACGGCCGTGTCCGGCAGCGGCTGGTGCAGCTCCAGCGACCATTCCTGCAGCGACGTGCTCAGGCGGCGCGACCATTCATCGGCCTCGTTGAGGTAGACGTTGTACAGCGGGATGCCGATGCGCAGGTGCTCGATGACCTTGACCGCCTCGTCCGCCGGCGGCAGCACACCGGGCTCCGCGCTCTCGGCGGCATCGGCCCATGCGGGCGGCGGCTCGGAGGCCGGCACCGCCGCGGGCTCGTCGGACTCTGCAATAGGCGCGGCCTCGGCCAGTTCGATGTCGAAGGCCTGCGCGAGCGGGGTCTGCGGCTGATCGTCCGCCAGGGCCTCTTCCGCGGCCACCCCGGCAGGCTCCTCGGGCGTCTCCTGGGCATCGGCACCGGCCTGCATCGCCTGCTCGAAAAGCGCGAAATCCACCTCTTCGGCCAGGGCCGGCGCGGGTGCGGGCGCCTGGGCGTCGCTCCCTGGGCCGTAGGCGTCGATGCAGGTGTCCGCGAAATCCTGTTGCGGCACGCCTTCGGCATCGGGCAGCAGCAGGTCGAAACCGGATGCGGCGGCGTCTTCGGGTGCGTGGGCGGTGGCCTGCGGCCCGGCCGCGGCAGTCGGCTGCTCCTGCGGCAGTTCGCCGGACATGGCGGCGTCGATCGGCGCATCCGGCGCGGCGGCCGCCTCCTCCTCGACGAGCGGCTGCGCCGCGGCGGGCGCGGCCAATGGCACGAGCGTGCCGTCCTGGCGCATGGCATCGGCCGCTGCGCGGAAGGCCTGGGCCTGCCAGCGATCGGCCTTGCCAGCCGCGATGTCGTCCGCCCAGAGGGCGAATGCCTGCAGCGCCTCGGCGGACAGCTGCAGCAGCGGCGCCTTCACGGGCTTTTGCTCGGCCAGCCAGGCATTGAGCACTTGCTCCATCGACCAGGCAGCTTCGCCGAACTCGCCCAGCCCGACCATGCGCGAGCTGCCCTTGAGCGTGTGGAACGCCCGGCGCAGCGTGGTCTGCTCGCTCAGGTCGCCGGGTTCGGCATGCAGCGCATCGATGGCGGCCTGGCCGGCGGCGACCACTTCGCGCGCCTCTTCGAGGAAGATGTCCAGGAGCTCCTGCCCGTCGTCGGCCTCGGGCGCCACGGGGGCTGGCGCAACCGCGGGGATGGGAAGCTCCGGCGCGGGCGCGGGCGCGGCGGGCGGCTCGTGCAGCGGCGCCCCCGCCTTGGCTTCGAGGGGCTTGCCCATGTCTGCCGGCGCGGGCGCCGCCTGGCCCTCGGCGCCGGGCACGCGCGTGCGCCCCATGAGGATCCGCAGCTCGCCCAGATCCTCGTCATAGACGAAGAGCTTGCGCGCCATGGCACGCTGATAGCTCAGCATATCGACCAGGAAGCCCAGCGCGCCCATGCTGTTGCCCAGCTTCTCGAAGACCTGCTGGCGCTCGCCCTCGGCAACCGCGTCGATCAGCAGGCGCTCCACCATGTCGCGCATGCGCACCACCGCCAGCGACGCCTGGTCCAGGCCCAGCACCGACAGCACGCCCCGCATCTGCTGCAAGCTGCCGGGCACGGAGCGCAGGACTTCTGGATTCTCCGGCTGGCGGAAGTACTGGTCCATGGACTTTTCGGCTTCCGACAGGGTGGCGCGCAGCTCGCTCACCACGCTGCCCATGGTCTGGTGGTCGCTGACACGGCGGTACAGCTCCTCCATCCACGGCTCCAGGGGCTGGGATTCCCCGCCCGTCGCCACGCCGTCCAGGCGTTCTGCAAGGCGCGCGGCCCGCTGCGCCATGGTGTGTTCCGCGCCGTCGAGCTCCTCGAACGACGCCTGCAGGTACAGGACGGCAGTGGCGACCTCCATGGCCAGCGCCGCCGACGGGGGCTCGCCCGAATGCAGCGTGGCGTCCATGGCGCGTGTCAGGGCCTGCGCCAGGCTGTCGCTGTCGGGATGGAGTTTGCGCAGCGAGTCGCACACCAGGCTGAACTGGTCCGCCGCGGGCTTGAGCTTGTTGCGGTCGCCGCCGGCCAGGGCCGACCAGGTTTCCGTGGCAGCGGCAATGCGCTTGCGCGCCTGCGCCAGGACGGCCGGGTCGAACCGGCCGAAGCGCGGCTGCTCATAGTCCACCGGCCGGTGGCGCTGCAACCCGAAGGCCTCGCGCACGGCCTGCAGGGCGGGCATCCTGGCCGCATCCGCGGCGGCGCCCGGCACGGCGGCCTGGGCGCAGAAGAACAGCAGGTCCTGCACCAGGCGTTCGCCGATGCCGTCGTCGCCCTTGGCCAGGGTCGCATACTGCATCAGCACGCGCGACGCCACGCGCTTGGCATAGACGTCCGGCTTGAGCGCACCCTGCGCCAGGGCCTCGAAGAACCCGGCGCAAATGCCCCAGAACACGCGCACCTCGGGCTTTGGCTGCGCCGCGGCGAACCCCTGGCAGACGGTCCGCATGTCGGCCGCCGCCGCCGGGTCGGCATTCTTGACGATGCGCAGCACGGCGGCGTCCAGGCGCGCCCGCGCCTCGGGCCCATAGGGCAGGGGCGCTGCCGCAACCGCCAGCTCGGGCTCGCGCGGGCGGCGCTCTACCGGCCACAGGTCGGCCGGGTGCACCCGATCCGCCCCCGCGAGCGCCTGGGAGTCCCGGTATTGCGGGAACAACGCCACCGGGGATACCGCCTTGCCGGCCAGCACGCACTCCAGGTACTCGATCAGCGCGAAACTGGCGCGTCCGATCGTCGCAGCGGCCTCGTCGCTGCACAGTTCAGGGCGCTGCACGAAGCGCTGCACGGCGCTCTCCATGGCGCGCAGCACCAGGGCCGGCGCCGCCATGCCCACCATCTCCAGCGCCCCGCTGGCCTGGTGCAATTGCTGGCGCGCGATCCGCAGCGGTCCCGCGTCGAGGGCCGCCAGGTCCGATTCGCGGGCGATTTCGGCATCGCGCACGAAGCGGCGCATGGCCTTGACGGCGCTGTCCAAGGATTTGCGCAGCTCATCGAGCACCCATGCCAGCGGCCCGAGGTCTTGCTCGCTCTGGGCCCCATCGGCGCCCGGTGTGTTTGCGGCGTCAAGAGATGACATGGATTCGTCCCCGGCTGCTACCGAGCCAGTTCGTTGATGAAAGTCAGGCGATCTTGAACCGTGCCACCGACCGCCGCAGCTCTTCGGCCATGTGGGACAGCTCGCGCACCTGCTGGGCGGTCGTGCGGGTCCCTTCTCCGGTCTGCTCCGTCACCGCGAAGATGTGCTGGATGTTGTCGGCCACGCCGTTGGCCAGCTCCGCCTCGCGCGATGCCGAGACGGAAATCTGCTCGATCAGCTCGGCCAGGCGGCGCGACACGCGGTCGATCTCGGTCAGGGCGGTGCCGGCGCCGTCGGACAGGCGAGCCCCTTCCACCACGCCCTGCGTGGAGCGCTCCATGGCGGCCACCGCGTCCTGGGTGTCGGTCTGGATGGCCTTCACCAGGGCGGAGATCTGGCGCGTGGCATCGGCGGAGCGCTCAGCCAGGCGCTGCACTTCCTCGGCCACCACCGAGAAGCCGCGGCCCGCTTCGCCGGCGGACGCGGCCTGGATGGCGGCGTTCAGGGCCAGCACGTTGGTCTGCTCGGTGATGTCGGAGATCAGTTCGGTGATTTCGCCGATCTCCTGCGACGACTCGCCCAGGCGCTTGATGCGCTTGGAGGTGTCCTGGATCTGGTCGCGGATGGCGTTCATGCCGCCGATGGCGTTCTGCACCGCCTGCAGGCCCTGGTCCGCCGCCAGCAGCGACTGGCGGGCCACCGAGGCCGATTCCTGCGCCTGGGAGGACACTTCGTTGATGCGCGTGGCCATGTCGAGCACCGAGCGGCCGGTTTCGCGGATCTCGCGCAGCTGCTCGGAGGATGTCGCGAGCAGCTCCGTGGACGTGCTGTCCACCTGTTCGGTCGTCTGCGCCACCCGGGCCGCGGTGTTCTGCACGCTGCCCACAAGCACGCGCAGCTCCTCCACCGTGTAGTTCACCGAGTCGGCGATGGCGCCCGTGATGTCCTCCGTCACCGTGGCCTCCTGGGTCAGGTCCCCTTCGGCGACCGACTGCAGCTCGTTCATGAGCCGCAGGATGGCGGCCTGGTTGGCATCGTTGACGCGCTTGGCTTCCTGCTCCTGGCGCCGGGCATCGCGTTGCAGCGCCTCGGCGGCGCCCTGGCGGTTGCGGCTGTCGAGCAGCTGCACGCGGGAGATGCCCACGCCGCACAGCAGCACGAAGATGCCCGCGACCGCCAGGGCCGCGAACTGCCCCGCCCCTATGCCCGACTGCGCGGACAGCTTGCCCTGCAGGCCCTCCAGCTGGCGGCGCAGCGGCTCGCTGTCGGCGACGATGGCCGCCTGGGCCTCCCGCGCCGACACCAGTCCCTGCAGGTTGCCCAGAATGGCGCCGGCCTGGGTGCGGGTCTGGTCGAAGAGCTTGATCAGCGCCTGCAGCTGCTCGCGGACCTGCGCGTCGCGCGAGGCGGTCAGCCGCAGGTCGGCGCTGCCGTCGAGCATGCCCTGGGCGATCTCCTTGAAGGAATTCAGGTCCTTGCCCAGCAGGAACACGGCCTCGGGGCTCCCCCCCTGGGAGCTCTGGAATTCGTTGGCGGACTTGCCGATGCGCTGCGTCAGCATCACGAGCTGCCCTGCGGCGGAAATGTCGGCCGCGGGCGCGTTGTGCTGCAGCTTGAGCGACGCGATGGCCTCGGCGATCTCCAGCAGGTCGGACGACTGGCTGTTGATGGTGCGCAGCGCATCGCCCACCTGGGACAGGATCTTCTTCTGTCCCATCACCACGCCCGCACTGCGCTCGGCACGCTCCACCAGGGGCATGATGGCATCGAGGTCGGGCTTGAAGGCCTCGCCCAGTGCCTGCACATCCAGCTCGCCGTCGCCATTGCTCAGCGCGCGCACGTTGCGCACCAGCACGCCGGAGCTCTCCGCCACGTCGGCAAAGGCCTGCGGACTGCCCACCAGGGCCTGCGACACCGAATTCGCCAGGCGCTGCGACTGCATCAGCGACTGGCCGGCGGCAGTCAGCTGCTGCGCCGAGCGGTTGGCCTGCCGCAGCACCCAGCCGGCGACCAACGCCAGCGCCAGCAGGCTCACACCGAGCAGCAGCAGCAAACGGCGCTGGTGTGCGGGCGCAGTGGCGCTGCCCAGCAGGGGCAAGGCCACCAGGTCGTCTTCGAGCGCGCCTTCCTCGTGGTATTGCGACACCCCGCCCACCCCCTGCGCACTACCCATGCCGTCCGCCTGGTATTCCTGCGACAGCGGGCCGGCGATCATGGAGTCTGCCGCCATGTAGGACGGGTTCAGGTCGGCATCCGGCTCGGCGGGCTTGCGGTGGAATAGTTTTCCAAAGGGATTGACGACGGACATGGTGCAGCCTTACAGAAAAATCAAGCACTGATGCTGAGAAACGCGGGGTGTTGGGACAAGGCCTGCAGGTTGAGCTCCTGCCAGCGCGTGCCCTGCTCATCGACATAGGCGCTGCCGAAATACACCGGCTCTCCTTGCGCGGGCGGCTCGGACGCGACGAACGTCTGCACGCTGCGCAGGCCCGCCAGCCGGTCCACGAGCAGCGCGGCATTCACCTCCAGGGCGCCGTTGAGGGTCAGCACGCTGGACTCCAGCAGCGCCTGCTCGGAACGCGGTTGCACGGCGCCCAGCAGCCCCGCGAGGTCCACCACGCCCGTGAGCGTGCCGCGCAGATTGGTCACCCCCAGGAACCAGGACTGGGTGTAGGGGACGGATTGCACGCCGCTCCACGGGAAAATCTCTCCCGACTGCGCCAGCGGCAAAAGGAAATGCAGCCCGGCCGACTCCACGGCCAGCCAGGACGAGACGGACACGCCCTCGTCTCTTGCTGCCTGCAAACGCACGGCAAGCCGCGCCTGGAACTCCTTCAGGGCTTCGCGATTGGCCATGGCGGACGCGGCACCCTCAATCCAGCGCGTCGATCTTGGCCTGCAGTTCCGCAGGATCGACCGGCTTGGTGATATAGCCGCGCGCGCCCTGGCGCATGCCCCAGACGCGGTCCGTTTCCTGGCTCTTGCTCGTGCACATGATGATGGGCACGTCGGCGTACTGCGGGTCACGGGTGATGATGCGCGTCAGCTGGAAGCCGTTCTGGCCGGGCATGACGACGTCCATGAGGATCAGGTCGGGCTTTTCCTCGGTCAGGCGGCGAAAGGCTTCCTCTGCATTCTCGGCCGTACGGACCTGCATGCCTTTTTTCTGCAGCAAGTCGGTCAGGTACATCAACTCCGTTTTCGAGTCGTCCACGACCAGGACTTTCCGGATCGGCATTACATGGCTCCTTGTTGCGCATTTCCGAATTGCTGCACGGCCTGCAGCAACTGGTCTTTGGTGAATGGTTTGGTGAGATATTCCTGGCAGCCGACCATGCGGCCGCGCGCCTTGTCGAAAACCCCGTCCTTGGATGACAGCATCACCACCGGCGTACCGGCAAAGCGGGCATTGCGCTTGATGATGGCGCAGGTCTGATAACCATCGAGCTTGGGCATCAGGATGTCGCAGAAAATCAGCTGGGGCTGGTAATCATTGACCTTGGCCAGGGCGTCGAAGCCATCGTCGGCGAGCAGTACCTCGTGGCCACCCTGCTTGAGGAAGATTTCAGCGCTGCGCCGGATGGTGTTGCTATCGTCCACCACGAGGACCTTGAAGGTGGAACCGGTTGTCGTCGTAGCCAATTTCTCACTGCTCCTGAGGGAACGAAAAACGACGCAGGCCGGGGCCGCGCCTCATATTTCGACCATCTCGAAGTCCTCTTTGCGTGCCCCGCATTCAGGGCATGTCCACCTCTTGGGGACATCCGCCCAGCGGGTATCGGGCGCAATGCCGTGTTCGGGCGAACCCGCGGCCTCGTCATATACCCAACCGCAAATCAAGCACATCCAAGTTCGTGGGTCGGTCACGCCACAGCTTAAGGGGCCTTCACATAGAATGCAACGATTGTATCTAGTCATGACTGCGGAACGCAGCTTTCGTGCCACCGGTTACGCTGGCACCCTTCCATGAAATCGAAAACCCCTTCATCACCGGGTACCCCAGGCATGGCCGCGGATGATGACGACCCCGTAGTGCCCGCCATCTGTGTCATGGTTTTCAACGCCAACGACCCCAGCGGCGCGGGAGGGCTGGCGGGCGACATCACGGCCGTGGCCTCGGTCGGCGGTCACCCCGTCCCCGTGGTGACCGGCGCCTACGCGCGCGACAGCGCCGAGGTCTTCGAGCATTACCCCTTCGACGACGACACGGTTTCCGAGCAGGCCCGCGCCGTGCTCGAGGACATGGCCGTGCAGGCCATCAAGGTCGGCTTCGTGGGCAGCCCGGAGAACCTGAGCGCCATCGCCGGGATCTCGGCCGACTATGCCGACATACCGGTGATCGCCTACATGCCCGACCTGTCGTGGTGGCGCGACGATCTCATCGACCAGTACCACGATGCCTTCCGCGAACTGCTGCTGCCCCAGACCTCGGTGCTGGTCGGCAACCACAGCACGCTGTGGCGCTGGCTTCTGCCCGACTGGGGCAGCGAGCGTGCGCCGTCGCCGCGCGACCTGGCCATGGCGGCCGCCGAGAGCGGCGTGCCCTACCTGCTGGTGACCGGCATTCCGGCGGCCGACCAGCACATCGACAACGTGCTGGCCTCGGCCCAGTCGGTGCTCGGCAGCGGACGCTTCGAGCGCTTCGAAGCCAGCTTCATCGGCGCGGGCGACACCTTGTCGGCGACGCTCGCGGCCCTCGTGGGCAGCGGCTGCGACCTGGGCGAGGCCACGAAAGAAGCGCTCACCTACCTCGACGGCTCGCTGGAGAATGGCTTTCGCCCCGGCATGGGCCATGTGCTGCCCGACCGCATGTTCTGGGCCCAGCCCGACGATGACGACGACAATGACGACGAGCCCTCCGGCGGACCGCAGGGCTTCGACATGCCACCCCATGACACACAGCACTGACAGCAACCAGACCCTCTTCGAACGCGCCAAGGCGCTGATCCCGGGCGGCGTGAACTCGCCCGTGCGCGCCTTCAGGGCCGTGGGCGGCACCCCCCGCTTCATCCAGCGCGCCCAGGGCGCCTACATGTGGGATGCCAACGGCCGGCGCTACATCGACTACATCGGCTCCTGGGGCCCCATGATCCTGGGCCACGGCCACCCGGCCGTGCTGGAGGCCGTGCAAAAGGCCGCACTGGAGGGCTTTTCCTTCGGCGCGCCCACCGAGCGCGAGGTGGAGCTGGCCGAGGAGATCATCCGCCACGTGCCGTCGATGGAGATGATCCGCCTGGTCAGCTCCGGCACCGAGGCGGGCATGAGCGCCATCCGCCTGGCGCGCGGCGCCACGGGCCGCTCCAAGATCATCAAGTTCAACGGCTGCTACCACGGCCATGCCGATTCGCTGCTGGTCAAGGCCGGATCGGGCCTGGCCACCTTCGGCCACGCCACCAGCGCGGGCGTGCCGCCCGAGGTGGTGCAGCACACGCTGGTGCTCGAATACAACGACGTGGCGCAGCTCGAAGAGGCCTTCGCGCTGCACGGCAAGGATGTGGCCTGCGTGATCATGGAGCCCATCGCGGGCAACATGAACTTCGTGCGCGCCAGCGTGCCCTTCATGCGCCGCGCGCGCGAGCTGTGCACGCAGCACGGCGCGCTGCTGGTCATCGACGAGGTGATGACGGGCTTTCGCGTGGCGCTCGGCGGCGCGCAGAGCGTGTACGCGCAGCAGATCCCCGGCTTCAGGCCTGACCTCACGGTGCTCGGCAAGGTCATCGGCGGCGGCATGCCGCTCGCGGCCTTCGGGGGGCCGCGCGCCGTCATGGAGCAGCTCGCGCCGCTGGGCCCCGTGTACCAGGCCGGCACCCTGTCGGGCAACCCCGTGGCGACGGCCTGCGGCCTGGCGACGCTGCGCGAGATCAGCCAGCCCGGCTTCTACGAGGCCCTGGCCGGGCGCACGCGCGCGCTGGTCGACGGCCTGGCTGGCGCCGCCAGGGCCAGCGGCGTGGACTTCTGCGCCGACAGCGAGGGCGGCATGTTCGGCTACTTCCTGCTGGGGGCGCTGCCGCAGAACTACCCCGAGGTGCTCAGGACCGACGGCGCGCGCTTCAACCAGCTGTTCCACGGCCTGCTCGACCGCGGCGTGTACACCGCGCCGGCGCTGTACGAGGCGGGCTTCGTGAGCAGCGCGCACAGCGCCGAAGACATCGCGCAGACCGTGGAAGCGGCCACGCAGGTTTTCCAGACGCTCACGAAATAAGAGCTGCTGCCGCCCGGCCAGAGCGCGCTTGCGCCTGTTTTCATCAAAAAGGGCCTTTACGGGCCTTTTCCGTCACGCCGCTGGTCGTGGCGAATGTCTCGCCGCGCCTGCTGGCCGACTGCCGCGCCGATGCAGTCGCGCGCGATCAGTTGATGGCCCTTGCCATCACCGACGGCCACGCCGCGCAGAAAGCCGCGTACTACGATGCCCCGACATGGCAACGCAGCCCGCACAGCCTGCGGGAACGCCTGACCGAACGCGAAATCGACGCCTATCGGCATCCGCGGCGACCTGTTCGCGGAAGGCGATGCCAGCGTGTACCTGGGCGATGCGGCGCTGCTGGAACGGCTGGCGCAGGACAAGCTGGCCGGCATCGCCGCCGAGGCGGAGGCCGAAAATTCCTTTCGCCTCCCGGCTCTCCGCTGCGTTGCGACCGCAAGCGGTGCAGCCAGCCCGTCCCCC
The DNA here is from genome assembly GCF_054512775.1 of Alicycliphilus sp. T452. Lineage (NCBI taxonomy): Bacteria > Pseudomonadati > Pseudomonadota > Betaproteobacteria > Burkholderiales > Comamonadaceae > Alicycliphilus > Alicycliphilus sp. T452. The sequence continues at coordinate 200,835 of NZ_JBTNEH010000002.1, forward strand.
GCCGGCCGGATCACAACAAGGACGCAATGGGCGCGAACCTTGTTCAACCGAAACGTCATGGCCAACATCGGCTACCTTCACCGCAGACAAAGACGGCTACGCCGGCACCCTTCGCACCCTGACGCTCACCGTCAAGGTCAAGCTGGTTCCCGACGACAAGGGGGACAGCGAGAAAGCCCCGGACTTCCGCGTCCAGGCCGCCGGCCACGGCATCGGCGCGGCGTGGAAGAAGACCAGCGAGGCCGGGCGGGAGTACCTGTCCGTGTTATGTGGCTCACCACATAACACGGAGAATGTGGCGCAGAGATTTATGTGGCGCCCGAGACGAGCAGCCGCATAGTGACAGTTCAAGAAGGAGTCGAGCGCCACATTTTGGAGAGGCACAGACTGATCGATCTTCCAACCACACAGGAGATCGGTCATGTTCGAGGCACTCTTTTCCAAGGCCCATGCGTTGGTGCGCCATCGCGACGGCCCATGGGCCGAAGCCCGTGAGCGATACCTTTGCTTTCGCGCCAGTCGTGGTGCAACGCGCAGCACTTTGCAAAGTCTCGCCCATCGACTGCTGGTGATCTCCAGGCACATTGATCTGGCTACAGGCGAGCGCATCACCCGGTACGAATTGGAGATGGCAGGTGAGCGCTATGCCCGTCATCAATGCCGTCTTCACCGTGCGAAGAGCACGTACTACGCGCGCACCAAGTTCGTCTGCGCCGCGATGGCGTGGCTGCGATTTCTTGATCTGTTGGAGCCATTGCCAGCCGCTCCGGTCAGCGTGTTCACCCCGGTCGTGGAGCAATTCGCCGCCTTCATGCGTAATGATCGAGCCTTGTCAGCGCCCACGATCCATAACCAAAGCTGGTTCGTGAAGGAATTTCTTAAGGGCATCGAAGACGCAAGGCGATCGCTCGCAGACGTTTCGATCGCGGACGTCGATGCGTTCCAAGCCGCCAAGGGACTCAGCGACTGGAAGCGCATCACGATCGCACGCTGCGCGAGCGCATTGCGGGTCTTCTTCCGTTACGCCGAGGCACAAGGCTGGTGCCCCACCGGCACTCGAATTGCAGCGTGCATTGATGCGCCGCGCTTGTATCTGCACGAAGGCCTTCCAGCCGGCCCCAATTGGGCTGATGTGCGCCAGATGATCGAGAGCGCCCAAGGTTCCCGGCCCATCGATATACGCGATCGCGCCATTTTGCTGCTGTTCGCGGTCTACGGCCTGCGCAGCAAGGAGGTGGAGCGGCTTCGTCTCAATGACCTGGATTGGACCAACGAGACCATCACCATCGTGCGCACCAAGTCACGCCGCACTGACCTGTACCCGCTGGTCACCGAGGTTGGCGAAGCGATTCTTCGTTATCTGCAACAGGCTCGCCCGCATTGCACCTCCAACACACTCTTCACCAGCACCCAGAAGCCTTTCCCTCCGGTATCGCAACATGTGCTGTATGACGTGGTCAGCCGTCGGGTCAAGGCACTGGGCATCCAGCTTCCGCACAAGGGACCGCACTGCCTGAGGCATGCCTGCGCTTGCCATCTGGTGGCCGAGGGGTTCTCTCTCAAGGCTGTTGGAGATCACCTGGGGCATCGCAACGTGGGTACAACCCGCATCTACGCCAAGGTAGATCTTCAAGGCCTTCGCAAGGTCGCCGAATTCGACCTGGGAGGCCTGCTATGAAGCTCTCCCAAGCCGTCACCAGCTATGTGGCTTACAAGCAGGCGATGGGCCTGAAGTTCCATCGCGAAGCCAGAGTGCTCAACGCCTATTGCACACATATGGGCAGCGTGGAGATGAGTCAGGTCGGAGCAGATCAAACACGCCATTTCATCGTCGGCAGTGGCCCTATCACCCGCACCGCCCTGGGCAAGTATGCGGTGCTCTCACGGTTTTATCGGTATGCCATGACGCGCGGGCATGCCGACGGTTCGCCCCTTCCAGCAGCGCCTCCGAAGCTTGGCAAGGACTTCGTGCCCTACATCTACTCGCGCCAGGACCTGCGGCGACTGCTCGACACCACGGATGAGATTGATCAACCGAAGAACCTGATCGATCCCGGTACTTACCGCACCCTCCTGCTACTTCTGTACGGCACCGGGCTGAGGATCAGCGAAGCGCTTCATCTCACGATGGCCGACGTGGACCTCTCCGAGGCCGTCCTGCACATCCACGGCAGCAAGTTCTACAAGTCACGGCTGGTGCCGATTGGGACGGATGTCGAAGGTGTGCTGCGCAGGTATTTGGCCAGACGCGTGCAGTGTCAGCCCGTCGGCCCGGAGTCCCCCTTCCTGCTTTCGCGCCTGGCCGGGCCAATTTCGCTGTCTGCAGCCGAGCACACTTTTGTCCGTCTGCGCAGGCGCGCCGGAATCCTGCGCGACGGTGGCCCGCGTGCCCAGCCGCGCTTGCATGACCTGCGGCACACCTTCGCCGTGCATCGGCTCACTGCCTGGTATCGCAGTGGCAACGATGGGCAATCCCTGCTGCTGCAACTGTCCGTCTATCTGGGGCACGTGGATATCGGCTCGACCCAGCCTTACCTCACCTTGACCCCCGAGTTGCTGCGCGCAGCGAGCGCACGATTCGAGGCCTACGCGATGGAAGAGTCCCATGCGTGACACCACACTGCTCGGCCCGTGGGTTCGCCGATTTCTTCTGGAGCACATGGTCGGCGAACGCAATCTCGCCCGCAATACACAGCTCAACTACCGTGACACGCTCAAGCTGCTGCTTCCATTTGCCGCTCGGCTTCTGCACACGCCGGTGGATCGACTCGTAGTGACGGATCTATCGGCGGATCTGACGCGCAGGTTCCTCGCCGATTTGGAAGAGTCCCGGCACTGCACGGTGTCCACCCGGAATCAGCGTCTTGCTGCGATCCGCAAGTTAGCCTACTTCATCGGCGAGCACAGCCCGGAACATATCGAGTGGTGCGGCCAGGTCCGCTCGATTCCGTGCAAGAAGACCTCCCAGGCCGTGATCCCCTATCTTGACAAACTGGAGATGGATGCGCTGCTGGCCGCGCCTGACCGGCAAACGCTAGTGGGACAGCGAGACTACGTGCTCCTGCTGTGCCTGTACAACACCGGCGCCCGTGTGTCAGAGCTGGCACAGCTCAAGATCGACGACCTGGACTTGCAGGGTGCTTCGGTCAAGATTCAGGGCAAAGGCGGGAAACAGCGGTATTGCCCCCTGTGGCCGAGCACGGTTTCTGAATTGGCGTACCTGATTGGAGATCGGGCATCACAAGAGCCGGTTTTTCTCAATCGCTGCGGCCAGTCCATCACCCGCTTTGGTGTGCATACGATGGTGGAACGTCATGCGATGAAGGCGAGCTTGAACTTGCCGGCAATGCGCAAGAAAAGGGTGAGTCCGCACACGATTAGGCACACCGCTGCCACGCATCTGCTGCGCGCCGGAGTCGATATCAACACGATCCGCGGCTGGCTTGGCCACGTCAGCATTGACACGACAAACATCTATGCCGAGATCGACCTGGAAACCAAGGCGAAGGCGCTTGCCAAATGCGCCGTTGCGGAGGATGCCCAATCCAAACGGCGGTGGCGCGATCAGCCCGAGCTGATGGCCTTCCTGCGCAGCCTATAGCCCACTTCTTATGTGGCGCTCATCGGGCTGGATCGACCGCGCCGAAAGGCAGCGCGGTTCGATGACCACATAAATTCGAGCGCCACATTCTCCGTGACCCTCGACGATCCTTCGTTCCCGGCAACGGCTATGCCCGCCTGATCGAGAACGAGGACGGCACGCACGGCCTGATCCGGTCGCGCAGCAAGCCCCAGGGGGCCTGACGGCCGCAGCGCGCCGCCCACCGTGGCGGAGCTTCTTACCGAGCCATCAGTCCTCGTGCAAGCGCTCGAACTGCTGCGCGAGAAATTCGAGCAATGCCCGCACCGCCGGCAGCAGCCCGCGCCGCGAGGCGAACACGGCATGGATGATCTCGCGCCGAGGCGCCCAGCCCGGTATCACGTGCACCAGTTCGCCGCGCTCGATCTGCTCGCGCACCATCATCGAGGGCAGTTGCACGACGCCCACGCCGGCGACAGCCGCCGCGCGCAAGGCCAGCATGCCGCGCGTGATCAGGCGCGGCCGGTGGCGGATGGCCGCCTGCGCGCCATCAGGCCCGATCAGGTTCCACACGTGCTCGTGCTGCGGCAGGCCCAGGTCCATGCTCGGCAGGCCCGCGAGGTCGGCGGGCCCCTGGGGAATCCCGTCCGCCAGCAGCCGCGGGCAGGCCACCAGGCATTGCCCGCGCTCGGCCAGCACGCGCATCACCAGGTCGCTGTCTTCCAGTGGCGGCGGCCGCACGCGGATGGCCACGTCGATGCCTTCGCCCACCACGTCCACGCGGCGGTTGGTTTCCTCCAGGTGGATCTCCACGCGCGGATAAGCGACCATGAAGGCCGCCACCATGTCGGCGATGCGCGCATCCAGCAGCGCCACCGGGCAGGTCATGCGCACGATGCCGCGCGGTTCGGCCTGCGTCAGCGCGATGGCCTCGTCGGCCGCATCGGCCTCCACCAGCATGGCCTTGCAGTGGGCGTAGTAGCTCTGGCCGGTCTCGGTGACGGCGAAGCGCCGCGTGGAGCGCTGGATCAGCCGCGTGCCCAGGCGCTCCTCCAGCAGCGCGATGCGCCGGCTCAGCTTGGATTTGGGCATGCCGAGCGCGCGGCCGGCCGGCGCGAAGCCGCCGTGGTCCACCACCTGCACGTAGTAGTAGAGGTCGTTCAAGTCTCGCATCGCTTCATCGTTCACCTAATAGGACTCTGAAGCCAAATATTACCGACTACCGGGATCATCGTTCCATCCATATCCTTCTCACATCGCCAGCGCATTCCGCGCGGCGCATCCAGGAGATGAGCATGAAGAAGATCCTCGGCGTCTACAGCGCTCCCCGCCCGCACTGGGTGGGCGACGGCTTCCCGGTGCGCTCGCTGTTCGGCTACGACGGCCTGGGCCGGCACCTGAGCCCGTTCCTGTTGCTCGACCACGCGGCGCCCACGCACTTCACGCCGGCGGCACAGCCGCGTGGCGTGGGCCAGCACCCGCACCGCGGCTTCGAGACCGTGACCATCGTCTACCAGGGCGAGGTGGAGCACCGCGATTCCACCGGCGCAGGTGGCCTGATCGGCCCGGGCGACGTGCAGTGGATGACCGCCGGCGGCGGCATCCTGCACGAGGAGTTCCACTCGCGCGCCTTCACCGCGCGCGGCGGCACCATCGAGATGGTGCAGCTGTGGGTCAACCTGCCCGCCAGGGACAAGATGGCTCCGCCGCGCTACCAGACGCTGCTGGACGCGCAGATTCCGTCGGTGGACCTGCCCGAAGGCGCCGGCCGCGTGCGCGTGATCGCCGGCGCGTTCGATGGACGCCCCGGCCCGGCGCTGACCTTCACGCCGATGGACGTGTGGGATGTACGCATCGCCCAGGGCGGCACCGCCCGCTTCGGGACGAAGGACGGCCACACGCTGGCGCTGGTCGTGCTGCGCGGCACGGTACTGGTCAACGGCGAGACGGTGGCACGCGAAGGGCAGCTCGTGCACCTGGAGCGCGAGGGCAGCGGCGTGGAGATCGAGGCCAACAGCGACGCGACCGTGCTGTGGCTGTCGGGCGAGCCGATTGACGAGCCGGTGGTCGGGTACGGCCCGTTCGTGATGAACAGCGAGGCCGAGATCCGCCAAGCTGTGGCCGACTTCAACAGCGGACGCTTCGGCCGCATCGCGCTGGCCGGAACCGCACGCAACGACGGCATCACCGCCTGATCCATCGGCGGGCTGGGCTACGCCCTGGCCCGCCAGTGATGAGGCTCTCCGCCCATCTGGGCACCCATCCCCCCTGAAGGAGTACACACCATGAGCACACCCGCCAACTTCAACGGCGCCCGTCCCGTCATCAACCCCGACGACGCCGTGATGCTGCTGATCGACCACCAGAGCGGCCTGTTCCAGACCATCAAGGACATGCCCTTCACCGAGGTGCGCGCCAACGCCTCCACGCTGGCCAAGGTGGCGACGCTGGCGAAGATGCCGGTCATCACCACGGCTTCGGTGCCGCAGGGGCCGAACGGCCCGCTGATCCCGGAAATCCACCAGTTCGCCCCGCACGCGCAGTACGTGGCGCGCAAGGGCGAGATCAACGCCTGGGACAACCCCGAGTTCGTCGCCGCCGTGAAGGCCACGGGCCGCAGGCAGCTCATCATCGCCGGCACCATCACCAGCGTGTGCATGGCCTTCCCGAGCATCGCGGCGGTGCACGAGGGCTACCAGGTGTTCGCCGTGATCGACGCCTCGGGCACCTACTCGAAGATGGCGCAGGAGATCACGCTGGCGCGCATCGTGCAGGCCGGCGTGGTGCCGATGGACACCGCCGCCGTCTGCTCGGAAGTGCAGCGGACATGGAACCGCGAGGACGCGCTGCAGTGGGCGGAGGCGTACAGCGCGGTCTTCCCGCCGTACCAGCTGCTGATCGAGAGCTACGCCAGGGCGCAGGAGGTGGCGAAGAACGGCGAGCAGCTGGATTCGCAGCGCGCATGACGCGGCTGCCGGACGCCACGATGCCGGCGCGAGGCCGGCATCGCGGAATTTCTTCGGGGCATCGGCACAGGCCTGTGACGACTGGCGTCATGCGGCACGCTCCTTCATCGCCGGGCCGCCCCAAGATGAAAAGCGGCCCCCCCGAGGGGGGCCGCGACCCGCGTAGCGCGCGGAGCGTGGGGGGCCTTTTCAGATGCTGCTGCGCCGCTCAGTGGCGGAAGTGGCGCACGCCCGTGAACACCATGGCCACGCCGCGCTCGTTGGCCGCGTCTATGACCTCCTGGTCGCGCATGGAGCCGCCGGGCTGGGCCACGCAGGTGGCGCCCGCATCGACCACCACGTCCAGGCCGTCGCGGAAGGGGAAGAAGGCGTCGCTCGCGACCACGGTGTTCTGCAGCGACAGGCCCGCGGCCTGGGCCTTGATGCTGGCGATGCGCGCGGAGTCCAGGCGGCTCATCTGGCCCGCGCCCACGCCCATGGTCATGCCGCCCTTCACGAACACGATGGCGTTGCTCTTGACGTACTTGGCCACCTTCCAGGCGAACAGCAGGTCCTGCATTTCCTCCTGCGTGGGCTGCTTGATGGTGACCACCTTCACGTCGGGCAGCTCCAGCTCATGGTTGTCCGCCGTCTGCAGCAGCAGGCCCGAACCCACGCGCTTGGCGTCCATGGCGTTACGGCCCTGGGCCCAGGCCGTTTCGCCACCCTGCGGCAGGGCGATCTTCATCAGGCGCACGTTGGCCTTGGCCTTGAACACGTCGAGCGCCTCGGGCGTGAAGTCGGGCGCCATCAGCACCTCGACGAACTGCTTGGAGATCTGCTGCGCGGCCGCGCCGTCCACCGCACGGTTGAGCGCGATGATGCCGCCGAAGGCGCTCGTCGGGTCGGTCTGGAAGGCCTTGCCGTAGGCCTCCAGCGCGCTCGCGCCCACGGCCACGCCGCAGGGGTTGGCGTGCTTGACGATCACGCAGGCGGGCAGCTTGAAGCTCTTGACGCATTCCCAGGCGGCATCGGCGTCGGCGATGTTGTTGTACGACAGCTCCTTGCCCTGCAGCTGCACGCCCGTGGCGATGGAGCCGGGCGCGGGGTGCAGGTCGCGGTACCAGGCGGCCTGCTGGTGGCTGTTCTCGCCGTAGCGCAGGTCCTGCGTCTTGACGAAGTGGCCGTTGCTCTGGCCGGGGAACAGGCTGCGCTCGGGCACGTAGGCCTCGGAGAGCTTGTCCTCCTCGAACTTCACCGACGAGAGGTAGTCGCTGATCGCGCCGTCGTACTGCGCGATGCGGTTGAACGCGGCCACCGACAGGGCGAAGCGCAGCCTGTCGGAGAGCCTGCCGCCGGCCTTCAGCTCGGCCAGCACGGCTTCGTACTGGTCGGCGCTCGTCACCACGCCCACGTCCTGCCAGTTCTTCGCGGCGCTGCGCACCATGGCGGGGCCGCCGATGTCGATGTTCTCGATGGCGTCGGCCAGCGTGCAGCCGGCCTTGGCCACCGTGGCCTCGAACGGGTACAGGTTCACGACCAGCAGGTCGATGGTGGCTATGCCGTGCTCCTTCAAGGCCGCCATGTGCGCGGGCACGTCGCGGCGCGCGAGCAGCCCGCCGTGCACCTTGGGGTGCAGGGTCTTGACGCGGCCGTCGAGCATCTCGGGGAACTGCGTGACCTCAGCCACCTCGGTGACGGGCAGGCCCTCCTTGGCCAGCAGCTGGGCGGTGCCGCCCGTGGACAGCAGGCGGATGCCCAGCGCGTGCAGGGCCCGGGCGAATTCGACGATGCCGGTCTTGTCGGAGACGGAGAGGAGTGCGTTCATGGTGGTTGGTTGGTTTGAATTGAAATCGGGCTCCAGCGCTTGCCAGATAAGCGCCAGCAGCTATGTTTTTTAAAGAATCATCAGAGCAGCTTGTGCTCCACGAGCTTCTTGCGCAGGGTGTTGCGGTTCAGCCCCAGCCATTCGGCGGCGCGCGACTGGTTGTTGTCGGCGTGGCTCATCACCACTTCCAGCAGGGGTTTCTCCACCAGGCGCACGACCATGTCGTACACGCCGTCCGGCGCCTCGCCGTCCAGGTCGCGAAAGTAGCCTTGCAGGCTTTCGCGTACACATTCCTCAAGATTGTGCTTGCTCATGCAGTGATTCCCTCGTTTGCGGGTCCGCGTCGTCGCGTGCAGGCGGCAGCCAGTCCATCCGATCGCCCAGGGCGTCGAAGTAATCGGCCACGGCCTGCCACTGCGCCGCGCAGTCCTCCATGGTGTTGATGCGTTGTCTGAAGGCCTCGCCGCCGGGCAGGTCGCGCACGTACCAGGCGATGTGCTTGCGCGCGCTGCGCACGCCGCTGGCCTGGCCGTACAGGCCGTAGTGGTCCTGCAGGTGCTCCAGCAGCAGGCGCCGCACCTCGGCCACCAGGGGCGGCGCCAGGTGCTCGCCCGTGGCCAGGTAGTGCGCCGTCTCGCGGAAGATCCACGGCCGGCCCTGGGCCGCGCGGCCGATCATGATGGCGTCGGCACCGGTCTGCGCCAGCACGGCGCGGGCCTTGCCGGGCGAGGTGATGTCGCCATTGGCGACCACCGGCACGCGCACCGCGGCCTTCACGGCGGCGACCGTGTCGTATTCGGCCCGGCCCTTGTATCCCTGCTCGCGCGTGCGGCCGTGCACGGTGAGCATCTGGATGCCCACGTCCTCGAAGCGGCGCGCCAGCGGCACGGCGTTCCTGTGCTGCTGGCACCAGCCGGTGCGCATCTTCAGCGTCACGGGCACCCGGTGCGGCGCGCAGGCCGCGACCACGGCGGCGGCGATCTCCACGGCCAGGGCCTCGTTCTGCATCAGGGCCGAGCCCGCCCACTTGTTGCACACCTTCTTGGCCGGGCAGCCCATGTTGATGTCGATGATCTGCGCGCCGCGGTCGATGTTGTAGACCGCCGCCTCGGCCATCATGGCCGCGTCGGTGCCGGCGATCTGCACGGCGATCGGCCCCGGCTCGCCCGCGTGGTTGGCGCGGCGGCTGGTCTTGAGGCTGGCCCACAGGTCCTTGCGCGAGGTGACCATCTCGCTGACCGCATAGCCCGCGCCCAGGCGCTTGCACAGCTGGCGGAACGGCCGGTCCGTCACCCCCGCCATGGGGGCGACGAACAGGCGGTTCGCCAGGGGAATATGGCCGATGTGCATGGAAAGCCGGGGATGTGTGCAAGAAGCGGGCAAGAAGCACGATTTTAACTGCTTAAAATTTCAGCAAATGAAAAGGCGGCGCATCCGGCTGGCAGCCATCGGCATGGGCGCCTCTACACTTCCAGCCCTACCATGGAAATCTGGATGCAACAACTGCTGGACCTGCTGGCCTTGCCGCAATTCGGTCTCAGCACGGTGTTCGTCGTGGCCTTCGTCTCGGCCACGCTGCTGCCGCTGGGGTCGGAACCGGCCGTGTTCGGCCTCGTCAAGCTCAACCCCGAACTGTTCTGGCCCGCCATCCTCGCCGCCACCGCGGGCAACACGCTGGGCGGCGCCGTGAGCTGGTGGATGGGGCTGGGCGCCCACCGGGCCTGGGACGCGGCTCGCCGCCGCCGGCGCGCCGGCCAGCCCGCAGCCCCCGACGCCAAGCCCCCGCGCGCGCTCAGCCGCGCCGAGCGCCGCGCCCGGGTATGGCTGCGCAAATGGGGCGCCAAGACCTGCCTGCTCTCCTGGCTGCCCGTGGTGGGCGACCCGCTGTGCGCCGTGGCCGGGTGGCTGCGCCTGCCGTTCTGGCCCTGCCTGATGTACATGGCCATCGGCAAGCTCCTGCGCTACGTGGCCATGACCGCCGGCCTGCTGTACCTGGTGGGCTGAAGCCGGCTACGCGGCGCCCTGCGGCGCGCGCCACAACGCCAGCATCTCCAGCAGCAGCGCCGGCGTGGCCTCACCGCGGTACACGGCCCCCAGGGGCGCGAGCGCCAGGGCCTCATGCTCCGGCAGCACCATGTCCAGGATGCAGACGCCGGCGTGCGGGCCGGCATGGCCCAGGCGCGGCACGATGCTGCGCGGCATCACGGCCACGGCGCCGGGCTGGCTCAGCAGCCCTTCCAGCACCGGCAGCGACACGGTGGACACGGGGAACCACTGCGCCCGGGGCAGCCGCGCCAGCACCACGCGCTCGAAGATGTCGCGCACGGCGATGCTGGATGTGGGCAGCACCCAGCGCGCATCGGCCAGCCGCTCCAGCAACACCTGCCTGGCGCGCGCCAGGGGGTGGCCGCGGGCGGCGATGAACACGGCCTCGTCGGGCAGCAGCGGCGCGAAGACGAGGCTCTCGGGCAGCAGCGCCGGCCGGCGGCAGAACACGGCATCGAGCCCGCCGCCGATCAGGAGCGGCAGCAGCCGCGCGCCCTCGCCCTCCTGCACGTCCACGTGCACCTGCGGGCGCAGCGCATAGAACCGCGCCAACAGCGGCGCGAGGATGGAGTGCGCCGCGGCCGGTATGGCCCCCAGGCGCAGGGCCGCCGAGGCGCCCAGGCGCAGGGCTGCCAGCGTCTCCGACACGTCCTCCAGCTCGCTCATCACGCCGCGCGCCGCGTCGGCCAGCGCCTGCCCCGCCTGCGTAGGGCGGATGCCGCGCGCATGGCGCTCGAACAGCCGCATGCCCAGCACGCGTTCGAGCTCGGCCAGCGCCTGCGTGGCCGCGGACTGGCTCATGTCCAGGTGGGCCGCCGCCTTGCCGATGGAGCCGCATTGCTGCAGCGCCAGCAGCAGCTGCAGCTGGCGCAGGCGCACCTGCCTGGCCAGGCGCGAGAACAGCACCCTGCCCTCGGGAAAGTGTTCGGATTCACGCATGGACGTCTCGGAAGTCGTGCGGATGCGGAGTATGCCGCCATCGGCAGCGCTTATGGCTCGCCCCAAAAACGGCGCGCCCGCGCGGCCCGTTTTTCCTATAGTCGCCAGCCCATGCGGCGCGTGCACGAGAGGCCACGGCGCACGCATGCCCCGCAGTCTCGCGCCTCTACGCCCGAACCCCGAAGGATGCCCACCATGCGCACCACCCACGCCCGCCGCCCGAGCCTCAAGGCCCTGGCCGTCGCCACCCTGGCCGCCACGGCCGCCCTGGCCCTGCCCCAGGGCGCGCAGGCCGCCGACGCCTACCCCAGCAAGCCCATCAAACTCATCGTGCCGTTTGCCGCCGGCGGCTCCACCGACATCGTGGCCCGCGTGCTCGCCGAGGGCATGCGCGCCACCCTGGGCCAGAGCGTCGTAGTGGACAACAAGGCCGGCGCCGGCGGCCTGATCGGCACCGAGGCCGTGGCCCAGGCCGCGCCCGACGGCTACACCGTCGGCATGGCCACGGTGAGCACCATGACCATCAATCCGCTGCTGTACACCCGCGCCGCGGGCCTGGGCGCCAAGCTCGCCCCGGTGGCCAACCTGGTCACCATGCCATCGGTGTACACGGTGCACCCCAGCCTGGGCGTGAACGGCTTCGACGCCTTCGTCGCGAAGGTGAAGGCCCAGCCCCGCAAGATCAGCGGCGCCGTGCCCGGCCCGGGCACGCTGGGCCACCTGATGCTGGCGTCGTTCAACGAGACCCTGAAGACCGACATCCTGATCGTGCCCTACCGCGGCAGCGGCCCCGCCCTCAACGACGCGCTGGCCGGGATGGTGCAGGTCATGCCCGACCAGCTGCCCTCGTCCATGGCCCACATCAAGAGCGGCAAGCTCATCCCCGTGGTGCTGGCCGCCGACGCCCGGTCGCCGGAGCTGCCCAACGTGCCCACCTTCAAGGAACTGGGCTACGGCGAGCTGAACGAGCTGGGCATCAGCTGGTTCGGCATCGTCGTGCCCAAAAACACGCCCGCGCCCATCGTCAAACGCCTGCAGGACGCGGCCGTGAAGGCCGCGCACCTGCCCGACGTGCAGCAGCATCTCAAGAACCTGGGCGCCAGCGCCACCGACATGGACCAGAGCCGGTTCCCCGCCCAGATCGCCCAGGAACTAAAGCGCAACAAGGCGCTGCTGGACAAGGCCGGCGTCAAGCCCGAGTGAACAGGTGAACACCATGGAACTGCTGCAGGATTTCTTCGCGCGCGAGACGCCGCGCATGACGGCGCTGGCCGACCGGATCTGGTCGCTGGCCGAGCTGCGCTACGCCGAGACGGCCTCGGCCCGGCTGCACATGGACGCGCTCGCCGGCTCGGGCTTTCGCGTCACGCAGGGCGTGGCCGGCATCCCCACGGCCTTCATGGCCGAGTGGGGCGATGAAGGCCCGGTGATCGCCTTCCTGGGCGAGTACGACGCGCTGTCGGGCCTGAACCAGCAAAGCGGCGCGCTGGTGTGCACGCCCTCGGTGGACAGCCCCGGCCTGGCCGGCCACGGCTGCGGCCACCACCTGCTGGGCGCATCGGCGCATTTCGCGGCCATCGCGCTGCAGGCGCACCTGCAGGCCAGCGGCCAGCAGGCGCGTGTGCGCTACTACGGCTGCCCGGCCGAGGAAGGCGGCTCGGGCAAGACCTTCATGGCGCGCGCCGGCGTGTTCGACGACGTGGACGCGGCGCTGACCTGGCACCCGGCCAGCTTCACGGGCGTGTTCAGCCAGAGCACGCTGGCCAACATCCAGGCCAAGTTCATCTTCCACGGCAAGGCCTCGCACGCCGCGCACTCGCCGCACCTGGGGCGCAGCGCGCTCGACGCCGTCGAGCTCATGAACGTGGGCGTGAACTACCTGCGCGAGCACATGCCCCCGGACGCGCGCGTGCACTACGCGGTGACGGACTCGGGCGGCATGTCGCCCAACGTGGTGCAGGCGCGCGCCGAGGTGCTGTACCTCGTCCGCGCCGCGCGCAACCACGAGGCCGCCGATCTGTACGAGCGCGTGCAGAACGTGGCCCGCGGCGCCGCGCTGATGACCGGCTGCAGGGTCGAGATCGTGTTCGACAAGGCCTGCTCCAACCTGCTGCAGAACACCACGCTCAACCAGGTGCTCCACGCCAGGCTGCTGGCCGAGGGCGCGCTCGCGGTGGATGCCGGCACGCAGTCGAAGGCCGCCGGCTTCCAGGCCACGCTCAGCGCCGACGAGATCGACGCCGTCAGCCGCCCCCTGGCCAGCGCGCTGCGTGGCAAGGTGCCCGCCGTGTTCGAGGGCGTGGCGCCCTACGACCCGGACGCCAACGACATCCTGTTCGGCTCCACCGACGTGGCCGACGTGAGCTGGATCACCCCCACGGCCCAGGCCTGGGTGGCCTGCTACGCCTTCGGCACGCCCATGCACTCGTGGCAGATGGTGTCCCAGGGCCAGTCCGCCCTGGCCCACGCCGGCATGGTGCGCGCCGCGCGCGTGCTCGCGGCCACGGCCATCGAGCTGGTGCGGCGCCCCGAGCTGATCGCCCAGGCCAAGGCCGAGCTGCTGCGCCGCCGCCAGGGCAAGCCCTACGAATGCCCCATTCCGGCCGACGTGCCGCTGCCGTTCCTGCGCCCGCAGGACAGCCGGGAAAATCAAAATTGATAGCTGCTGGCGCTCAATTGGACGGGCGCCGGAAATTCAACCTAGAAACGGCAGTTGGATGCGCTTGCTGGTGTCGCTATTGGCGCGCCAGGCACGGCGCGACAACGCAGCGGGCGGGAGCCCGCAAGGCGGAGCAACGCCGCATGGCGCGTTGAGAGCGGTGCCGGCAAGTGCATGACGCTGTCCCCCAAAAGGCGAGCGCGATCAGAGCCAGCGAGTTCAAGCATGACGCGGCGTTCAAGAAGATGGCAAGCGGTCAACTGCCGTTTCTAGGCTCAGTGCTGCAGCATGAGTCCGCCCAGGATCAGGCCGGCCAGGAACACGGTGTCCACGACGAGCATCAACACCGGACGCCAGCCGAGCGCCGCCAGTTGCTGGAACGAGGTCTTGACGCCGAGCGCGGCAATCGCAACCACCAGGCACCAGCGCGACAGGCCGGAAAAGGCGTGCACGACCGGAGCGGGTATCCAGCCCATGCTGTTGATCAGGATCAACACCCCGAAGCCCACCAGGAACATCGGCAGCACGGGCGGCTTGGCCCCTTGTCCGCCGCCCTGGCTGCGGAACAGCAGGGAAAGAACCACCACGACCGGAAGCAGCATGGCAACGCGCAGCAGCTTGACGAAGGTCGCCGCATCGCCCACTTCGGGCGAGATCAGGTAGCCGGCCGCCACCACCTGCGCGACGTCATGGATCGTCCCGCCAATGAAGACCGCCGACGCACTGGAGCCGAGTTCGAGGAACCTGGCGATGCTCGGGTAGGCGATCATTGCCACCGTCGACAAGGCGGTGACGCCCACCACGGTGAACAGCGTGAAACGCTGGTTTTCCTCGTTCTTCGGCAGCACGGCCGAAATCGCCAGGGCCGCCGAAGCGCCGCAGATGGCCACGGCGCCACCGGTCAGCACCCCTTCCGCCACCGGCCGCTTGAGCAGCCTGCCCAGCGCCACGCCGAACAGGATGGTCAGGAAGACGCCGGCGATCACCATGTAAATGGAGACGCTGCCGATCGAGGCGATCTGCTCGAAGGTGATCCTCACGCCCAGCAGGGCGACGCCGAAGCGCAGGATCTGGCGCGAGGAGAACTCGATACCCGCCTTGACCTTTTCCCCCTGGGCCGCGAAGTTGAACGCCATGCCGAAGAACAGGGCGTAGAGCAGCTGCGGCCCGCCCTGGTGGTCGGCCACGAAAGTGGCCGCCATGGCGATGGTGATGGCGGTCAGGATGCCCGGCCAGAGGGCTTTCCAGTGGGGTATGCGCTGGGCGAGGAATGAGGGCATTTTTCTTGTTCTTGCCTATGGGGTGGATGCGATTACGGCTTCACGGCCGGTGTGTCAGCGCCGGGCCATGCCCAGGAACGGCAGGCTGAAACTGGCGCTCTTGGCCTGGCTGTTGAGCAGGAAATGGGACAGCGCGGGAATCAGCACCAGCGCCCCGACCATGTTCCACACGAACATGAAGGTCAGCAGGATGCCCATGTCGGCCTGGAACTTGATCGGCGACCACACCCAGGTGACCACCCCCGCGGCCAGGGTCACGCCGACCAGGGCGACGACCTTGCCGGTGAATTGGATCGAGCGCTTGTAGGCCACCGCCAGCGAGGCACCCGCCCGCTGCTGGGCAAGCTGGATGCTCAGCAGATAGAGCGCATAGTCCACGCCGATGCCGACCCCCAGCGCGATGACCGGCAGGGTTGCGACCTTGACGCCGATGCCGAGCACGACCATCAGGGCCTCGCACAGGATCGAGGTCAGCACCAGCGGCACGACCGCCACCACCACCGCGCGCCAGCTGCGGAAAGTCACGAAGCAAAGAACGATGACCGCGGCATAGACGTACAGAAGCATCGTCCGGTTGGCCTGGTGCACGACGATATTGGTTGCCGCCTCGATGCCGGCATTGCCGGCGGCCAGCAGGAACTGGCGCTCGGGGTTCGAGTGTTCGTCGGCAAAGCGTGCCGCCTCGTCGACCACCCGGCTCAGCGTTTCGGCACGGTGATCGCTCAGATAGGCGATGACCGGCATCACCGAACAATCGTTGTTGAACAGGTCGGGGTTGTTCACCGAGGCCTGCTGCGCTCCGTAGTTCAGGATGTCCTGGTTGCGCGCCAGCGTGAGCCACTTCGGGCTGCCTTCGTTCGAGCCCGCGGTGATCTGGCGCACGGCATTGCCCAGGAACACGGTGGTCTGGACGCCGGGAAGCTGCTGCAGATTCCACGCCAGGCGGTCTGCCTCGACCAGGGTCTGGTAGTTCAGGCAACCCTCTGCCGGCGTCTTGACGATCACCGCGAACTGATCGCTGGACAGCGAATAATTACCGGAGATATAGGCGTTGTCGCGGTTGTAGCGCGAATCGGCGCGCAGTTCGGGAGCGCCGGCCTCCAGGTCGCCGATCTTCAAATGCAGGCTGACCGCGAAGCCGCCCACCGCCAGGACGGCCGACACCAGCACGGCGCCCAGTGCCCAGCGCCGCTCGGTGAAGCGTTCCAGCCAGATCCAGAACCTGGCGGCCCCGCCCTGGCTTGCCGAGGCCTGCTCCGCCTGCAGGCTGCGCGCGGCGGCCTTCGGACTGACCCCGGTGTAGGAAAGCAGGACCGGCAGCAGGATCAGGTTGGTGAAGATCAGCACGGCCACCCCGATACTGGCGGTCAGCGCGAGATCCTGGATCACCGGGATATCGATCACCATGAGCACGGCAAAACCCACGGCATCGGCCAGCAGGGCCGTCATTCCGGCCAGGAACAGGCGGCGGAAGGTGTACCGGGCGGCAATCAGGCGATGCGTGCCGCGACCGACATCCTGCATGATGCCGTTCATCTTCTGCGCCCCATGTGAAACCCCGATGGCGAAGATCAGGAAGGGCACGAGAATGGAAAACGGATCGAGCTCGAAACCGAACAGCGCCACCAGGCCCAGTTGCCAGATCACCGCGATCACCGAGCAGGCGATGACCAGCGTGGTGCTGCGCAGGCAGCGGGTGTAACCGAAAATGATGCCGATGGCGATGAGGGCGGCGACGGCGAAATACACCATCACCTGGGTCATGCCGTCGATCAGGTCGCCGACCAGCTTGGCGAAGCCGATCATGTGGATGCGTATGCGCGGCTCTCCGTCGGCTGCCCCTTTCGCGCCAGCGGTTTCGAAGCGGTCCCGGATGCTCTGCTCAAGGGAGTGCGACAGGGCGCGGTAATCGATTTTCTCGCCGGTCGAGGCATCCTGGTCGAGCAGGGGAACGAAGATCATGCTCGACTTGTAGTCGTTGCCGACGAAACGGCCCACAATGCCCGAACGGGCGATGTTGAGCCGCAACTGTTCGGTCGCCTTGGGTGAGCCGTCGTAGGACTCGGGCATCACCGGGCCGCCCTGGAAGCCCTCTTCCGTGACCTCGGTCCAGCGCACAGCCGGCGTCCACAGGGACTTCAGCCAGGCCCGGTCGACGCCAGGCATCAGGAAAAGCTCATCGTTGATCTTGCGCAGGGTCTCCTGATACTTCGGGTCGAAGATGTCGCCGTCCACGTTCTCGACGACGATGCGCAGCACGTTCCCCAGCCCCCGCAGCTCCTTGCGGTTGTCGAGATAATTCTTGATGTAATCCTGGCTCTGCGGAATCATCTTCTCGAAGCTGGCATTCAGGGTCAGCTTCGAAAATGCGCCGAACAGCAAAACCAATGTAATCAGGGCGCAGACGACCAGCACCGCCAATCGGTTATTGAAAATGATGCGCTCGAGCCAGGTACCGGAATTGCGGTTGAAATCATCGAGCGTCTTGACGACCGGCATGCGGTCCGTCAGATCGGTTGGGGCGGCCATTGCTGCAGTCTCCTTTATTTTGTTTTAGTTGGGCTTTTGCGCGCGTATGCCGCGCACGCCACCAACCAGGACTTCGTCGCCATCACCGCATAACACCGCCGAGGCTGGCACCGGCTGGGCCAGCTTGAGCAAGTGGAAATGCTCCGCACCACTGTCGCCCTTCAGAATACGGCCGGACTGGCTCGCCAGTACGAGGCTGCCATCACGGCACACCGCGCCGGCGGTCACACCGTCCTGCAGGCCGGTTTCGACTTTTGCCCAGTGAGCCCCGGCATCCGTGCTGCGGAAGGCATTGCCGCGCAGGCCGAAGGCAACAACTGCCGGGCCGCTCCCGAGCACGCCGAAGAATGTCCCGCGATACGACGTATCCAACGCCTCGAAGCGCCCCCCTGCCGCGTCGAGCTTCAGGACCAGTCCCTGCTCCCCGACGATGAACCATCCGGCCTCCAGCTGGCGAACGGCATACATGTGCAAACGATTGGGATTGACCGTCCGATGGAACCATGGCTCCCACGACTGGCCGCCATCCTGGGTCCTGAATATCAGATTGAAGGCCCCCACGGCGAAGCCCGTCGTTTCGTCCGAGAACCAGACATCGAGAAACGGATTTTCTGCACCTTGGGCGGCGATGCGATTGACTTCGTCGATCAGCTTCGCCGACTCGTCCGCCGAGCCAAGCGCACCGCTGCCAGCCAGTTCCGCGTAGTAGGCGGACATGCGCTGCCCGGCCATCCGGCCGTCGAGCTGCTTGACCCAGGTCTTGCCCGCGTCCTTGCTGTGCAGGATGACACCGTCATGACCGACCGCCCACCCTTTTTGCGCGCTCGGGAAATGCACGGCCACCAGATCGGAGCTGACCGGAACCGCGGCCTGCTGCCACGACTTGCCCGCATCGTCGGAGAAAAGAATGTGTCCACGCTGGCCCACGGCGACGATCCGGTCGCCAGCCCTGGCCAGCGCATTGACCGGGCTCTTCGAGGTCAGCGCGCTGACCTGCGCCGGGGTATCCAGAACATCCTGGAAAGGGGCCGCCAAAGCCGTCAGGGGCATGCACAGCGATGCCGCCAGAAGCATGGGGAAAATCTTTGGAATAGTCATTGGCCTACCTTGCGCATCGGGAGGAGCAGGAGCGCCGCTCCCCCCGGTTCGACTCAGACGTGATTACCGAATACCGCTGCCGGCCAGTGCGTCCGGAGACCAATCGCGGTCCGGCGCCGGCTTGGCCGGGCGTACGCCGCCGGTCTCGGCGGTGTAGCCGCTCAGCGAGTAGGAGCCCGCGATCAGGTCATAGAAGCCATGCATGTCGGTGAACGGCGCCGGCACTTCGTAGCTCGGCGTCAGGTAGGAAAAGCCGGTGCGGAACAGTTGGCCACGCGCGTCGTAGGACTCGGAGGCGACGGCCGCCCAGGAATCCTCGTCGAGGTAGAAGGTCCGCTTGCTGTAGACGTGGCGTTTGCCTTCGCGCAGCGTTGCCTCGACCACCCAGACACGGTGCTGCTCCCAGCGCACGACATCCGGATTCAGGAACTTCGGCTTGAGCAATTCGTCCTTGGTCGAGTTGTAGGCCATCCGATACGTGTTGTACGGAATGAAGGCCTCCTTCTTGCCGACCAGCTTGAAGTCGAAACGATCCATCGATCCGAGGAACAGGAAAACGTCATCGAAGGTCGAAGTACCCCCCGTGCCCGGATTCGGCGTGTCGTGCGACAGGTCCGGAGCGACCTTGACCCGGCGCTGGCCCGGCAGATACAGCCATGCACGGCGGTCCTTTTCAGCATAATCGAGCGGGTCGATCAGCATCATGGCCTCGCCGGCACGCCTCGCCGGGCCGGTATAGTTGATGCGCTGCTTGAAATAGACGCCCGAATCGGCCTTGGAAGTATCCCAGTACGGGAATTCCTGGGTAATCGTCCCTTCCGTCGAAACCGAGGGACGGCCCGACGCATCGATATTCCAATTGCGGTATTTCACCGAATAGGCGACGCCCTGGAAGCGCACCAGATGGTTCCACATGGCCTCGAAGCCGGTCTTCGGAATCGGGAACGGGAAGCCGGCGTGGCAACCAGCCATCGAACGTCCGTCATTGGCGGTCTTGGCACTCACCGCACACTTGGCGGTATTTTCCTCGACGAATTTTGGCATCGCCACGGTGCGATGGGTCTTGTAGACATCGATCCGGTAGTCCGGATACTTCTTCATCAGTGCCTTGGTCCCTTCGGTCAGCTTGTCGGCGTATTTGTCGGCCGTCTTGCCGTCGATCGAGAACAGCGGCTTTTCACCCGTAAAGGGGTCCGGGCGCAGGCCATCGCCTGGCTTGAAGCCGGCCGGCACCGTCGTCAGCCCGCCGGTGTAAGCCGGGATCGAACCGTCCTTGTTCGCCCCCTTCTCGGCGCCCACCGCCGTCAGGGAGGTGCCGAGTTTCTTGGCGTCGTCGGCTGAAACGCCGGCAAAGGCACCACCGCCGACAGCCGAGGCAATGGCCAGAACGAGAATCGTCTTGTTGACTTGCATTGTCTGTCTCCTTAGAAGCTGGTCTTGAAAGTCAGGCTCAGGAAGCCACGGTCGGAAAGCACGGACGTAAAGCCGTTGACCGTAGTCACGGTATTCCCTGCCGCATCGACACGGTATTTACCGATGTAGTCGATGTACTTCAGATCAATGCGGTACTTCTGATAGATATCGGCACCCAAACCGATGCTGTAGTTACCCAGGCCCTGATTACCACCGAAGGTCGTCGGCGAATTACCACTCAGACCAATCGAATAAGTCAGCGGCATGGAGAGGTCGACGCCGGGCAGGACCTGGAACCAGGTTGGCGTGAACGCGGCGCCCATGCCGACATAGTTCTTGGTTGCGCAACCATCCCACTTGTCGCCGCCAACCGCGCCCGCTGCATTCCGGCACCCGTTGTAACCGACTGCATTGAACAGGTTTCCACCGCTTCGAACCTTGGTCCAATGCGCCCAGGTCAGCTCGGTGGCCCAGGTGGCTGCATCAAACAGGGGCGTCTTGGAAATCGTACCCATCAGGTTGACCAGGCCATGCAGGGTGTCGCCGCGCGGCCCGAAAGTCTCACCCCTGCCCGGCACCCCGAATGCCGAAGCATTGCCCAAGGTCTGCGCGCTCAGCGGTGTGTTGCGCCGATAGGAAAATTCCGCGCCGACACTGACGCCGCCGATATTCTTGGCCAGGCTGACACCGAACAGATCTATTTTGTCAGGGTAAATCAGGCGGTAATGGCTGCCGCTCGCCAAAGGAAAGCCTGCGGCAGCTTGCAACTCCGTCACCAGGGCCTGAGGCATCTTGTCGGCAAAGCGACGGTAATAAAAGCCAAGCGTGCCATCGAGCGACTCCGGCGACCACTTGGCGCTCAGGCCGAATTCACCACTGTTCTTGGGCGTGACCGCATTGGCCCTGGTATAACCCAGCCCCCCGAGAGACGGATGCACGACCTGAACGATGCCGTCCGGACCATTGAAAGCAAAGTCGGCCGGACCAAGATAGGTACCGCCCTCCGGATAACGATAGGGCTCCCATTCCAGGAAATACTGGGCAGCCACCGACAACGTATCGGTCAATTGCGCCTGTCCAGAAATCTGGTTCAATGGACGAAACAATTCCTTGGCCTCGACGCCCGGGGTCGCAAAGCCCTTCTGCAGGTCAAGCGGCATTTGCGAATAGGACACGCCGTGCATGGCGCCACCCAGCAACAGCGCCTCGCCCCAGAAGACCGTGTGACGGCCCACCTTCAACTTGACCGGAACATCTCCGGCGTCAAAGTTAGTGAAGACAAAGGCGTCCAGCAACTCGCCGGAGGGCCCGGCATAGTAGCGCTTCGTGTAATTGCTGTATTGGCCGTTGTTATAGCTTGACGGGGAAGAGAGCGATGTATTGCGCGTTACGCTCTTGCCATCATAGGCATTGTCGTACCACCCCGCGGCACTGATCCGCATCCCCAGGTCTCTCTTGTAGACCACGTCAAGTTCGGTCAGCAGATCGAATCGATTGGCAACGAGGTCACCCTTGTCAAAACTGTAGGTGCCTTCGTCAAACCTGT
Organism: Alicycliphilus sp. T452; assembly: GCF_054512775.1. Taxonomy (NCBI): domain Bacteria; kingdom Pseudomonadati; phylum Pseudomonadota; class Betaproteobacteria; order Burkholderiales; family Comamonadaceae; genus Alicycliphilus; species Alicycliphilus sp. T452. Next base: position 222,698 of record NZ_JBTNEH010000002.1, read on the forward strand.
AGTTGTTTCCAATCCTGTTGTCGCGCGCCTCCACGCGCTGGGCGGCGTTATAGCGGACAGTGTTATCCCAGCGGATCGCCAGATCCGGGTTGCCCACATCGACCTCGAAAGCTGCCGCATTTCCTGCCACCAGGACCGCGGCCGCGGCTATCACCGTCGGACGCTGACGCCCCCATGCCGATGTTTGTCTCCTGCTTTTCATTGTCTCTTGCCCTTTCATCGATTTATCTTTGGCTTTAACAGCCGGCCCGAGGATCTTTCAGTCTCGGGCCTTGAATTATCCGGAGCAGGAAGAACTGCCCCCCCCCCACAATCGGGGGGCAACAGGAGGAACGGGGGGGTGTCGTCAGACCGCCCCCCGATCCAACAGGGCGCCAGTCAGCAGGGTATTGCGCAGCTGCCCGGGCGCGGCGGCGCCATCGGCCGCGGGCTGCATGCCCCTCAGGTAGGCGACGGCCAGGCAACCCACCCGGGCTGCTCTATGGGGCGCGGCTCGCGATCCGCTCGCCAGGTACCGTCCGAGTTGCCAGCGATTCTTTGTTGTGCACTGCAGGCCCTGAACGGTCCCGCATCCAAGCCACCGGTTGGCACTCAAGACCCAGGGAGGGCTGGCAATGTGCCGGTGCGATCAACACCGGGCTCGACTACTCCAGCCCGACCAGCAGGCCCAGCAGTTGCGCCCGGCGAACCACATGTTTGCGGGTGCCGGCATCCAGCTTGCCAAACAGGTTCTTGAGATGCCACTTGACGGTTTCTTCGCCGACCTCCATGGCCTGCGCAATTTCCTTGTTCGACAAATTGCGTGCCAGATGCTCAAGCACCTCGCGCTCCTTCGGCGTCAGCACCATGCTTGGCACTGCGCGTGGCGTACCCGTCGCACGATCGGGCAAGGGGCGTGCAGTACGCGCGATCTGGATCTTGTGCCCCGCCCCCTCTTCGGCGGCCGTGCGGCGCACCCAGTCGGCAAGCGCCGGGTGGGCATCGACGAAGGTTCTCGACAGGCTGAAGGTGAGCGCCAGGTTCATGGCCTCCAGCAAGAGCGGCTTGCCGTTCTGGCCGATGCGCTCCATCGCCAGCGCCCGCAAAGCCATGATTTCGATGCGCCAGCGCCCCAGCTTGGCCGACTCGACCAGAGGAAGCGAATCGGCCAGCGCATCTGCCGCAGCAGACCAGTCCTGGGCGGCGATCAAGGCATTGGCGTGGGCAAGGCGCCGCGGCACTTCCACCGAGGCCCGCCATATAGGGCCCTCGAAAACCTCATGTTTGGCGACGATTTCATCGATTCGCTGAACCAGGACCCGGCATGTTTCGGAGCGAAAGCGCCCGGCATGCATCCGTATCTGCTCGCCCAGGCTCGCCACGCACAGCCGGGGCAAATTACGCGCCACACCAACGGCATACAACACTTCCAGCAAATCCAGCGCGCGGTGCTCGACACCCTTGACCGCGGCAATTCTCGCCGCGGTCCGATAGCCGAGCAGCGCCGTTTCCGGCATCCCCACGCGCTCCAGCACATCCAGGCGATTGGCCAGCAACTCCGCCGCCTCGTCGACGCGGTCGCGCTCATAGACGGCCGCCGCCAGCAGGGCGGCAATCATGCAGGAAAGAGGTGCGCGCCTGCCCAGTTCGGCATCCGCGCTGCCCAGCGCTGGCCGCAACACCTCTTCGCCGAGCACCCCCTGGCCCTCCCACAGATAGCTGAGGCCGGTGATAAAGCTTCCCCACCGCACACCATAGCTATAGCGTTTGCCGAAGTCGCCATGTGGAACGGTCTGGAGATAACGCCGGGCCCGCGCCGGATCCCCCACCAGAATCGCCATCACCGCCTGCCGGTTGGCGTGCATTTGGAGGAGCCGTGGATCCTGGCCCGGCGGGGGCGCCCCCATCCAGGGCTGGAACAGCGCAAGGCAACGATCGGTCTGATCGGCGTAATACGCCGCCCCGCTGGCGATCAGCGCGCATTCGTAGCGCAGCGAGGGATCGGCCTCCTGGTTTTCCAGGATGTCGCGCACCAGGGATTCCGCCTCGGCATGCCGCTCGCTGAGTGCCAGCGCCCAGGCTGCCGCGAGGCGCAATCTGGGACGCGCCAGCAACTGCGCCTCCGGCAGCAAGTCGAGCCAGCGCAGCACCGTTTCCTGATGTCCCTGCGTCACCGCGTCGTACAGGCATTGCTCGGCCAGATCGTAGGCAATTTCGCACTGGCCGGCCTCATGGGCGTGGCGAGCGGCCTCATGAATCATCCCGTGATCAGCCAGCCAGCGCATGGCTCGCCGATGGAGCTCAAGGCGTTCATCGACATGGAAATTGACCAGCCGGCTACGCAGGGCATCGCGCACCAGGTTGTGCAGGCGGACCCATTCGCTGCCGTCGCCCACTACGAACACGGGCGTTTCACGAACCAGGCGAAGAAGAGTGTCCCCGGCTGTTTCCAAGCCTGTCAGGGCGCAGCAGAGATCGGGGTGGACCAGATCGACGCAGGAGATGCGGACCAGGAAATCGACATCCTTCTCCGCAAGATTGGCCAGCAAACCACCAACGAACCCCTCCCCATTGCCACCGCTTCTTCCAGCCATCGAGGTCATCGCAGCGCGTAGATCCCCCCCCTTCTCGACGGCGGCCAGCGTGATCTGCAGGCCGAGCGGCCACCCTTCGGTCTGCTCGTGCAGGCGCGCCGCAGTGTCGGCATCGACCTTGTCGCCACAACGCTCACGGACAAGGGCCATCGTCTCGTCCAGGCGGAAACGCAAGTCCTCCGCACTCAACGACAGAGCATGTCCGTAATCCACCAGATCCGCGACGGTCGCCTCAACGCCGCCACGGGTACCAACCACCACGTGCAGATTCGGCGGCGTGTTGTGCATCAAATACGATAGCGCAGCAAAATTTCCCGGCGCCAGGCGCTCAGCCTCATCGACAACCAGCACCATGTCGAGCGACGTTTGGGCAACTTCTGCCAGCCAGGCCGTCACCCCTTCGAACTCTCCGGGCTTGGTCCCCTGCGTTTCCAGCAACAGCCGCCCGAATGCCGGGCGCACGCAGCCAAAGCGAACCGCCATGACCAGGCAATGCAGGAAACGCTGCAGATCGTCCCCCGCATCGGCCGTCACCCAGGCCACGGCAGCCCCCCGGGCCAGATACTCGCGCCGCCACTGGCCCAGCAGGGAGGTCTTTCCGAACCCGGGCGGCGCCTGCACGACGATCACCGAGCGCTCACGAAACTGCTCATCGGCCAGGCTCAGACGCGAGCGGACCAACTGATGCCGGGGCGCTCGCGGCGGCATCGTCTTGAGCACCAGCTCCGAGTAGGTCGTCGTGCTATCGATGTTTAATGAAGTCATCAGATGAAGCCCCGGCGAATCGCAACGGATTCGCCACTTTCGCCGGTAAGGCGCCTCGTCAGCCCATGCATGCCACGGAGAACGGTTCGCATGCCATGGTTTGTACGATAAATCAAAACTCCCCGCTGCGAGCAGCATGGCCACCCCCCCCTTTTTCGAGGGGGTTCTCCACGGCCATCGTTCACCTACGATCTATCCACGGCCCATAGCCATGGATATGAGAGCGTCAGATGAATTTCGTCGAAGCATGTTTGCTGCAGGACATAACCCCAGGCACGTCGCGTCCGATACGGATCGGCACCACGGATATCGCCCTGTTCAACGTGGAAGGGGCGGTTTACGCCCTGGAAAACTCCTGTCCGCATGCCGGTGCCGCCTTGAGCAATGGAAATCTGTGCGGCAAGGTGGTTACCTGCCGGTCGCACGGTTGGCGCTTCGATGTCACCACCGGCCAGTTGCTGGTTGCCCCGCAAATTGCGGCAAAGACCTTTCCCGTCATGATCGCCGACGGCAAGGTCATGGTGCAGCTTGAAGCATGAAGATCATCTTTACAGCAAATTGACCGAGGAGTCGCCATGTATCGCCATCTGCTGGTTCCCATCGACAACACGGACCTGTCGATAGTCACGATTGGGCGTGCTGTCGAGTTTGCGCGCTCCCTCGGTGCGCGAATCACTTTTTTCCACGCGGCATCGGACCCCTCTTCGTCCTTGCGCGGCGAGGCCGAAATCGTACGCCTGACCTCGCCCGAGAACTACGCCTACAACTTCGAGGGGCGGGCCCGCGAACTGCTGACCAAGGCCGAATCGGCCGCCCGCGCCCAAGGCGTTCCCTGCGCTTCGGCGACCATGGTCAGCGACTCGCCCTACACGGCCATCATCGGGGCGGCGCGCTCGGAAGGGTGCGACCTGATCTTCATGGCCTCGCATGGCCGGCGCACCACCCTGGGCATGATGCTCGGATCGCAAACGCTGAAGGTCCTGATCAACTCCGAGATCCCGGTTCTCGTTTCGGCCATGGCCGCCCCCCCGGCGCCGGCGCAGGCCATTGCCACCATCCGGGACGAACACCGCTCGCTGGCCGCTGTCCTGCATGCCTGGCTGCACATCCTGAAGCCTGCAGCCGATGGCGATGCGGCTCCCGACCCGGTACTGATGCAAGCCATGGTGCATTACATCCGGGAATTTCCGGTGGCCCTGCATCACCCCAAAGAAGAGGAATATCTCTTCCGGAAACTGCGTGAAAGGACCTCCGCTCTTAATCCCGAGCTGGATGAGCTGGAGCGCCAGCATATCCGGGACGAACAGATGGTCCGCGAACTTACCGTCATCGTTGAGCAATATGCGGATGGCAAGAAAACCGCGCAGGACCTCGAAAAGGCAGTCTCCGCCTACGCCAAATTCATATGGGAACACATGGGCCGCGAAGAGGGCGTCATTCTCCCCGAGGCGCAGCGTTACCTGACTGAGGCTGACTGGGACGAAATCAATGCGGCATTTTCGCAAAATCGCGATCCCCGCTTTGGCGGCGAAACGGATGCCGAATTCCGACACCTCTTCTCGCGGATCGTCAATCTGGCGAAAACCGATCGCTAAACAAAACTTTAATCAAAAGGGGAACAAGTGGAACAGGCAATTCGTTTCTATAAGACCGGCGGACCGGAAGTCCTGACCCTGGAAAATGTCGACGTCGGCGCCCCCGGCGCGGGCGAGGTCCGGCTGCGCCATGTGGCGGTCGGCCTGAACTTCGCCGACACCTACTTCCGCAATGGCACCTACCCGATTCCCCTGCCTGCCGGCATGGGCGTCGAGGCAGCCGGCGTGGTCGAAGCCGTCGGCGAAGGCGTCACCAACGTCGCGGTGGGCGACAAGGTGACCTACACCGGTTTCATCAATACCCTGGGCGCCTACAGCACCGCGCGCACCATTGCCGCAGCTCCGCTGATCAAGCTGCCGGAAGGCATCGAATGCGAAACGGCCGCCGCGATGACCATGCGCGGCCTGACCTCCGCCTACCTGATGCGCCGCATTTACGACTTCAAGGCAGGCGACACGCTGCTGCTGCATGCCGCGGCCGGCGGCGTCGGCCTGATCGTGTCGCAGTGGGCCAAGCTGCTCGGCATTCGCGTCATCGGCACGGTGTCCACCGAGGAGAAAGCCGCCGTCGCCCGCGCCCACGGATGCGATGAAACCATCAACTACAGCCACGAAGACGTGGCCAAGCGTGCCCGCGAACTGACCGGCGGCGTCGGCGTGAACGTGGTCTTCGACAGCGTCGGCCGCAGCACTTTCAACGCATCGCTCGATTCGCTCAAGCGCCGCGGCCTGATGGTCTGCGTCGGCACGGCCTCCGGCACCATCCCGCCCTTCGATCCGCAGCTGCTGGCCATGAAGGGGTCGCTTTACCTGACGCGCCCCGCGCTTGCCGACTACATCGCCGACCCTGCCGAAAAGGCGGCTCTGGCAGGCGAAATCTTCGGTCACGTGGCTTCCGGCCGCATCAAGATCGAGATCAACCAACGTTATGCGCTGCAGGAAGCAGTGCAGGCGCACCACGATCTGGAAGCTCGCAAGACGACCGGGTCATCGATTTTCGTCATATGAGGAGACAACACCAATGAAAGTGGAACAACTGACCTGCGCCGTCGGCGCAGAACTTCTCGATGTCAACCTCGGCGATGCCGTGCGCGACGACGGGCTGTTCAAGGAAATCTACGCCGCACTGCTCAAGCACCGGGTACTCTTCCTGCGTGACCAGACGCTCGACAAGCTGTCGCGCGTAGACCACATGGCCTTCGCCCAGAAACTCGGCGAGCTCGAAACCCACCCCATGGCGCCGAGCCACCCGGAGGCGCCGGGCCTGGTCCAGATCTACAAGAATCCGGACAGCCCGATAGACCGTTACGAGAATGCCTGGCACGCCGACGGCACGTGGCGCGAAACACCTGCCCTGGGCTGCGTGCTGCGCTGCATCGAGTGTCCGCCGGTGGGCGGCGACACGATGTGGGCCAACATGGTCCTGGCCTACGAAAAGCTGCCGGAAACCATCAAGCAGGAGATCTCCAGCCTGATTGCCAACCACAGCTTCAATTCCTCCTTCGCTGCCGCCATGCCGCAGGAAAAGCGCTTGGCCATGAAGGCGCAGTACCCGGACGCCGAGCATCCTGTCGTCCGCACCCACCCCGAAACCGGCGAGAAGGTCCTGTTCGTCAATGCCTTCACGACCCATTTCGTGAACTACCACACCAAGGATCACGTCCGTTACGGCCAGGACTACAACAAGAACGGCAGCGATCTGATGCAGTACCTGATCAGCCAGGCCTACAACCCCGAATACCAGGTGCGCTGGCGCTGGAAGCCCTACAGCGTCGCGATCTGGGACAACCGTTCCACCCAGCACTATGCGGTCATGGACTACCCGCCGTGCCACCGCAAGATGGAGCGCGCCGCCATCGTCGGCGACAAGCCCTTCTAGCCATCGAGAGGGTTGGCCGTCCACGGTCAACCCGAAAGCACACAGCCCAAACCTGATCAATACCCTTCAAGGAGTAACACATGAACTTCATCGACGGTTCCCTGCACGTTGAAAACATGCAAGACCTGGTCATCACCTGCGCCCCGTACGGCCCCGAGTGGATGCCCTCCGATTTTCCGGAGGACATTCCGGTCTCCATGGAAGCCCAGATCCAGAAAGCGGTCGATTGCTACAACGCCGGCGCCTCCGTGCTGCACCTTCACGTGCGCGAAGAAAACGGCCATGGCTCGAAGCGCCTGTCCAAGTTCAACGAACTGCTGGCCGGCATTCGCGCCCGCTGCCCGGACATGATCCTGCAAGTGGGCGGCTCGATCTCCTTCGCCCCGGAAACGGAAGGCGAGACCGCCAAGTGGCTGTCCGACGACACCCGCCACATGCTGGCCGAACTGACCCCCAGGCCCGACCAGGTGACCATCGCCATCAACTCCAACCAGATGAACGTGGTCGAGCAGATGGTCCCGGCCGATGTCCGCGGCACCTCGCTCGATGTCGGTACCCCGGGCTACCACGCCTACCGCGAAATGACCATTCCGGCCGGTCCGGCCTGGGTCGAGGAACACATCAAGCGCCTGAGCGCCAACAAGATCCAGACCCACTTCCAGCTGGCCACCATCTCCCAGCTGGAAACCGTCGAGCGCATGATGCGCCGGGGCGTGTGCAACGTGCCGCTGATCCTGACCTGGGTTGCCATTGGCGGCGGTTTCGATGCCCCGAACATCTACAACCTGGCCAACTTCGTGCGCGCCTGCCCCGATGGCTCCGTGCTGACCATGGAAACCTCGATGCTCAACACCCTGCCGCTCAACATGATGGGCATGGCCATGGGCCTGCATGTCCGCTGCGGCATCGAGGACAACATCTGGACCCAGGATCGTTCGCGCAAGATGAGCACCGTCGAGCAGATCGAGCAACTGGTCCGCATCTCCCGCGAACTCGGCCGCCCGGTCGCTGACGGCAAGAAGGCCCGCGAGATCTACAAGATCGGCACCTTCTACAGCAGCGCCGACGAAACCCTGGCCAAGAACGGCTTCGCGCCAAACCGCAAGCCGGGCCAGAAGGGCTTCACGCAATACGCTGCCTGAAATCGGCAGAGCTTTAACGTAGTCAGACAGGTCGGACCGCAGAGCACGGTCCGGCCTGCACAAATGCCGGCCGGACGAGGTTTCTCCCCGCATGCGGCAATAAAAAGGAGACAACCTTGGCCGTCTATATCGCAACCTCATCGAGCGAGGATGCCGAACCGACCGTTCCACGCACCTATGCGTGGGTCGTTTTCGCACTGACCTTCGGGCTGCTCCTCTCGGACTATATGTCCCGTCAGGTCCTGAACGCGGTCTTCCCGGTTCTCAAGGCCGAATGGGCCCTGACCGACACCCAACTCGGCTCGCTGAGCAGCATCGTCGCGCTGCTCGTGGGCATACTGACCTTTCCGCTCTCTGTCGTCGCGGACCGCTGGGGCCGCGTCCGCAGCGTGACCCTGATGGCTGGCCTGTGGAGCCTGGCAACCCTTGGCTGCGCCCTGGCGGCCAACTACAACCAGATGTTCGCTGCCCGCTTCCTGGTCGGCGTCGGTGAAGCAGCCTATGGCAGCGTGGGCATTGCCCTGATCCTGAGCATTTTCCCTGCCCGCATGCGCTCCACCCTGACCAGCGCCTTCATGGCTGGCGGCCCGGTGGGGTCCGTCGTCGGCATGGCCCTCGGCGGCATCGTCGCTACCCATTTCGGCTGGCGCTGGTCGTTCGGCGCCATGGCTGCGTTCGGCATGTTCCTGGTCGTCTTCTATGCCATGATCGTCCGCGAGAGCAAGCTCCGTTCCGAGAAAAAGCCGGCGGCCGGAACCGCTCCGACGCCAGCCTCCCAGCCCCTGAAGCTGCGCGCCATCTTCTCCGGGCTGTTCGCCTCGCGCTCGGTTATTTCCGCCTATGTCGGTAGCGGCCTTCAACTGTTCATCATGGCGGCGATGCTGGCCTGGCTGCCCAGCTTCCTGAACCGATATTACGACCTGCCCACCGACAAGGCCGGCGTTGCCGCGGCGGCCTTCATCCTGGTCGGCGCCATCGGCATGACTGTTTGCGGCGTCATCACCGACCGGATCAGCCGCTCCGCCCCATCGAGAAAATGGACAGTGGCCATCGTCTATTCGCTGCTGTCGGCAGCCTTTCTGTTGACCGGCTTCATGATGCCCCCGGGCACCGCGCAACTGGCCATGCTCGCCCTCGGGATGGCGATGGTCGCCGGTACCACCGGGCCGGCCGGCGCCATGGTCGCCAATCTGACGCACCCGTCGATCCACGCCACGGCCTTCGCCACACTGACCCTGGCCAATAATCTGCTCGGCCTCGCTCCCGGCCCCTTCGTCACCGGCCTGATCGCCGACCGGATCGGCCTGATGGGCGCCATGCAACTGGTGCCGCTCATCGCCCTGGGCGCCACGACCGCCTTCATCATCGGCAAGCGCCATTACGCCGACGATCTGCGGCATATCCGCAGCATGTCGACCTGAACCTCAACTCTCAAAAATAAATACCCACATGAGCCAATCTCCGACCATCCTGATCGTTCCCGGCCTGCGCGACCATGTCGAAGAACACTGGCAGACCATCCTGGAGCGCAAGCTGCCCAAGGCGTGCTCGGTCGCCCCGATCGAGCATGACAAGCTCAGTTGCGCCGCCCGCGTCGAGGCCTTGCAGCAGACCATCGCCAAAATCGAAGGCCCGGTAGTCATCGTCGCCCACAGTGCCGGGGTAATGATTACGGTGCATTGGGCGCAGAAATACCAGCGTTCGATCCAGGGCGCCCTGCTGGCGGCGCCGGCCGATCTCGAATCTCCTCTTCCGGCGGGCTATCCGGCACTGGACACGCTGCGCGACAACGGCTGGCTGCCCATCCCGCGCAGCCGCCTGCCTTTCCCGAGCATCGTCGCGGCCAGCACCAATGACCCGCTTTCCACTTACGAGCGCGCCGCCCAATACGCCAGGGATTGGGGCAGCGAACTGGTCGACGTCGGCGCCGTCGGCCACCTCAATCCCGCCTCCGGCTTCGGCGAATGGCCACTGGCGGAAGAACTGATCCGTCGCCTCGGTTGATGACGGATCGCGGCCCGGCAAGAGCCACGCCGCCGCCAGCAGCACTGGTCCTGCTGCTGGCCGTCATGGGGCTGCTGAACTCCCTGTGTTCGGACATGTGGATCCCCGCCTTGCCGGCACTGCAGGCGGATATGGGCATCAACGGCTGGCAGGCGCAGCAGACGATTTCGCTGTTCTTCATCGCCAGCGCCTTCATGTCCCTCTGGTGCGGCGCCATTGCCGATGCCCATGGGCGCCGGCGGACGATCCTGGTGGCAATCTTCATCCTTGCCCTGTCCGCCGGTGCAAGCGCGCTTGCCACCAGCATCGAGGCCCTGTGGGCGCTGCGCATCGCCCAGGGGCTGGCGGCCAGTGCAGGCATGGTGATCAGCCGGGCCATCCTGCTCGATCTGTATCACGGCGCCCAGGCGCAACACCTGCTGGGCCGTATCACGCTGATCCAGATCGCCAGCCTGATCGTGACCCCGGTCATCGGTGCCTGGCTGGGCACGCATCTCGGCTGGCGCTCGATATTCGTGGCCCTTGGCATGGTTGCCACGGCCATGGCCCTCGTCTACTGGCGCTGGCTTCCGGAAACCTTGCCCGCCGAACAGCGCCAAAGCCTGCGCCCCGGCGCGCTCGTCGGCAGCTACCTGCTCGCCCTGCGCACGCCCCGCTTCGTGCGCCTGTCGATCGCCCATGTCGCCAACTGGACGAGCATGGCCATCTACGTCGTTTCGGCACCGGCCATCGTCATCCATCTGCTCGGCAGGCAGGCAACAGACATCTACCTGATCTACGCTCCGATCACCCTCGGCCTGAGCAGCGGATTCCTGGCTTTGCCGAAACTGCTGCGCAGGTTCAGCGGCGCCCGGCTGCTGGCCATGGCCTACTGCATCCTCGGCCCATCGATCCTCCTGAACCTGGCCATTGCCGGACTGCTGCCGGCCGGCGGAATCAGCGTCCTGCCCCTTTTCATCTATTCATTCGGCCTGGCCATCGCCCTGCCCATCCTGGTCAGCGAGGCGATCGAGCCGTTGCGGCAGAACGCGGGAGTCGCCAGTTCGCTCCAAACCTTCCTCCAGTTCGCCATGATCGCGCTGGCCTCCAGTGCCATCGCGCCATGGCTGTGGGACTCGCTGTTTTCGCTGGCCCTGGGCACCGGCGCACTCACCCTCATCGGCGGCGTGGCGGTACTGCTGGACCGGAACGTCCGGCGCCAGCCGCCTGCCACGCCACTTCCCATCGCTTCGCGCCACCCGAAATCATCATGAACACTGGCCTGACCATTGACGTCTATTTCGACCTGATCTGCCCCTGGTGCCTGATTGGCAAACGGCACCTGGCCAGTGCCCTGCAACAGTTCCGGGCCAGCCGGCCCGATCTACAGCCCCAGGTTCGCTGGCACTCGTTCCCGCTGCTGCCGGACACGCCGCTCAACGGGCTGCCCTATCAGGAGTTCTACGAACACCGCCTGGGCAGCGCACTGGCCGTTGCCGCCCGGCGTTCGCAAGTCCGGGAGGCCGGGCGTCCTGCCGGCATCGAATTCGCTTTCGAAAAAATCGCCGTGATGCCGAACACCCTGGCCGCACACCGGCTGATCGGTCTCGTCGCCCAGTCCGGTGACGATGCCCTGACGGAGCGTCTGATCGAAAAGCTGTTCCAGGGCTATTTCATGGAAGGCCGGGATATCGGGGATACGACCGTGCTCATCGCGATTGCCAACGAATGCGGTGCTGCGCTCGATGACCGTCAGCTGACCCAGGCCCTCGGGCAAGGTCGTCCACGCCCCTCAAACCACAACGTATCCGGTGTTCCCTACTATGTCTTCAACCATCGCCTCGCCCTGTCCGGCGCCCAGCCCCCGGACGTACTGCTGAAGGCGATGCTGCAATCGCTCGATTAAGGCAACCGACTCCATGGACGCACCCAACCGTCGATAGGCAAAAAAAGAGGGGGGATCCCCCCTCCAAGGCGACTACTGCAAAGAGAGAGGCTTCGCAGAGTCCGCAGAGTGGCTTCTGCCAGCACCCTTTCGAGTGCCGGCACCATCAATCGAACAATTCGGTACCGATACCCTCGATAGCGGCATCCCCGGCCATCACCGTTGCCGCCCAGGCGTCGACCTGGGGCAGGATCTGGTCGGCATAGAAGCGGGCCGTGGCAATCTTGTTCCGGTAGAACTGCGCATCCCCCTGATCCTGCAGGCGAGCCGCAGAGGCGAGGGCCGCCTTTCCCATCACCCAGGCGCCGCAGACGCCCGCGGCCATGTGCAAATAAGGCACGGCCGCGGTCAGCACGCCGGAGATACCACTCTTGGCGTTCGCAAGCAGCCATTCGGTGGTCTCGATCCAGGCCGGCAACGCAGCGCCGAGTCGCTGGCCCATGGCCTGCAATTCCGGGCGTTCCGATTCCGACAGAGCCCGGGCCGTGGCCGCCACTTCGCCGAAGACCACCTTGGCGGTGGCGCCCTGGTCACGCGCCAGCTTGCGGAAGATCAGATCGTTGGCCTGGATGCAGGTGGTGCCCTCGTAGATGGTGGTGATGCGCGAGTCGCGCCAGTGCTGCGCGGCGCCGGTTTCCTCGATGAAGCCCATGCCGCCGTGCACCTGGATACCCAGGGAGGTGACGTCGATGCCCATCTCGGTGCTGCCGCCCTTGACGATGGGGATCATGAATTCCGCCAGGAACAGGTCACGCTGCTTCTGCCCGGCATCCGCCCCGGCATGCGCCCGGTCCAGCAGGCCGGCCGTGTAATAGGCCACGGCGCGGCAGGCTTCGACGCGCGATTTCATCAGCATCAGCATGCGGCGCACGTCCGGGTGGCGGTCGATGGTGACCAGCGCCTCGCCGGTCACCGCATCGCGGCCCTGCTTGCGCTCGCGGGCATACGCCAGCGCCTGCTGGTAGGCGCGTTCGCCGAGGGCGATGCCCTGCAGGCCGACGCCGAGGCGGGCCTCGTTCATCATGATGAACATGTATTCGAGGCCGCGATTGGCTTCGCCCAGCAGATAGCCGACCGCGCCGCCGTTGTCGCCGAAGGCCAGCACGCAGGTCGGGCTGGCGTGGATGCCCAGCTTGTGCTCGATAGAGACGCAGTGGGCATCGTTGCGCGCGCCGAGCGAGCCGTCGGCATTCACCAGGAACTTGGGCACCAGGAACAGCGAGATGCCGCGCACGCCGGCCGGCGCATCGGGCAGGCGGGCGAGCACGAGGTGGACGATGTTGTCCGTCATGTCGTGGTCGCCGTAGGTGATGAAGATCTTCTGGCCGAAGACACGGTAGCTGCCGTCGGCCTGCGGCTCGGCGCGCGAGCGGATCAGGGCGAGGTCGGAACCGGCATTCGGCTCCGTCAGGTTCATCGTGCCGGTCCATTCGCCGGTGATCATCTTTTCCAGATAGACCGCCTTCAGTTCGTCGCTGGCGCAGGTCAGCAAGGCCGCGACGGCGCCGCCGGTGAGCATGGAACACAGCGAGAACGACAGGTTGGCCGAGGCCGCCATTTCCTTGACGGCAATGCCGAAAGTTTCCGGCAACCCCTGGCCGCCGAATTCCACTGGCGAGCTGAGGCCATTCCAGCCCCCGTCGCAGAACGCCTTGTAGGCTTCCTTCCAGCCTTCCGGGGTCGCCACGCCGTTTGCTCCCAGTGTGCAGCCCTGAGTGTCACCGAGCCGATTGAGGGGAGCGAGAACCTCGCCGGTAAATCTGGCCGCCTCCTCGAGGACGGCATCTGCCATGTCCGGCGTCGCTTCCTCGAAGCCTGGCAGGCAGTTGATCTCGTGCAATCCGACAATTTCGTCCATGACGAAACGCATGTCCTTCACGGGTGCCTTGTAGTCACTCATGTTGCTGTCTTCCTTTTGTTGTCCGATTCAAATTCGTTCAAAAACGCCGGCCGCGCCCATGCCCGTGCCGATGCACATGCTGATCAAACCGTACTTGCCGCCGGCACGGCGCATGCCGTGCACCAGTGTGGCGGTGCGGATGGCGCCTGTGGCACCGAGCGGGTGGCCGAGTGCAATGGCTCCACCCAGCGGATTGATCCTGTCCAGGTCGAGATCGAGCTCCTTGACCACGGCCAGCGCCTGCGCCGCGAAGGCTTCGTTCAGTTCGATCCAGTCCAGATCCTGCTGGCGGATGCCGGTTTGCCGCAAAACCTTGGGAATGGCCACGATCGGCCCAACCCCCATGATTTCCGGTGCCACGCCACCGACGGCATAGCCGGCAAAGCGGGCCAGGGGTGTCAGGCCGTGCTCTTTCAGGACTCTCTCCGAAACGAGCATGACCGCGGCCGCACCATCGGACATCTGCGAAGCGTTGCCCGCAGTCACCGATCCCTTGGCGTGGAAGACGGTCCGCAATTTGGCCAGTTTCTCGATGGAGATATCGGCGCGTGCGCCCTCATCGTTCTCCGGCCTGCGCTGACGTTGCCGGATCTCGCCGGTGTCCAGATCCGGCAGATGGTCATGCACGGTATAGGGTGAAATCTCGGCCTTGAAATGACCGGCTGCAATGGCCGTGCAAGCCTTGCGATGGGACATTTCGGCGAAAGCATCCTGCTGCGCGCGGCTGATCTGCCACTGTTCGGCAACACGTTCGGCGGTCAGTCCCATGCCATAGGCGATGCCGAGGTTCTCGTCGGAGAACACCGCCGGGTTGGGCAGGACCTTGTTGCCCATGATGTTGGACATCGCGCTCATCGATTCCGTGCCTGCAGCGATCATCACGTCGGCCAGGCCGAGACGTATCTGGTTGGCGGCGTCGGCCACGGCCTGCAGGCCGGAAGAGCAGAAGCGGTTGATGGTGATGCCCGGAACGGTATTCGGCAGGCCTGCCAGCAAGGCGCCGATCCGGGCGACGTTCATGCCCTGCTCGGCCTCCGGTATGGCGCAGCCGACGATGACATCGCCGATGCGCGCCGGATCGACACCCGGCGCCTGGGCAACGACGGAACGGATGGCATGGGCCAGCATGTCATCCGGCCTGACGTTCCTGAACATGCCGTTGCGCTTGGCCACCGGCAGACGTGTCGCCGCGACGATGTAGGCTTCTTGAATCTGTTGGCTCATGTCGTCTCTCTTGGCGCGGATCAGTTGCGGAGCACCTTGCCGGTTTCCAGCATGTGCTTGATCCGGGCCTGGGTTTCGGGGTTCTTGAGCAACCCGACGAACAGTTGGCGCTCGACGGCCAGCAGCCATGCCTCGTCGACCAGGCTGCCAGCATCGATCTCGCCGCCGCACAGGGCAACCGCTGCGGCGCGGGCGACCTGGTAGTCGTAGGCCGAGATCATGGCGCCGTCGCGCATGTTGATAAGCGCCATATCCAGGCTGGCGATACCGGCCCGGCCTGCCACCGGAATGCCCCGCGCCATCGGCTTCGGCGCGTAACCTGCCGTGGCCAGGGCACGGGCCTCATGGATGGCGACGTAAAGCAGTTCATCCGCGTTGAAAAGCACCGTATCCGCCGCCCGGGCGAAGCCGTAGCCGACCGCCTCCGGGGCGCTCTTCGAGACCTTGCCCGTCGCAATGTTCATGAATGCAGGCTGCAGAAAGGCCAGCAGATCATTCGGCGTCGCCGTGCGGCTGGCCCATTCGGCCGCCTGCAGCGCCAGTTCCTTGCAGCCGCCGCCGGCCGGGATCAAGCCGACGCCAGCCTCGACGAGGCCCATGTAGCTCTCCAGCGCGAGGACCCGGCGCGCCGCGTGCATGGCGAACTCGCACCCGCCCCCAAGGGCCATGCCCTGCACGGCGGCAACCACCGGCACCGGAGCGTATTTGATGGCGAGGCTGGCGCGCTGGAAATCCTCGACATAGCCTTCGAGCCTGGCGAAATCCCCGCTGGCGCAGGCTCCGCCGATCTCCGCCAGGTTGGCGCCGACGGCAAAGGGAGCATCGTGCCAGAGGACCACGCCGGACAGCGTTCTTTCCGCCAGACGAAGGGATTCCTGCAGGCCGGCGAGGACATCGGCGCCGATGGCATGCATCTTCGACTTGAACGAGAGGATGCCGATGCCCGCATCGACCGCCGGCAAACGCCACAGACGGACGCCTTCGTTCTCGTAGAGCGTCTCGCCGGATTGCCCGGGCGCGGGCGAACCATCGCCGA
The DNA here is from genome assembly GCF_054512775.1 of Alicycliphilus sp. T452. Classification (NCBI taxonomy): domain Bacteria; kingdom Pseudomonadati; phylum Pseudomonadota; class Betaproteobacteria; order Burkholderiales; family Comamonadaceae; genus Alicycliphilus; species Alicycliphilus sp. T452. Next base: position 238,740 of record NZ_JBTNEH010000002.1, read on the forward strand.
GCACGCGCGCCGGGAAGAGCTGGCGCTGGTACACCGGCAGGGAGGACGGCGGCACATCGAGCTTGCGGCTTGCCGACCAGGAACCCGCCGGCGCATGCACGCCACTGCGGCCATCGAAGACCCAGTCCGGCAGCGGCGCGCTGCTCATCGCCTCGCCGGCCGCGATGTCGGCAACGATGGCCTGCGCGATGTCGGCCCAGCCGGCGGACTGCCAAATTTCGAATGGCCCGAGTGCCCAGCCGAAGCCCCAGCGCATCGCCAGATCGAGATCGCGCGCATTGTCGGCAACCGATTCGAGCTGCACGGCAGCGTAGTGGAATACATCCCGGAAAATGGCCCACAGGAACCGGGCCTGCCGGTCCGTAGACTCGCGCAATCGGGCAAAGCGGGTGTGCGGGTCGCGCTCCTTGAGGATGGCAGCCACCTCGGGGCTCGCCTCTCCGGTGGACGGCCGCCAATCCTGACGGCCCAGGTCGAGGACGTGGATGGCCTTGCCGGCCTTGCGGAAAATACCGCCTTTGCTCTTCTGGCCCAACGCCCCTTTCTCGATCAGCGCATCGAGCCAGGCCGGCACCTTGAAATGGCAATGCCACGGGTCGTCCGGCAGGGTGGCCTGCATGGTGCGGATGACATGGGCCAGGGTATCGAGGCCGACCACATCGGCGGTACGGTAGGTGGCGCTTTTCGGCCGGCCGATTTTCGGGCCGGTCAGCGCATCGACCGTATCGAATCCCAGTTCGAAACGCTGCGTGTGGTGCATCACGGCCAGGATGGAGAAGACGCCGATCCGGTTGGCCACGAAATTCGGCGTGTCGAGTGCACGCACCACGCCCTTGCCAAGCCGGGAGGTCAACCAGGTCTCAAGCGCGTCGAGCGTTCCGGCACCGGTCGTCTCGGTGGCGATGATCTCGACCAGGCGCATGTAGCGCGGCGGATTGAAGAAGTGGATGCCGCAAAAGCGCGGCCGGATTTCGGCCGGCAGGCCGTCGGCCAGCGCGTTGATCGACAGGCCGGAGGTGTTGGAGGCGACGATGGCGGTCGCCGACAGGAACGGCGCGATCCTGGCGTACAGGTCATTCTTCCAGTCCACGCGCTCGGCAATGGCCTCGATGACCAGGTCGCAATCCGCGAGCAAGGGCAGGTGCTCGTCGTAATTGGCCGCGACGATGTATTTCAAAGCAGCTTTGCTCGCCAACGGCGCTGGCTCGAGCTTCTTCAAGCCATCGATGGCCTTTTTGACGATGCCGCTCTTGTCGCCTTCTTTCGCGGCCAGGTCGAACAGGACAACCTGAAGGCCTGCGTTGGCAAGGTGCGCGGCAATCTGCGCCCCCATGACGCCGGCCCCGAGGACGGCTGCTTGCTTTACATGCAACTGAGTCACTTCCAACTCCCTCGGCCTGGCCTTCAGGATGCCAGCTCTTCGCGAATAGCCTTCTTGTTGATCTTGCCGACGCTGGTCCGGGCCAGCGTCTGGACGAAGCGCACCTGCTCGGGTATCGCATAGCGCGAGATATGCCCGTCCTCGGCGAACTTCTTGACGATGCCCTTGATGTCATCCGGCGTGGCCTCCTGGCCATCCTTGAGGACGACCAGCGCCATCGGACGCTCGCCCCACTTCTCGTCCTTGATCCCGATGACGGCGACCTCGTTGACCGCCGGGTGCTGCGAAATGATGTTTTCGAGCTCCAGCGAAGAAACCCATTCGCCGCCCGTCTTGATCACATCCTTCAGGCGGTCGGTAACCTGCAGGCAGCCGTTGCCGTCGATCACTCCGATGTCGCCGGTATGCAGGCGCCCATCGGCCCAGAGGTCCTCGGAGGCCGCCGGGTTGTGCAGATAGCCCATGGTCAGCCAGGGTGCACGGACGACGATCTCGCCGGAACTCTTGCCATCGCGCGGCGTATCGCGCATGTCGCCATCGACCGTGCGCAGATCGACCAGCGGAATCGGGTAGCCCGTCTTGATGCGCAGGTCGGCCTGGCGGTCCAGGTCGTCAGCGGCCACGTCCGAAGGCACGCTCGCGATGGTCAGGATCGGGCAGGTCTCCGACATGCCGTAGCCCGCGAAAGCGTCGATGCCGCGCGCCAGCGCCATGGCAGCCATGCCCTTGGGGAAGGCGGAACCGCCGATAATCACCTTCCAGTTGGAGAAATCGACATCCTTGGCGGCCGGACTCGACAGCAGCATGTGCAGGATGGTCGGCACGCAATGGGAGAAGGTCACCTTCTCGTCGCGGATGTACTTTGCCAGGGTATCCGGCGCATAACGGCCCGGATAGACCTGCTTCAGGCCGAGCATGGTGGCGATGTAGGGCAACCCCCAGGCATGGACATGGAACATCGGGGTGATGGGCATGTACACGTCGCCACGATGCAAGCGCCCCTGCTCGGGCGCGGAACCCAGATGCGCCGCCACGGCCAGCGAATGCAGCACCAGCTGGCGATGGCTGAAATAAACCCCCTTCGGCAGGCCCGTCGTTCCGGTCGTGTAGAAGGTGGTGGCGCGGGTGTTCTCGTCAAAATCGGGGAAGTCGTAGTCGGCGGACTGCGCGGCCAGCAAAGACTCGTACTCGCCCACGCAAGGCACCTGCACCGATGCCAGCTCGGTACCGTCGTCGCTGATCAGGATGAATTTCTTCACCGTCTCCAGCTGATCCTTGATACCCGCCAGCACCGGAATGAACTCGGCGTTCACCAGCACGACATCGGCCTTGGCGTGATTCAGCGTGTAGAGGATCTGCTCCGGCGAAAGACGGATATTCACGGTCTGCAGCACCGCGCCCATCATCGGGACGGCAAAGAAGCACTCCAGGTAGCGATGGCTGTCCCAGTCCATCATCGCCACCGTATTGCCCGGCTCGACCCCCTGGGCGCTCAAGGCATTGGCCAGCCGGCCGATACGCTGCCGGAACTCCTGGTAGGAAAAACGCGCGCTATCGCGGTAAACGATCTCCTGGTCCTTGGACACGGCGAGCGCCGTATGAAGCAACTGCTTGATCAGGAGGGGGTAGCTGTAGGCACTCGGGGTGACGCTGACGGTATCAAAAGGCATGGGAATCTCCTCGCTGTATTTCTTAAAAACACAGGCCGGAGATTGGCCTAGATTTGCCGATTGCCCCCCCCTCAGCTCGGGGGGGAAGGGGGACGCAGGAGCTGACTCAACCCCGAAGTGCAGCGCCGTTGCGTTGCTCGATTGCCACGACGCCGCACCTCGGACTCGGCTACGCGCTACTCGACCCGCTGCCGGCCATGGACGGGGTAGGATGCCTTGCTTGATCCGGGCGAGCGGTGCTTCCGCTGCCAGTGATCTTGACCAGCAGGAACGAGCTCCCTACACGTTGAACAGGAAGTTCATCACATCGCCATCCTTGACGACGTACTCCTTGCCCTCTGCGCGCATCTTGCCCGCGTCCTTGGCGCCCTGCTCGCCCTTGTACTGGATGAAGTCGTCGAACGAAATCGTCTGCGCGCGAATGAAACCGCGCTCGAAGTCGCCGTGGATCACGCCGGCCGCCTGGGGAGCGGTGTCGCCCTTGTGGATGGTCCAGGCGCGCACCTCCTTCACGCCCGCGGTGAAGTAGGTCTGCAGGCCCAGCAGGTCGTAGCCCGCGCGGATCAGGCGGTTCAGGCCCGGTTCCTCCAGGCCCATCTCTTCCAGGAACATGGCGCGGTCATCGTCGCTCATCTCGGCCATCTCGGCCTCGATCTTGGCGCAGATGGCAACCACGGGCGCGTTCTGCGCGGCGGCGTATTCCTTGAGGCGGTCGAGCAGCGGGTTGTTCTCGAAGCCGTCCTCGCTCACGTTGCCGACGAACATCGCGGGCTTGGCCGTGATCAGGCAGAACTGCTTGAGCAGGGGCGCGTCTTCCTTGCTGACCACGATCGTGCGCGCGGGCTTGCCCTCGTTGAGCGCGGCCTGGATCGGCGTGAGCAACGCGACCAGCTTGGCCGCTTCCTTGTCGTTGCCGCTCTTGGCGGCCTTGCTGTAGCGGTTGAGCGCCTTCTCGACGGTGGCCAGGTCGGCCAGGCACAGCTCGGTCTGGATGACTTCGATGTCGGCGATGGGGTCCACGCGGCCAGCCACATGGATCACGTTCGGGTCCTCGAAGCAGCGCACCACGTTGACGATGGCATCGGTCTCGCGGATGTGGGCCAGGAACTGGTTGCCCAGGCCCTCGCCCTTGGAAGCGCCCGCCACCAGGCCGGCGATGTCCACGAACTCGACGATGGCCGGCACCACGCGCTCGGGCTGGACGACTTCGGACAGCGCCGTCAGGCGCGGGTCGGGCACCTCGACCACGCCAGTGTTGGGCTCGATGGTGCAAAAAGGATAGTTCTCGGCGGCAATGCCCGCCTTGGTGAGGGCGTTGAAGAGAGTGGACTTGCCCACGTTGGGCAGGCCCACGATGCCGCATTTCAGGCTCATGGCAGGGCTTTCTGGGTTCGGGAAGACAAACCGCGCATTTTACTTGCGCGCATCTTTCGCCGGTCGCCGAGACCCAGGCCCCAGGGCGGGCCAGGCGGGTACGGTGCCCTTCCTCGCGCGGACACTCCGCCTGGGCGCGGGGGATGGGCCGGAGAGTGCGCGTTATGTCGCCCGCCCTCCCCCGCCGCCGCCGCCGGCGTGTCAGTCCAGCACCGCGCCCTCCGACGCCGGGCGCACGTGCCTGCGGTAGCGCTGCAGGAAGCCGTGCGGCGCCTCGCGCAGCACTGGCGTCCAGGCAGCGCGGCGCGCGGCCAGCGTGGCCTCGTCCACGCGCAGGGTCAGGCGCTTGGCGGGGATGTCGATCTCGATGATGTCGCCATCCTGCACCAGCGCGATCGGCCCGCCGTCGCTGGCCTCGGGGCAGACGTGGCCCACGCAGGGGCCGTTGGTGCCGCCCGAGAAGCGCCCGTCCGTCACCAGTGCGGTCTTGCGCAGGCCCTTGAGCTTGAGCGAGGCGGTGATGGCCAGCATCTCGGGCATGCCGGGCGCGCCCTTGGGGCCCAGGTAGCGCAGCACGATGACCGAGCCGTCGGCCACCTCGCCGCGGTTGATGGCCAGTTGCGCATCCACCTCGGTGTCGAAGCAGCGCGCCGGGCCCGAGCACACCAGCATGTCCCCGTCCACGCCGGAGGACTTGATGACGGCGGTGTCCGGCGCCAGGTTGCCGCGCAGCACGACGATGCCGGCCTTGGGGCGGAACGGCTGGGTGAGCGGCGGGATCACGCGCGGGTTCTTCACCACCGCGCGTTCCAGCGTATCGGCCAGCGGCTGGCCGGTCACGGTCATGCACGAGGTGTCGAGCAGCGGCGCGAGGCGCTTCAACACCGCCGGCATGCCGCCCGCGACGAACATGTCGTAGATGCCCCAGGGGCCGTTGGGTACGATGCCCAGCAGCGTGGGCACGTCGGCGGCGGCGTCGAAGTCGGCCGCGCTCAGGCGCACACCGGCCGCATGGGCGATGGCCGGCAGGTGCAGCGCGGCGTTGGTCGAGCCGCCGATCGCCATGCAGGTGGTGATGGCGTTGCGGAACGCCGCCTCGGTGAACATCTGGCGCGCGTTGAGCTTCTCGCCGACCATGGCGACGATGCGCTCGCCGGTGGCGCGCGCGGCCTCCAGCTTGTCGGTGTGGAAACCGGGGATGTTGGACGAGCCGGGGATGCAGATGCCGAACGCCTCGGCCAGGCACTGGAAGGTGTTGGCCGTGCCCATGATCTCGCACGAACCGCAGGTGGCGCAGGTCACGGTCTTGCCCAGCAGCTCGGGCGTGTCGAAGTACAGCCCGTGGTCGATCGACTGCTGGCGGAAATCGACCTGGTGGCGGATGTCGTTCTGCCCCGGGCCGGCGGCCAGGTAGAGCGCCGGCAGGTCCAGCCGCGCCATGGCCATCATCATGCCGGGGTTGATCTTGTCGCAGCCGGCGATGAAGACCACGCCATCGTAGGGTTGCGAACGCAGGTGCATCTCGCAGATGTCGGCGATCAGGTCGCGCTGCGCGAGCACGTAGCGCATGCCGTCGTGCCCCATGGCCAGGCCATCGCAGGGCGCGGGCACGTTGAACTCGGCCGCCTCGCCGCCGGCGGCGATGATGCCGTCGCGCACGCGCTTGGCCAGCTTGTCGAGGTGCGAATGGCCGGTGGTCAGCTCGGTGTGCGAGTTGGCGATGGCGATCAGCGGGCGCGTCGCCAGCCGCGCGGATGCGTAGCCGGCGCCGTGCAGCAGGCCCTTGCGCGCGAGGTTCATGATCTCGCTGGGGCTGTTGGTGAGGATGTCGCTGTTCTTGCGGAGGGTGATCGTGGACATGGAAGTCTCCTGGAAAGTGAAAGGTCACGAACGGCTGATCTGCGGCGGACGGCCTCGCGGGGCATGCGCCAGGGCGGCTGCGGCGTGGGCGGGCGCTGCGCCAGCGCCAGGCCCCTGGTCCAGCTGGAGCACGGCGACGGACTGCACCAGTTCCCGCGCCTGGCCGTGGGGTCTGCTGGCCGCGGCGGCCATTTCCTCCAGGCGGGTGAATATCGTCAGGTGTTTCATGCCGGTATGCGGGGCGCGCCCTGCAGCAGGATGTCTCGGTTCACCGTCTCGATGTCGGTGTGGCCGCAGAAGGCCATGGTCAGGTCGAGTTCGTTGCGGATGATCTGCAAGGCCCGGGTCACGCCCGCCTCGCCCATCGCGCCCAGGCCGTAGACGAAGGCGCGGCCGACCATGCAGCCGCGCGCGCCCAGAGCACGGGCCCTGAGCACGTCCTGTCCGCCGCGCACGCCGCCATCCATCCAGACCTCGATCTGGTGGCCCACCGCGTCCACGATGGCGGGCAGCGCGCGGATGCTGGACTCGGCGCCATCCAATTGCCGCCCGCCATGGTTGCTGACGACGATGGCGTCGGCCCCGATCAGCACGGCGAGCTTGGCGTCCTCCACGTCCTGGATGCCCTTGAGCACCAGCCGGCCCTGCCAGAGCTTGCGTATCTCGGCCACGTCGGTCCAGTTGAGCGAGGGATCGAGCTCTCCGCCCTTCCAGCGCGCCATGTCGGCCATGGTCTGGATGCCCGGCGCGTGGCCCACCACGTTGCCGAACGCCTTGTGCCGGGAACGGGCCATGCCCAACGCCCAGCGCGGATGGCGCGCGATCTGCAGCAACTGCTTGAACGTCATGCGCGAGGGGTCGGTCAGGCCGTTCTTGATGTCCTTGTGGCGCTGGCCCACCAGCGAGAGGTCGAGCGTGAGCACCAGCACCGGGCACCTCACGGCCTGGGCGCGCGCGATAAGCTGCCGGGCAAAGGCGCGGTCGCGCATCACGTAGAGCTGGAACCAGAAGCCCTCGCCGGCCTCGCGCGCCACGTCCTCCAGGCTGCAGATGCCCATGGTGGAGAGCGTGAACGGCACGCCGAAGGCCTTGGCCGCGCGCGCCGCCAGGATTTCGCCCTCGGCGTGCTGCATGCCCAGGGCGCCCACGGGGGCCAGCGCCACGGGCATGGCCACGGCGTGGCCCAGCAAGGTGCTGGCGGTGCTGCGCCCGTCCATGTCGATGGCGACGCGCTGGCGGAACTTGATGGACTGGAAATCCGCCTCGTTGGAGCGGTAGGTGCCCTCGGTCCAACTGCCCGAATCGGCGTAGTCGTAGAACATCTTCGGCACGCGCTTTTGCGCCAGCACGCGCAGGTCTTCGATACAGGTGATGGGTGTGCTCATCGGAAGCCCCTCAACATGCGGCAACGCCGGCGGTGGCGCGGCATTCGGGCACGGGCGTCAGCGGCGGCTGCCCCATGCGCAGCGTGACCAGGTTGCCCAGCGCCAAACCGGCCATGGCCTGGCGGGTCTGGGCCGTGGCGCTGCCCACGTGCGGCGTGAGCACCACATGGGGCAGAGCACGCAGGCGCTCGGGCACCCGCGGCTCGTCCTCGAACACGTCCAGGCCGGCGCCGGCGATGGCGCCCTGCTCCAGCGCATCGATCAGCGCCGCCTCATCCACGACCGAGCCGCGCGCCACATTGATCAGCACGCCCTGCGGTCCCAGGGCGCGCAGCACCTCGGCGTCGATCAGGTGGCGCGTGGCCGCGCCGCCCGGCGTGATCACGACCAGCACGTCGCTCCTCCCGGCCAGCGCGCGCAGGTCGGGCTCGAACAGGTAGGGCAGATCGTTCTTGGGGGCGCGCGCCGTGTAGGCGATCTCCATCTGGAAGGCCGCCGCACGCTGGGCGATGGCCTGGCCGATGCGCCCCATGCCCACCAGGCCACAGCGCGCGCCGCTGAGCTTGCGCGCCACGGGCATGGGCCCCTGCGGCCAGCAGCCCTCGCGCACGAAGCGGTCGGCCGCCGGAATCTGGCGCACGACGGCCAGCATCAGGCCCAGAGCGAGGTCGGCCACGTCGTCGTTGAGCACGTCGGGCGTGTGGGTGACCACCACGCCGCGTGCGCGCGCCGCCGCCACGTCCACGCCGTCGTAGCCGACGCCGATCACGCTGACGAGCCGCAGGCGCGGCAACTGGTCCATCAGGGCCGCGTCCACCGCCGCGTCGGCGCTGGTGAGCACGGCGGTGATGCTGCTGGCGCACGCGGCGAACGCGGCGGGGTCGGTGCGGTGCAGCGGGCCCAGCAGGTCCAGGCCCTTGGCGCGCGCGGCCTCGATCAGGGCCGGGGGCAGCGCCAGGGTGGTCAGGACGGGCAGCGCGCCGGAGGTTTCGGACATGGAAACTCCTTGAGAAAGGTGGAAAACTGGATTCAGGCGGCCTCGAACAACTTGCCCGGGTTCAGGATGCCCTTCGGGTCGAGCGCGGCCTTGACGGCGCACATCAGCGCGAGCTCGGCCGGGCTGCGGCTCAGCGCCAGCCAGCGGCGCTTGTCCAGGCCGATGCCGTGCTCGGCCGAGACCGAGCCGCCCACCGCGCCCACGCCGCCGTAGACCAGGGCCTCCACCCGGGGTTTGAGCGCGTCGCAGCGGGCCATGGGCACCTGCACCACCACGTGCAGGTTGCCGTCGCCCAGGTGGCCGAAGATGAACAGCCGGTGCCCGTCGCCGATCTCGCGCGGCAGCGCCTCGGCGATACGGCGGGTGAAGCCCTCCATCTCGGCGATGGGCAGCGAGATGTCGAAGGTGACCGGATAGCCGCCGTGCACCACCTGCCCCACGTCGTCGCGCAGGCGCCAGAAGGCGTGCACGTCGGCCTCGGACTGCGCGATGGCGGCGTCGGCGATCAGGCCATCCTCGAACGCGGCCTCCATCGCGGTTTCGAAGCGCTGGCCGTCGCGCTCGCGGTGGCTGCCCTGGCTCTCCACCAGCACGTAGAACGGGTGGTCCTGGCCGATGGGCGGCACGCCCTGGGCCGGCGGCGAGGTCACGAGCCGGTAGAACGACTGCCACATGACCTCGAAGGCCGACAGGCTGCCGCCCAGCGCGCGGTCCATGTGGCGCAGGAAGCCCGCCACGTGCCCGAAGCTCTCGAGCCCGACCAGGGCCGCGTGGCTGGCCGTGGGCTTCTCGCGCAGGCGCAGCACCAGGCGGGTGATCACGCCCAGCGTACCTTCGGAGCCGATGAACAACTGCTTGAGGTCGTAGCCGGTGTTGTTCTTGATCAGCGGGTGCATGGAGGAGACCACGGTGCCGTCGGCCAGCACGGCCTCCAGGCCCAGCACCATGTCGCGCGTCATGCCGTAGCGGATCACGCGGTTACCGCCGGCGTTGGTGGCGGCCGTGCCGCCCAGCGTGGCGCTGCCGCGCGCGCCCAGGTCCAGCGGGTAGGCCAGGCCCTGCGCGTCCACCGCCTCCTGCAGCGCCTGCAGCGTGACGCCGGCCTGCACGGTGGCGGTGCGCTGCCGCGGGTCTATGGATTCGATCGCGCGCATGCGCTCCAGCGACAGGATGAGCTCGCCGGGCGCGGCGTCGGCGCCGCGCACCAGGCCGGTGAGGCCGCCCTGGGCCACGACCGGGATGCCATGCGCATGGCACCAGCGCAGCACGTCCGACACCTCCCGGGTCGAGGCCGGCCGCACCAGCGCGCGCGCCTGCAGGTGCTCGGGCCGGAAGGCCCCGGCCGGGCGGGTGGCAAGCTCGGCGGCGTCCAGCACGCCGCTGCCGCCCACCAGTTGGCGCAGTTCGCCGATCAGGTCCATGGCGCTTCTTTTCTCAGGCCTGCGCCAGCGCGGCCCGCAGTTGCTCACGCTGCCGGGCCACCTTCTCGGCGTGCTGCTCGCGCACGTGGCCATAGCCGCGGATGTGCTCGGGCAGGGCCGCGATCTGGGCGGACACCTCGTGGTTCGCCGCGCTCAGGCCAGCGATCAGGCCCTCGACCTCGCGCTCGTACTCTTGCAGCAGGCGCAGCGCGAGCCGGCGCTCGGCGTTGTTGCGGAAGGGGTCGAGCATGGTGCCGCGCAGGCCCTTGAAGTGCTTGAGCAGGCCGAAGGCCTTCATCAGCCACGGCCCCACTTCCTTCTTGCAAGGCTTGCCGTTCTTGTCCACGCCGCCGAAGGGCCAGGCGCCGACATTGAAGTGCAGCTTGTAGTCGCCCTCGAACACGCCTTCGATCTGCTGCCTGAACTCGTCGCTGGCGTACAGGCGCGCGACCTCGAACTCGTCCTTGATCGCCAGCAGCTTGAAGTAGTAGCGCGCCACGGCCGTGCTGAAACGCTTGTCCAGGCCCAGCGGGGTCTCGGCGGCCACGGCCTTGTCCACCAGCGCCTTGTAGCGGTTCGCGTAGGCGGCATCCTGGTACGCGGTGAGGTAGTCCATGGAGCGCTGGACCACGGCGGAAAGCGACATGTCGATGCGCGGCACGATCTGGACGATGCTGCCCGCGCTGGCGGCTTTTTCCACTGCCGCCAGGTCCACGGCGGCGCGCCGGCCCCAGAGGAAGGCGGTCTTGTTGAAGTCGATCTGCGTGCCGTTGAGCTCGATGGCGCGCATGATGGCCTCGTGCGACAGCGGCACCGCGCCCGCCTGCCAGGCCGCGCCCAGCATGAACATGTTGGCGGCGATGGTGTCGCCCATGAGCTGGCTGGCGATGCGCAGGCCGTCGAGCGCCAGCAACTGGCCGCTGCCGCAGCGCTCGCGGATACGCTGGGTCAGCGCCGCCGGGTCCATGCGCCAGTCGGGGTTGCGCGAGAAGTCGGTGGTGGGCACGAGGTCGGTGGCCACCACCACGCGGGTGCGGCCCAGGCCGACGCGCGCCAGCGCTTCGTCGCCGGAGCTCACCACGAGGTCGCAGCCGATCAGCGTGTCGGCTTCCGCCGTGGCGATGCGCGTGGCGTGCAGGTGCCCGGCACTCCGGGCGATGCGCAGGTGCGACATCACCGCGCCGTACTTCTGCGCCAGGCCGGTCACGTCGAGCACCGAGCAGGCCAGCCCGTCCAGGTGCGCGGCCATGCCCAGCACCTGGCCGATGGTGACCACGCCGGTGCCGCCCACGCCGGTGATCAGCACCGAGAACGCTCCCGTGAGCGCGGGCAGCGCGGGCTCGGGCAGAGCGGGCCAGTCGCCGCCCGCGCCCACGCCGCCCTTCCTGGCCTTGCGCAGCTTGCCGCCCTTGACGGTGACGAAGCTCGGGCAGAAGCCCTCGACGCAGGAGTAGTCCTTGTTGCACGAGCTCTGGTTGATCTTGCGCTTGCGGCCGAACGGCGTCTCCAGCGGCTCGACCGACATGCAGTTGCTGGCCTTGGAGCAGTCGCCGCAGCCCTCGCACACCGCCGGGTTGATGAAGGTGCGCTTGTCGGGGTCGGCCCACTTGCCGCGCTTGCGCAGGCGGCGGCGCTCGGTGGCGCAGGGCTGGTCGTAGACGATGACGGACACGCCGGCCAGCTCGCGGCATTTGAGCATCACCGTGTCCAGCTCGGCGCGGTACAGCACCGGCACGCCGGCGGGCAGGCTGCCGGCCGGGTGCTTTTCCAGTTCGTCGGTCAGCACGAAGATGTCCCTCACGCCTTCGGCCATCAGCTCGGCCACGATCTGCCGCACGCTCAGCTCGCCGTCGATGGGCTGGCCGCCCGTCATCGACACGAAGCCGTTGACCAGCACCTTGTAGGTGATGTTGACCTTGGCCGCGATGGCCGCGCGGATGGCGAGGAAGCCCGAGTGGAAGTAGGTGCCGTCGCCGATGTTGGCGAACACGTGCTTCTCGCTCGTGAAGTGGTGCTGGCCCAGCCAGTGCATGCCCTCGGCGCCCATCTGCGTGAACATCGGCGGCGTCTTGACCGGGTCGTTGAGCACGGCCATGCCGTGGCAGCCGATGCCGACCATGGCGCGCGAGCCGTCGGGCACCTTGGTCGAGCGGTTGTGCGGGCAGCCCGAGCAGAAGCCGGGGTTGCGGTTGGGCGAGGCCGGGTCGGGCAGGCCCGGCAGCTTGTTCGACACAGGCGGCAGCGCCATCTCGGGCAGGCCGGGATGGAGCCTGAGCAGTTGCGCGCGGATGGCGTGCATGACCTGCGTGGGCGAGAGCTCGCCCCAGCCCTGCAGCACCACGCCGCCGCGCTCGGGCGCGAAGGCCTGCGCGGCGTCGTACTTGCCGACCACGCGCGGGGGGCTGGGCAGGCGCAGGTCGTACAGGATGCCCTTGACCTGGTCCTCCAGGATTCCGCGCTTTTCCTCGACCACGAGGATGGCGTCCAGCCCCTGAGCGAATTCGCGCACGAACTCCGGGTCCAGCGGCCAGATCAGCCCGGCCTTGCCCACGCGCAGACCCAGCTCCTTCTGGCGCGCCTCGCCCAGGCCCATCTCGGCCAGGGCCTGCATCACGTCCTGGAAGGACTTGCCGGCCGACAGCACGCCGAGCCGCGCGCCCGGCACGTCCTGCAGCACGTAATTGAGCCGGTTGGCGCGCGCGTAGGCCACGGCGGCCGGCAGCCGGTGGTTGACCAGCCGCTCCTCGCCCACCAGCGGAATGTCGAAGGTGCGGATGTTCAGCCCCTGCGGGCCGAGGTGGGGCGCGGCCTGCCACTCGGGCAGGACGATGGCCGGCGCGTCGGAGCCGACATAGACCGAACCGCCGCCCTCGACCACGTCGTTGTGCACCTTGAAGCCCACCGCGCAGCCCGAGAAGCGGCTCATGGCGAAGCCGTGCAGACCCAGGTCCAGCAGCTCCTGCGTGTTCGAGGGGTAGAGCACCGGCAGGCCGGCGGCGATGAAGATCGGGTCGGAGAAGTTATAGACCGACGAGGACTTGACGCCGTGGTCATCACCCGCGATGGCGAGCACGCCGCCGTGCTGGTGCGTGCCCGCGCTGCCCAGGTGGCGCAGCGCATCGGCGCTGCGGTCGGTGCCCGGCCCCTTGCCGTACCAGATGCCGAACACGCCGTCCACGGCCGAGCCGGGCAGCAGGCCCACGTACTGCGAGCCCCAGACCGCCGTGGCGGCCAGGTCCTCGTTGACGCCGGGCGTGAACCGGATGTTGTGGGCCTCCAGGCGCTTTTGCTGCGCCCACAGCTCCATGTCGTAGCGGCCCAGCGGCGAGCCCCGGTAGCCCGAGATGAATCCGCCCGTGTTCAGGCCCGCGGCCTGGTCGCGCAGGCGCTGCTGCAGGGGCAGGCGCGTGAGTGCCTGGGTGCCGGTGAGGTAGATCCAGCCTTCCTGGATCTCGAACTTGTCGTCGAGCGTGACGTGCGCGCGGGGCAGGGGTGCGTTCATCGGTGGGGCTCCGGGGGATCAGGGGGCGGCCAGGGCGGCCAGCGCATCGCGCGCGGCGTCCAGGCCCTGCTCGACGATGCGGGCCTTCCAGGCGTCCGTGTCGACGTAGAAGGCGTCGCGCACGCGGCGCTTGATCGCCGCGCGCGTGGCGGCGTCGGCCTCGGGGTGGCGGGCCAGCCACTGGTCGCCGCGCAGCGCCATGAGCACCTCCTCGCCATGCACGGTGCCGTACTCCAGCATGATCCCGGCGTAGTCGGCCTGCGGGCATTCCTCGTAGGGCAGCAGGCCCATGTGGCCCTGCAGCGGGGCGCTGACCGAATCGTCCCCGTACATCGAGGTGACCCCGGCACCCCACCAGGCGCGGGCGCGCGCCAGCCCTGCGGCATCGCCGTCGCGCGTGCTGGCGATGCGCTCGGCATGGCCCTCGGGGCCAAGCGCCGTGTGCAGGTCGATCCAGGCCAGGCGCTCGCAGCGCGTGGCATGCGCGCGCAGCACCGCGCGCACCGTGCGGTGGCTCCAGGTGGGCGCGCGGCCGCCGTAGAACAGGCCGCCCGCGTGCGTGTACTGGCCGCCGCTGACGGCCTGCTGGATCGCGGGCTGGCCGTGCTTCGCCATGTAGTCGCGCAGCACGGCGTCGGCCTCGGGGTCGGGCCAGCGGTCGGTGACCAGCACATCGGCCAGCGCTTCGTAGCCGGAGTTGGCGGGCAGGGCCTCGGGGCGGCTGAAGTCCGCGAAATTGCGGTTCAGGTCCACGTTCTCGTGCGTCCAGCGCCGCCACCACGAGAAGCCCCAGGGGTTGAGCGCGTGGATGTACAGCACGGCCACGCCGGCCTCGCGCGCCTGGGCGTGGAAGCCGGGGTCGGCCAGCAGCGCGTTCTGCACGCCCGAGCCGCAGAAGCCCTCCACGCCGTGGCAGGCGCTGCTGACGATCAGCAGCGCGCGCGCGTCGGCGGGGCCCAGGCGGGCCACGTCCATCGCAAGGTCTTCGCCGTTGCGCCCGGCCAGCGGGTGCGCATGGCTCTGCACGGTCAGGCCGGCATCCGACGCCGCCCGCAGGAACAGGCGGCGGGCCCCGGCATAGCTCTGGGAAAAGAAGCGGCTGTCACTCATGGGCGTCACCATTTGCCGTTGACGAGGTACATGGCGATGCCCGGCTGCCAGATGATGATGGCCAGGCCGATCACCATCAGCACGATCCAGGGCACCGCCGCCAGCGCCAGGTCGCCGAGCCGCTGCTTGAACGCGGTCATGGCCACGAGCAGGTTCATGCCCAGCGGCGGCACGAGGAAGCCGATTTCCAGGTTGTGGATCATCACGACGCCGAAGAAGGCCTTGTCGTAGCCGAAGGACACGGCCACCGGCGTGAGCAGCGGGCCGAGGATCAGCAGGGCCTCGGTGGTGGTCATCACGCAGCTCACCACGAACAGCAGGATGTTCACGGCGACCATGAAGCTGACGGGCCCCGAGAACCAGCCCTGCATGAGCTGCACCAGCGCATCGGGCACGCGGTGCTCGGTCAGCAGCAGTGCCAGGCTCAAGGCCACGGCGAACAGCGGGAACAGCGAGCCCGAGGTCTTGACAGCGTCCACCACCACGTTGCGCATCTCCGACAGCTTCATGTCCTTGTGGACGAACACCTCGATGACCAGCGCGTACATCAGCGCCACGGCGGCGGACTCGGTGGGCGAGAAGTAGCCGCTGTAGATGCCGCCCAGCAGGATGACGGGCATGAGCGCCGCGAGCCAGCCGTGGCGCAGCGCGTCCCACAGCTCACGCCACGAGAAGCGCTGCGTGGGGATGTGACGGCACACCCACAGCGAGTACAGCGCGAACAGCACGACCAGCAGCAGCCCGGGCAGCAGACCCGCCACGAACAGTTCGGTCAGCGAGGTCTCGGTCAGGAAGCCGAAGATGATGAGCGGGATCGAGGGTGGCAGCACCACGCCCAGCGAGCCGCCCGCCAGCACCACGCCGAGCGCGAAGCGGCTGGTGTAGCCCGCCTCCTTGAGCGCGGGCAGCATCACGCCGCCGACGGCCAGCATGGTCACGATGGACGAGCCCGAGATGGCCGCGAACACCATGCTCGCCAGGATGCAGGCAATCGCCAGGCCGCCGGGGATCTGGCGCGTCAGCGCGGCCGCGATGCGCACCAGGCGCCGCGCGGTGGAGCCGCGCGTCATCACGCCGCCGCACAGCAGGAACATGGGGATGGCGAGCAGGGTCTCTTTCTCGAGCGACACCCACATGTCCTCGATGACGTATTCGAGCCTGCCCGAGCCCCAGACCATGTGGGCATAGCCGATGGCGACGAGCAGCATGCTCACGAGCGGCTGGCGCAGGGCCAGCATCGCCAGCACGATGGCGATGAGGAGAAGCGCGGCGGTCATTCCTGGAACTCCGGTGGCGCGGGCCGGGCGGCGGGCCACAGCGCGAAGATGAAGTAGCGCAGCGCGGCGGACAGGAAGCCCACCGGGATCACGATCTGGATCAGCCAGGCCGGCGCGTCCAGCACCGCCACCACGTTCTCCGAGGCGCGCGAGCCGTTGACGAACTCGACCGCGTACCAGGTCGTGGCGCACAGGATGGCGCCAGTCAGCACGTCGGCGATGCGGTCCACCGCCGGCGCCCAGGCCCTGGGCAGCCAGCCGAAGCCCACGCGCGGCAGCAGGTGCGTGCCCGTGGCGGTGGCGATGCCCAGGCCCAGGAAGGCGCCGACGACCATGGCGTACAGCGCGATGCGCTGCGAGCCGTAGATGCCGGTGGCGCCGGGCTCGAAGCCCAGCAGGCGCAGCAGCGGGCCGACCAGCTCGCGCCCGAGCACGTCGCTCATCAGCAGCAGCATGATGAACAGGTAGGCCACGATGGCGACGGTGGTCTCCAGCCAGTGCCAGCCCCGCAGCAGGCCCGTGACGAAGGATGGCGCAGGCGGGTGCCGCACCACCGCGTGGGGGGTATTCATGGAAAGTCTCCTGGGGCGCGCATCCCTGGCGCGCCGTCTATGCCGGAACCGGCGGCGGAGCCAATGTGTCCGCCGCCATCGTGCGCAGTGCCTGCGTCAGTTCTGGGCCTTGCAGGCCTTCTTGCCCGCGCTCATGGCGGCGTAGAGCCTCTCGCCCGCGGGGCCGTAGTCCTTGGCGATCTGGCCGTAGTAGCCCTCCAGGCCCTTCTGCCACGCGGCGCGCTGCTCGGGCGCGACGCTGGCCACGGTGCCGCCGCCCTTGGTGTGCGCGGCCAGCACCACTTCGTTGAACTCGCGGATCTCCTTGCGCACGGTGGCCGTGGGCACCTTGAAGGTGCCTTTCATGAACTGGGCCTGCACCGCGGGCGGGAAGCCGTCGAACAGTTTCTTGTTGATGACGTTGATGGTCAGCATGCCGGCGATGTCCACCTTGGTCAGCACCGGCGCGATCTTGTTCAGGCCCGAGGTCACGTAGAACACGGGCGAGGTGCTCAGCGCGTCGATCAGCCCGGTCTGCAGCGACGACGCCATGTCGGGCGACGACACCGGCACCGGGTTGGCGCCGAAGCGGCGCCAGAACTCGCTCCACGACTTGCTGGCGAAGATGCCCATCTTGATGCCGCGCACGTCCTCGGGGCCGGCATAGGCCTTCTTGCCGATGAGCTGGCCCGAGCCGCTCTCGCCCCAGGTGACGAACTTCAGGCCCTTCTTCTCCAGCGCGGCCTCGAGCAGCGGCTTGACGTGCCCGTCCATGACGCAGTCGCGCTGCGCCTCGCTGTCGAAGAAGAACGGCATCTGCAGCATCGCCACCTCGGGCACCTGCAGCGCCAGCGTGGTGGAGGCGAAGCCGCCCATGTCCAGGCGGCCCCGCGCGATCTGGCTGATGACGTCGGCCTCGGCGCCGAGCTGCGAGTTGTGGAAGGGCACGATCTTGACGGCGCCGCCGGTCTCGGCCGCGATGTCGGCGGCCAGGCGCTCGATCTGCCTGGCGAAGATGGAGCCAGGCGGGGCGGCGGAGGCGTACTTCAGCTCCTGCTGGGCATGGGCGCCCAGCGGGGCCGCCACGGCGGCGGCCAGCGGCAGGGCCAGCAGCCAGCGGCGGGCTGTGCGGACGGCGGGGGAGTGAAAACGGGGCATCCTTGTCTCCTGAAGGTCTTTGTGCCGTGCATGGTGTGCCGCTCCGGTGCAAAAATCTGTCCGCGATTTGCAGACAGACACCCCGGAGACAGGCCTTGAGCACCGCGAGCGCCCGGCACCACGAAATCCTCATGTCCAACCCCTGGTTCGCCGGCCTGCCGCAGCCGGTGCGGGAGGCCGTGCTCGCCCGCGCCCGCCTGCGCGTGCTGGCGCAGGGGCAGTGCCTGTTCCACCGCGGCGATCCGCTCGACCACCTGTTCGCCCTGCTGGAAGGCTGCGTGCGCATCAGCGGCACCTCCAGCGAAGGGCGCGAGGCGCTGCTGACCTTCTACGAGCCCGGCGCCTGGTTCGGCGAGGTGTCGGTGCTCGACGGCGGCCCGCGCACCCACACCGCCCATGCCCACACGCCGGTGCGGCTGCTGCAGCTGTCCGTCCCCGATTTCGAGGCGCTGCTCGCGGCCCATCCCGCGCTCAGCCGCAAGCTGCTGCAGCTCGAAAGCTCGCGCCTGCGCTTGCTGACGGAGAATTTCGAGGCCTTCGCGACCCACTCGCTGGAGCAGCGGCTGGCGATGCGGCTGCTGGACCTGTCCCAGAGCTTTGGGCAACCGCAAGGCGGCGGCGTGGGCATCGATCTGCACCTGTCGCAGGAGGTGCTGGCCCAGATGGTCGGCAGTACGCGCCAGCGCGTGAACCAGCTGCTGCGCCAGTGGGAGCAGGACGGCTGGGTGGCGCACCGCTACGGCCGGCTGGTGCTGCTGCGCCCGGACCTCATCAAGGCCCTGCTCTGACGCGCCCCGGGTCCGCCCCGTGGAGCACCCCGCTGCTTCGGGCGGGCCGCCGCCCGGCTCCTACAATGCCCGGCATGGCGCAAACCTTTGATGTATGTATCCGCGGCAGTGGCATCGTGGGCCGCACGCTCGCCCTGCTCCTGGCCCGCGACCGCCTGCGCGTGGCGCTGGTCGGCCCGGACGACGCCCCCTCGTCGGCCGAACCGCACGAAGATGTGCGGGCCTACGCCCTCAATGCCGCGTCGCGCGGGCTGCTGCAGTCCCTGCGCGCCTGGCCCGACGCCCACCACGCCACCCCGGTGGCACGCATGGAGATCCAGGGCGACCAGGGCGGCAGCGTGCATTTCGATGCCGCGGCGCAGCACGTGGATGCACTGGCCTGGATCGTCGATGTCCCCGCGCTGGAAGTCCGCCTGGCCGAAGCGGTGCGCTACCAGCCGCAGGTGGAACTGGTCTCCAGCCCCGTGCCGGCCACGCTCACCGCGGTGTGCGAGGGCCGCGCCAGCCGCACGCGCGACGAGTTCGGCGTGGAATTCGCCGCCACCCCGTACGGGCAGCAGGCCATTGCCGCGCGGCTGCGCTGCGCGCTGCCGCACGGCCAGACGGCGCGCCAGTGGTTCCAGGCCGACGGCGGCATCCTGGCTTTCTTGCCGCTGGGCGGCGAACAGGGGAACTCCGTCGCCATCGTCTGGTCTGTCCCCCAGGAGCAGGCGCAGCAACTGCTGGCGCTGGAACCCGAAGCCTTTGCCCTGCGTGTGCAGGAAGCCAGCCAGGGCGCGCTGGGCGCACTCGAACTGGCCAGCCGCCGCGCGGCCTGGCCGCTGCAGCAAGCACGGGCCAACCACTGGTGCGGCAGCCAGCACGCGGACGGCGCACCGGGCACGCACAGCTGGGTGCTGGCCGGCGACGCGGCGCACAACGTGCACCCGCTGGCGGGCCAGGGCCTGAACCTGGGACTGGCCGACGTCCAGGCGCTGGCGCGCACCCTGACGGAACGCGACTGGCGCAGCATTGCCGACCTGCGGCTGCTGCGCCGCTACGAGCGCGAACGCAAGGCGGCGCTGCTGCCCATGGGCCTGGCCATGGACGGGCTGCAGCAGCTGTTCGCACGCCGCGAGGCACCGCTGCAGGCGCTGCGCAACTGGGGCCTCAAGGGCTTCGAGCGCAGCGGTCTGCTCAAGGAATGGACGGCCCGCCAGGCCATGGGAACGACGCACTGAAGAACGACATGATTGCCAAGAAACCGAACCGATTTCCCACCCACGCCCTGTCCGCACTGTTCGCGGGCGCCACGCTGGCCCTGCTGGGCCTGACCGCCTCGGCGCAAGAGTCGGCGATCCGCAAGACCCTGGCCGAGCGCATCCCGCAGCTGCAGCAGATCGACGAGGTGCGCTCCACGCCGATGAAGGGGCTCTACGAGGTGCGCATGGGCACGGACCTGTTCTACACCGACGCCCAGGGCAACTACCTGATCCAGGGCGAGCTGATCGACACCAAGGCGCGGCGCAACCTGACCGAGGACCGCCTGAACAAGCTGACGGCCGTGGACTTCAAGGCGCTGCCGCTGCAGGACGCGTTCACCATCGTGCACGGCAAGGGCGAGCGCAAGCTGGCCGTTTTCGAGGACCCGAACTGCGGCTACTGCAAGCGCTTCGAGCGCGACCTGCAGAACGTGGACAACGTGACCGTGTACCTGTTCCTCTACCCCATCCTGAGCCCCGACTCGGCCGAGAAGTCGCGCAACATCTGGTGCGCCAAGGACCGCGCCGCCGCCTGGCAGGACCACATGCTGCGCGACAAGACGCCGGCGGCCGCCAGCTGCGACACGGCCGCGCTGCAGCGCAACCTGGCCTTCGGGCGCAAGCACAAGATCACCGGCACGCCCACGCTGATCTTTGCCGACGGCTCGCGCGTGCCCGGCGCCATCGGCGCGCAGGACGTGGAAAAGCGCCTGGCCGCGGCCGCCGCCTCTTCCGACAAGTAGGCAGTCGGCCGCGCGCCGGCCTCTGCTCCTGATACATGAGCTGCCTGCGCTTGCCATTTCTTTGTTTCAGGTGCTTTTCTTTCTGAAAACAACGCATAGCAAGCGCTGACAGCTATTCTTTCGATACCGCCGCCCGCACCGCCCATGCCCTCCTCCCTGCCCGCCATCCACTACCGCATCGACCCCGGCGAGTGCCACGCCCACCTGTACCGGGTCACGCTCACCGTGGCCGCGCCCGCGGCGCGGCAGGAGCTGTCGCTGCCCGTCTGGATCCCGGGCAGCTATCTGGTGCGCGAGTTCTCCAAGAACCTGCAGTCGCTGCGCGCATGCCAGGGCGGCGCCGAGGTGCCGCTCGCGCAGCTGGACAAGCACCGCTGGGTGGCGCAGTGCAGGCCCGGTGAGCCGCTGGTGCTGAGCTACGCCGTGGCGGCCTACGACAACTCGGTGCGCACGGCCTGGCTGGACGCCACGCGCGGCTTCTTCAACGCCACCAGCCTGTGCCTGCGCGTGCACGGCCAGGAGGATGCGGCGCACGGCCTCGAAGTGGTGCGGCCTCCGGCCCTGGCCGGCTGGTCGCTGGCCACGGGGCTGGCGCCCGTGCAGGTGGACGCCTCGGGCTTCGGCAGCTACACCGCGCGCGGCTACGACGAGCTGGCCGACTGCCCCGTGGAGATGGGCCCGCTGTGGACCGCCAGCTTCAGCGCCTGCGGCGTGCCGCACCGGCTGGTGGTGGCGGGCGCCGCGCCCTCCTTCGACGGCGAGCGCCTGGCGCGCGACATGCAGCGCATCTGCGAGGAGGCCATCCGCTTCTGGCACGGCGCGGGGCAGCCACCGTTCGACGGCTATCTCTTCATGCTCAACGCGGTGCACGACGGCTACGGCGGCCTGGAGCACCGCAACTCCACGGCCCTGATCTGCAGCCGGCGCGACCTGCCGCGCCTGGGCCAGGGCGACAAGGACCTGCGCGCGTCCGAGGGCTACACCACGCTGCTCGGGCTCGTCAGCCACGAATACTTCCACGCCTGGAACGTCAAGCGCCTGCGCCCGGCCGAGTTCGCGCGCTACGACTACGCGAGCGAGAACTACACCCGGCTGCTGTGGTTCTTCGAGGGCTTCACCAGCTACTACGACGACCTGCTGCTGCGCCGCGCCGGCCTGATCGACCACGCCGGCTACCTCAAGCTGCTGACCAAGGCCATCAACCAGGTGCTGCAGACGCCGGGGCGCCTGGTGCAGTCGGTGGCGCAGGCGAGCTTCGACGCCTGGATCAAGTACTACCGCCAGGACGAGAACACGCCCAACGCCACGGTGAGCTACTACACCAAGGGCTCGCTCGTCGCCCTGTGCCTGGACCTGGCGCTGCGCCGCGAAGGCCGCACCACGCTCGACGACGTGATGCGCGCGCTGTGGCAGCGCACCGGCGGCGGCCCCATGGCCGAGGCCGACGTGCTCGCCGTGCTGCAGGAGCTCTCGGGCCGCGACTGGTCGGGCGAGATCGCGCAGTGGGTGCACGGCACCGCGGACCTGCCGGTGGCCGAGCTGCTGGCCGCGCACGGCATCACCGTGCAGGCCGAACCCGCGCAGACCGCCCAGCGCCTGGGCCTGCGCGTGGCCGAGAACGGCGGCATCCAGGTCAAGACCGTGCTGCGCGGCGGCGCGGCCGAGGCCGCCGGCTTCATGGCCGGCGACGAATGGCTGGCGCTGGAGGCGCAGGGCCAGGCCTGGCGCCTGCTCAAGCTCGACGAACTGCTGCTCTACGCGGGCGGCGCCACCGAAGCCACCGCGCTCGTGGCCCGCGACCGGCGCCTGCTGCGCCTGCCGCTCGCGCTGCCGGCCGCCGACGCCGGCGCCGCGGCCGACACGGTGCGCCTGGACGTGCAGGACGCCGCCGTGGCGCAGCGCTGGCTGGGCGCCGCGAGCCCGGCGTAGGCGGCCTTGGGTACTTGGGTATATTCAGGCCATCCACCCACTACACACTGGAGATCACCTTGGCCTACGAATGCATCGAAGTCCGCACCGAGGCGGACAAGGTCGGCATCATCACGCTGAACCGCCCCAAGCAGCTCAACGCCCTGAACGGCCAGCTCATGGACGAGTTGGGCGCCGCGCTCAAGGCGTTCGACGCCGACGAGAAGATCGGCTGCATCGTCCTCACGGGCAGCGAGAAGGCCTTCGCCGCCGGCGCCGACATCGGCGCCATGGCCCAGTACAGCTTTGCCGACGCCTACAAGGGCGACTACATCACGCGCAACTGGGAAACCATCCGCTCGATCCGCAAGCCCGTGATCGCGGCCGTGGCCGGCTACGCCCTGGGCGGCGGCTGCGAGCTGGCGATGATGTGCGACTTCATCATCGCCGCCGACAACGCCCGGTTCGGCCAGCCCGAGATCAAGCTCGGCGTGATCCCCGGCGCCGGCGGCACGCAGCGCCTGCCGCGGGCCGTGGGCAAGGCCAAGGCCATGGACATGGCCCTCACCGCCCGCATGATGGACGCCACCGAAGCCGAGCGCGCGGGCCTCGTCAGCCGCGTCGTGCCCCTGGACAAGCTCATGGAGGACGCCCTGGGCGCCGCCATCGTCATCAGCGGCTTCTCGCAGATCGCCGTGATGGCCGCCAAGGAATCGGTCAACCGCGCCTTCGAAGGCACGCTGTCCGACGGCGTGATGTTCGAGCGCCGCCTGTTCCACGCCCTGTTCGCCACCCAGGACCAGAAGGAAGGCATGGACGCCTTCGTGAACAAGCGCGCCCCGAACTTCACGCACCAGTGATTTTTTGATTTATAATCTAGAGCTTCGGTGGTATAGCTCAGTTGGTTAGAGCGCAGCATTCATAATGCTGATGTCCCAGGTTCAAGTCCCGGTACCACCACCAGAAAACAAGAAACCCGCAGCGCCCCAGGCGCTGTGGGTTTTTTTCTTGTGCCCTCTCGTCAACAGCCCCTGGATACACACCATGACACGCTGCACCCCATTGTCCGCCCTGGCGCTTGCCGCCGCGCTCGCCCTGCCCCTGGCGGCAGGGGCGCAACAGGCCCCCACGCCCGCCGGCCAGCGCCCCTTCCCCCCTGCCGCGCTGCGCGGCAGCCTCAAGATCGTGAACCCGGCCGAGGCCGAGCTCAACGGCAAGGCCATCCGCCTCGCGCCCGGCCTGCGCATCTTCAATCCGCAGAACGCGCTGGTGTTCGCCCACACCCTGATCGGCCAGCCGCTCAAGGTGAACTACGTGACCGAGGCCAGCACGGGCATGCTGCTCACGGCCTGGATACTGACCGAGGCCGAGGCCCGCCAGCCCCGCAAGGGCGACGACGCCGTCATCACCAACATCCGCACCGAGCCGGCCGCCACGCCGCGCTGATCCGCCCTCCCCCCCGCCGGCCGCGCCCCGCACGGGCCGCGGCGCATCGCCTTTTTACGAGACCGCCATGTCCAAGAAAGTCTTCATCAAAACCTTCGGCTGCCAGATGAACGAGTACGACTCGGCCAAGATGGCCGACGTGCTGGGCGCCGCGCAGGACTACCAGAGCACCGACGACCCCGAGGAAGCCGACCTCATCCTCTTCAACACCTGCTCGGTGCGCGAGAAGGCGCAGGAGAAGGTGTTCTCGGACCTCGGCCGCGTCAAGCACCTCAAGGAAAAGGGTGTGCTCATCGGCGTGGGCGGCTGCGTGGCCAGCCAGGAGGGCGAGGAGATCATCAAGCGCGCGCCCTTCGTGGACGTGGTCTTCGGCCCGCAGACCCTGCACCGCCTGCCCGAGCTGCTGAGCGCCCGCGAGAAGCAGCACAAGCCGCAGGTGGACATCAGCTTCCCCGAGATCGAGAAGTTCGACCACCTGCCGCCCGCGCGCGTCGAGGGTGCGAGCGCCTTCGTCTCCATCATGGAAGGCTGCAGCAAGTACTGCAGCTACTGCGTCGTGCCCTACACGCGCGGCGAGGAAGTGAGCCGCCCCTTCGAGGACGTGCTGGTCGAGGTGGCGGGCCTGGCCGACCAGGGCGTGAAGGAAGTCACGCTGCTGGGCCAGAACGTCAACGCCTACCTGGGCGCCATGGGCGAGACGGCCGAGAAGGCCGACTTCGCCCTGCTGCTCGAATACGTGGCCGAGATCCCGGGCATAGAGCGCATCCGCTACACCACCAGCCACCCCAACGAATTCACGCCGCGCCTGATCGAGGCCTACGCCAGGATCCCGAAGCTCGTCAGCCACCTGCACCTGCCCGTGCAGCACGGCAGCGACCGCATCCTGATGGCCATGAAGCGCGGCTACACGGCCATGGAATACAAGAGCACGGTGAGGAAGCTCAAGGCCATACGCCCCGGCATGGCCATGAGCAGCGACTTCATCGTGGGCTTCCCCGGCGAGACCGAGGAAGACTTCCAGAAGATGATGAAGCTGATCCACGACGTGCGCTTCGACAACTCCTTCAGCTTCATCTTCAGCCCCCGCCCCGGCACGCCCGCCGCCAACCTGCACGACGACACGCCGCACGACGTGAAGCTGCGCCGCCTGCAAGAGTTGCAGGCCGTCATCAACCGCAACATCCTGGAGATCAGCCAGGAGCGCGTGGGCACGGTGCAGCGCCTGCTGGTGGAGGGCGTGTCCAAGCGCGACGCCGGCGAGCTCATGGGCCGCACCGAGTGCAACCGCGTGGTCAACTTCCCCGGCCACGAGCGGCTCATCGGCCAGATGATCGACGTGAAGATCACCGAGGCGCGCACCTACACGCTGCGCGGCGAGGTGGTGACCGCCGAAAGCGCACGGCCGCTTCCGATTTGATAGCTTCCGGCGCTTGACTGGCAAGCGCTGGACGCCTTTTCTGCTAGAAGCGCGGCATGCCGCCCATGCCGGGCAGGCCGCCCTTCATGCCGCCCATCTTCTTCATGAGCTTCATGAGGCCGCCACCCTTCATCTTTTTCATCATGCCCTGCATCTGCTCGAATTCGTTGAGCAGGCGGTTGACTTCCTGCACCTGAACGCCGGCGCCAGCGGCGATGCGCTTCTTGCGCGTGGCCTTGATGAGTTCGGGCCTGCGGCGCTCCTGCGCGGTCATGCTGCAGATGATGCCTTCCTTGCGGCGGATGTCGCGCTCGGCCTTGTCCATGTCCACCTGGCCGGCCTTGGCCGTGAGCTGCGCGGGCAGCTTGTCCATGAGGCTGGACAGCCCCCCCATCTGCTTCATCTGCTGGAGCTGGGCCAGGAAGTCGTTGAGGTCGAAGCCGTCGCCGCTCTTGACCTTGGCGGCGAGCTTTTGCGCGGCCTCCAGGTCCACGCCGGCCGTGACCTGCTCGACCAGGGCCACGATGTCGCCCATGCCCAGGATGCGCCCGGCGTGGCGCTGGGCGTCGAACACCTCCAGGCCGTCGATCTTCTCGGATACGCCGGCAAACTTGATCGGCGCGCCGGTGATGGCGCGCACCGACAG
Source organism: Alicycliphilus sp. T452 (assembly GCF_054512775.1). NCBI lineage: Bacteria > Pseudomonadati > Pseudomonadota > Betaproteobacteria > Burkholderiales > Comamonadaceae > Alicycliphilus > Alicycliphilus sp. T452. The sequence goes on from NZ_JBTNEH010000002.1 coordinate 264,615, forward strand.
CGCCGCGCCGCCGCGCGAGTCGCCGTCCAGCTTGGTGAGGACGATGCCGGTGAGCGGCAGCGCCTCCTTGAACGCCTTGGCCGTGTTCACCGCGTCCTGGCCCTGCATGGCGTCCACGACGAACAGGGTCTCCACGGGGTTCAGCACCGCGTGCAGGTCCTTGATCTCCTGCATCAGCAGCTCGTCGATGGCCAGGCGCCCGGCCGTGTCCACCAGCAACACGTCGAAGTAGTGCTTGCGGGCGTAGTCCAGCGCGGCCAGCGCAATGTCGCGCGGCTTCTGGTCGGGGCTGCTGGGGAACCACTCGGCGCCGGCCTGCTTCGTCACGGTCTTGAGCTGCTCGATGGCGGCCGGGCGGTACACGTCGCCCGAGACGGTGAGCACCTTCTTCTTGCGCTTCTCGATCAGGTGCTTGGCCAGCTTGGCGGTGGTCGTGGTCTTGCCCGCGCCCTGCAGGCCGGCCATCAGGATGACGGCGGGCGGCTGCGCGGCCAGGTTGATGTCGGCCACGCCCTCGCCCATGGTGGCGGCCAGTTCCTGGTTGACGATGCCCACCAGCGCCTGGCCGGGCTTCAAGCTGCCCAGCACCTCCTGGCCCAGTGCCTTTTCCTTGACGCGGGCGATGAAGTCGCGCACCACGGGCAGGGCCACGTCGGCCTCGAGCAGCGCCATGCGCACCTCGCGCAGCATGTCCTGCACGTTGGATTCGGTGATGCGGGCCTGGCCGCGCATCTCCTTGACGAGACGGGTGAGTTTTTCGGTGAGTGCGGAGGCCATGGCCCAATGCTCCAGATGCATCGACCCGGGCATGCGCCGGCCGATGGCTCAGCCCCGGCGGCCAGGGGCGAAAGGCTAAACTGCGAACTCATGATTTTACCCAGTGCTTCCCCTCTTGCCTGGCTGCTCGCTCTGGCCACCGCCGTCGCCTATGCGCTGGCCGCGGCCGTGGCATCGCGCGCCAAGGCGGGCCATGGCCACCTGGCCATGGCGCCGGCCTGGGCACTGCATGCGGCCGCCCTGGCCTGGGGGCTGCTGGGCAGCACGCCGCATTTCGGCTTCGCCGCCGCCCTGTCGATGACGGCCTGGCTGGTGCTCACCACCTACGCCGTGGAGCGCCAGCTGTTTCCGCAGATGCGCACGCGCTGGGCGCTGTGCGCGCTGGGCGGCGTCACCGTGCTCCTGGCGGCGCTGTTTCCCGGCCGGCCGCTGCACGTCTCGGCCTCGCCATGGCTGCCGCTGCACCTGACGCTGGGCATCGCGTGCTACGGCCTGTTCGCCGCCGCCGTGGTCCATGCCGCACTCATGGGCCGCGCGGAACGGCAGATGCGCCTGGCGGCCGATTCGCTCAGCGGCATGCCGCTCTTGACGCTGGAGCGCCTCACGTTCCGCTTCGTGGCGGCGGGCTTCGTGCTGCTGTCGGCCACGCTGGTCGCCGGCTGGCTGTTCAGCGAGCAGCTCTACGGCCGCGCCTGGCTCTGGGACCACAAGGCCGTGTTCTCCATGCTGGCCTGGATCACGTTCGCCGTGCTGCTGCTGGGCCGTTCGCGCTTCGGCTGGCGCGGGCGCAGCGCCGTGCGCGTGCTGTACGCGGGCGCGGCCCTGCTGCTGCTGGCCTACGTGGGTTCGCGCTTCGTGCTCGAGGTGGTGCTCGGGCGCACGACGTGAGGGCGGCATGAAGTACCTCATCGTGCTGGCGGTGATCGCCGTCGTCTACGCCCTGTGGCGCAGCCAGCGCCGCCCGCCGCCGCGCCAGGGCGGCACGCCCCGCCCGGGCATCGCGCCGCCGCAGGACATGGTCCGCTGCGCGCATTGCGGCGTGCACCTGCCGCAGGGCGAGGCCCTGTGGGCGGACGGCCGCAGCTACTGCTGCCGCGCGCACCAGGAGCAGGGGCCGGCCTGAGCGTGAACGAATCCGCCATGCCACGAGCGACACCCGCACCGCTCCCGGGCCGCCCGCCATTCCAGCGCCTGTGGAAGGCTTTCCTCACGGCCCGCGTCATGGTGGCGCAGGCGCTGCTGCTGCTGCAGCTGCTGGGCATGGTGCTGAACCAGGCCATAGAGCCCGCGCTGCTGGCGACCAGCTTCGGCTACCTGATCGCGGCCACCCTGCTGCGGGTGTTCGGCGCCGGCACGCCGCCCGATCCGCGCCCGGGCATCCAGTGGCTGCCCTCGATCGGGGTGGACATCGCGCTCGTCGGCCTGCTGCAGATACTGCACCAGTCGGGCAGCATGAACTTCACGCCGCTGTTCGGCCTGCCCATCTTGATGGCCGGCGTGCTGGGCACGCTGACGCTGGCCCTGGGCACCACCGCGGGCGTGACCCTGCTGCTGCTGGCCTGGGCCTGGTGGCTGGGCAGCCAGGGCGGGGGCGACGCCACGCAGCGCTACCTGCAGACGGCGGTGACGGGCACGGGCTATTTCCTGGTGGCCTACCTGGTACACCTGCTGGCGGCCAGGCTCACCAGCGAGCAGCAGATGGCACGGCGCAGCCAGATGGATGCGCGCACGCAGACCGCCGTGAGCGCCCTGGTCATGCAGCACGTGGCCGACGGCGTGCTGGTGCTGGACCGCCAGGGCCAGGTGCGCCTGGCCAACCCCGCAGCCCTGCTGCTGCTGGGCCCCGCGGCCAAGACCTCCACGCCCTTCGCGCTGGAGCGCACCCCGGCCGGGCAGTCCCTGATGGATCTGGCGCGGCAGACGTTCCGGCAGGAGCAGCCCCAGCACGCCGACGTGAACATCCTGCACGAAGGCCAAAGCCCCATGGGCCTGCGCATCCGCACCTGGCTCACCCGCACGCAGCCGGCCTCCGGCGCATCGGACGAGGAGCCGCTGTGCGTGATGTTCCTGCACGACCTGCGCGAGATGGAGGCGCGCCTGCGCACCGAGAAGCTGGCCGCGATGGGCCGCATGTCGGCCGCGGTGGCGCACGAGATACGCAACCCGCTGGCGGCCATCGTCCAGGCCAACGAGCTGCTGGACGAGGACCTGAGCGACCCCGGCCACAAGCGCCTGGCCCACATGGTGCGGCAGAACGCCGAACGGCTGGTGCGCATCTCCGAGGACGTGCTCGACATCGCCCGGGTGCAGCACCAGATCGGCCATGCGCCCTCGTCCACGCTGGCCCTGGACGCCACGGTGCTGCAGGCCTGGAACGACTGGCAGGCGCACGACCCCGCCCGCCGGCAGGGGTGCCTGGAGCTGAACGCGGGCGCGGCCCAGGTGGAGTTCGACGCCGAGCACCTGCGCCGGGTGCTGGTGAACCTGCTGGACAACGCGCTGCGCTACATGGGGCAGGAGCCCGACTCGCTGTGCCTGAGCACGAGTGCCACGGCCGCGGGCCAGGTCAGGCTGCAGGTCTGGAGCGATGGCGCGCCGCTGGACAAGTCCGTGGAGCGGCACCTGTTCGAACCCTTCTTCTCGTCGGAGAGCCGCTCCAGCGGCCTGGGCCTGTACATCTGCCGGCAGCTGTGCCAGCGCCACGGCGCGGCCATCGCCTACCAGCGCGCCAACCGGGCGCTGGCGCGCGGCACCGTGGCGGGCAATGCCTTCAGCGTCACGTTCCGCAGCGCCACGCGCCCTGCGGAGAGCTCCTCACTGTTTGACACAATCGTGGTCTGACACGCTCGCCGGTTCCATGAACGCCACCGCCACCGCCGCATCCATCCTCGTCGTCGACGACGAGCCCGACCTGCGCACGCTCTACGAGCTGACGCTGCTGCGCGAGGGCTACCGCGTGGAGACCGCCGCCAGCGTGGCCGAGGCGCGCGAGCAGTTGCAGCGCCGCAGGTTCGACGCCGTGATCACCGACATGCGGCTGCCCGACGGCCTGGGGCTGGACCTGCTGTACGACCTGCGCGAGCAGCAGCGGCGCGAGCGCTGCGTGGTCATGACGGCCTACGGCTCGGCCGAGAACGCCGTGGAGGCGCTGCGCTCGGGAGCGTTCGACTACCTGACCAAGCCCGTGGACCTCAAGCAGTTCCGCTCGGTCGTGGCCTCGGCCATCCAGGGCACGGGCGGCGTGCTGCCCGCCGCCACGCCCCCCCGCACGCCCGCGCAGGAGCCGGACGCGGACAACCCGGTGCTCGCGCGCCTGATCGGCGAGTCCGAGGCCATGCGCAACGTCAAGCAGCGCATCGCCAAGGTGGCGCGCAGCATGGCGCCCGTGCTGATCCGCGGCGAATCGGGCACGGGCAAGGAGCTGGTGGCGCGCGCCCTGCATGCCAGCAGCCAGCGCGCCGACGGTCCGCTGGTCGCGGTGAACTGCGGCGCCATTCCCGAGAACCTGCTCGAAGCCGAGTTCTTCGGCGCGCGCAAGGGCTCCTACACCGGCTCGACCAGCGACCGCGAGGGCTACTTCCAGGCCGCCCGCGGCGGGACCTTGTTCCTGGACGAGATCGGCGACCTGCCGTTGCCCATGCAGTCCAAGCTGCTGCGCGCCATCCAGGAGCGCAGCATCCGCCCGCTGGGCTCCACGCAGGAAGAGACCGTGGACGTGCGCATCGTCAGCGCCACGCACCGCGACCTTGCGGCCGACGTGCAGGCCGGGCGCTTTCGCCAGGACCTGTACTACCGCCTGAACGTGATCGAGCTCCTGATCCCGCCGCTGCGCGAGCGGCGCGAGGACCTGCCCGCGCTGTGCGAGGCGCTGCTCGCCCGCATCGAGCAGGAATCGGGCACCCCCGTGCCGCGCCTGAGCGGCGCCGCGCTGCAGCGCATCGCCCAGCACCCGCTCACGGGCAATGTGCGCGAACTGGAAAACCTGCTGCACCGCGCCGTGGCCCTGAGCGACGGGAACGAACTGCAGGTGGAACACCCCGCTGCCGCCACCGCGGAGGTCGCCGCCGCCGTCCCCGCGCCCCCGCACCCAACGCCACCGGAGGCCGGCACGCCCCCCGCGCCGCCACCCGCCGCCAGCGAAGAGCCCCCCTTGCCCAGCGACCTGCAGGCCTGGCTGGACCAGCATGAGCGCGAAATCCTCGTGCGCGCCCTGCGCGAGACGGGCTTCAATCGCACGGCCACGGCGGCGCGCCTGGGCATCAGCCTGCGCCAGATCCGCTACCGCATCGACCGGCTCAACATCGCCATGCCGCAGGACGGCGACAGCCATGGCGAAGCACAGTAGGCCGGGCCCGCCATGGCAAGGCGGCTGGTACCTGCCCGCGCGCCGCGTGCGCTCGCCCAACCACGGCGCACGGCCGGCGGGCGCCCTCATCGACCTGGTCGTCGTGCACTCCATCAGCCTGCCGCCGGGCCAGTACGGCGGCACGGCGGTGCAGCAGCTGTTCACCAACCGGCTCGACTGGGACGCTCACCCCTACTTCCAGAGCATCCGCGGGCTGGAGGTCTCGGCCCATTTCTTCATTGCCCGCGACGGCCGGCTGTGGCAGTTCGTGGACGCCGATCGGCGGGCCTGGCATGCCGGGCGCTCGCACTACCGCGGGCGCGACGCCTGCAATGACGACTCCATCGGCGTGGAGCTCGAAGGCCTGGAGGGCCGGGCATTCGAAGAGCCCCAATACCGCAGCCTGACCCGCCTGTGCGCCGCCCTGGCGCGGCGCTACCCCATCGGCTACATCGCCGGGCACGAACACATCGCGCCCCACCGCAAGAACGACCCCGGCCCGGGATTCGAGTGGCGGCGGCTGCGATCGGCCTTCGCGGGCTCGGGCATCCTGTTCCCTCCTTGAGACATGGCGCGCGCCTGCGCGCCAAAAACGCCGCAGACACGCGCCGCCATTGGCATGCGCGCGCCCGGGCCCCATGCGGCAAGGGCCTGGCACGGCATCGCCTTCCGGGAAGCCGTTCCTCCCGACACCCTTCATACGGATATACACTACCTGTAGTGTCTTGAGTACTTCGAACACCATATGTATAGTGTTCGATAAGACATCAACCGCACCCCTCACCGAGGCCCGCCGGCTGTCTTTCCCGGCGCGCCACCCCCCCTGACGACACACCAAAGAGGAAACCCATGCAAGTTTCGTCCATTCACGCCGACACCGCGCCTTCCACGCAGCCCCATGCCGCAGGCACACCCGCCACCGACGCCTCGGGCGGCGTCTTCAGCCACTACCAGATCATCCGCCGCAACGGCGCCGTCGTCCCCTTCGAGCCGCAGAAGATCGCCGTGGCCATGATGAAGGCGTTTCTCGCCGTGCACGGCACGCAGGGCGCGGCGTCCGCCAGCGTGCGCGAGGTGGTGGACGAGCTCACCCAGGCCGTGGTGCGCGCCCTGATGCGCTCTCGCCCGAGCGGCGGCACCTTCCACATCGAGGACGTGCAGGACCAGGTGGAACTGGGCCTGATGCGCGGCAGCCACCACGAGGTGGCGCGCGCCTACGTGCTGTACCGCGAGCGCCGCGCGCAGGAACGCGCGCAGAAGAAAGAGCAGCTGCTGCCCCAGATGCCGGCACTGTATGTGCTGGACAAGGGCCAGCGCGTCGAGCTCGACATCCTGCGCCTGCAGGCGCTGATCGAGTCCGCCTGCGCCAACCTGGGCAAAGACGTCCAGGCCGCGCCCATCGCCGCCGAGACCCTGCGCAACCTGTACGACGGCGTGCCCATGGACGAGGTCTACAAGGCCTCCATTCTTGCGGCCCGCACCCTGATCGAGAAGGACCCCGGCTACACCTATGCCACCGCACGCCTGCTGCTGCACACCATCGTGCGCGAGGTGCTGGGCCACGACGTGGCGCCCGCCGACATGGCGGCGGCCTATGCCGGCAGCTTTCCCCAGTTCATCCGCCAGGGCGTGGACAACGAGCTGCTGGACCCGCGCCTGCTGGACTTCGACCTGCAGCGCCTGGGCCAGGCACTGCAGGCCGAGCGCGACCAGCAGTTCGACTACCTGGGCCTGCAGACGCTGTACGACCGCTACTTCCTGCACGTGCGCAAGACGCGCATCGAGCTGCCCCAGGCCTTCTTCATGCGCGTGGCCATGGGCCTGGCGCTGCGGGAGGGCGACCCTAAAACGACGGGATCGGCGCGCGCCATCGAGTTCTACGAGCTGCTGTCCTCCTTCGACTTCATGAGCAGCACGCCCACGCTGTTCAACAGCGGCACGCTGCGCTCGCAGCTGTCCTCGTGCTACCTGACCACGGTGCCCGACGAGCTCGGCGGCATCTACGAGTCCATCAAGGAAAACGCGCTGCTGTCCAAGTTCGCCGGCGGCCTGGGCAACGACTGGACGCGCGTGCGCGCCCTCGGCGCGCGCATCAAGGGCACGAACGGCGAGTCGCAGGGCGTGGTGCCCTTCCTCAAGGTGGTCAACGACACGGCCGTGGCCGTGAACCAGGGCGGCAAGCGCAAGGGCGCCGTATGCGCCTACCTGGAGAGCTGGCACCTGGACGTCGAGGAATTCCTGGAGCTGCGCAAGAACACCGGCGACGACCGGCGACGCACGCACGACATGAACACGGCCAACTGGATCCCCGACCTGTTCATGAAGCGCGTGATGGACAAGGGCCAGTGGACGCTGTTCTCGCCCTCCGACGTGCCCGACCTGCACGACCTGTATGGCCAGGCCTTCGAGCGCGCCTACACCGCCTACGAGGCCAAGGTGGACAGCGGCGAGCTGCAGCTCTTCAAGCGCGTGCCGGCCGTTGACCTGTGGCGCAAGATGCTCTCGATGCTGTTCGAGACGGGCCACCCCTGGATCACCTTCAAGGACCCCTGCAACATCCGCTCGCCGCAGCAGCACGTGGGCGTGGTGCACAGCTCCAACCTGTGCACCGAGATCACGCTCAACACCAGCGACACCGAGACGGCCGTGTGCAACCTGGGCTCGGTGAACCTCGCGCGCCACCTCAAGGACGGCGCCATCGACCACGGCAAGCTGCGCAAGACCGTGGGCACGGCCATGCGCATGCTCGACAACGTCATCGACATCAACTACTACGCCGTGGACAAGGCGCGCGACTCCAACCTGCGCCACCGCCCCGTGGGCCTGGGCCTGATGGGCTTCCAGGACGCGCTGTACGAGCTGCGCATCCCCTACTCCAGCGACGCGGCCGTGACCTTCGCCGACGAGTCGATGGAAGCCATCTGCTACTACGCCTACCGGGCCTCGACCGAGCTCGCCAGGGAGCGCGGCAGCTATTCGAGCTACGAAGGCTCGCTGTGGTCCAAGGGCATCCTGCCGCTCGACTCGCTGGAACTGCTGGCCAGGGAGCGCGGCGGCTACGTCGAGGTGGACCGCACCACGCGCCTGGACTGGGACGCCCTGCGCGGCAAGATCGCGCAGGACGGCATGCGCAACTCCAACTGCATCGCCATCGCGCCCACGGCCACCATCTCCAACATCGTGGGCGTGGACGCCTCCATCGAGCCCTCGTTCGGCAACCTGTCGGTCAAGTCCAACCTGTCGGGCGAGTTCACCGTCATCAACCAGTACCTGGTGCGCGACCTGAAGAAGCTGGGCCTGTGGGACGACGTGATGCTCATGGACCTCAAGCACTTCAAGGGCTCGCTGCATGCGATCGACCGCGTGCCGCAGGACGTCAAGGCCCTGTACGCCACGGCCTTCGAGGTCGCGCCCACCTGGCTCGTGGAGGCTGCGGCGCGCCGCCAGAAATGGATAGACCAGGCCCAGAGCCTGAACATCTACATGGCCGGCGCCTCGGGCAAGAAGCTCGACGAGACCTACAAGCTCGCCTGGGTGCGCGGCCTCAAGACCACCTACTACCTGCGCACGCAAAGCGCCACGCACGTGGAGATGAGCACCGTGAACACGCGCCAGCTCAACGCGGTTTCCGCGGGCACCGACTCGCAGTCCGGCGCGCTCAACGCGGCAGCTGCGGCGGCCCAGGCGCAGGCAGGCGCATTGCCCGCCACCGACGTGAAGTTCTGCGCCATCGACGACCCATCCTGCGAGGCCTGCCAGTGAATTCGCCGCGCATGCGGACGGGCGCGGGCCCATCCACCGCGTCCACCTGTGTGGTGAAGCAACAAATCACCGCCTGGCAACGCTTCAGTGCTTTTCATTTTGGAGCACTGCTCCCATAATCCAACCACGGGAAATCCTATGCTCACCTGGGACGACGAAGTCAAGCCCTCATCGCCAAAGTTCATGGACGGCAGCCGCGCAATCGGCCGCCCGGTCGAGCCGCCGCCGACGGCTCTCGATACCCCCGCGCTGCAACCCGTCGAAAGCACCGCTGCACGCACGCCGGCATCCGCTGCCGCGCAACACCGCCGCGTGTCCGCGGTCGACAAGCGCATCATCAACGGCCAGACGGATGTGAATCAGCTGGTGCCGTTCAAATACAAGTGGGCCTGGGAGAAATACCTGGCCACCTGCGCCAACCACTGGATGCCGCAGGAAATCAACATGACGCGCGACATCGCCCTGTGGAAGGACCCCAACGGCCTGACCGAGGACGAGCGCCGCATCGTCAAGCGCAACCTGGGTTTCTTCGTGACGGCCGACTCGCTTGCCGCGAACAACATCGTGCTGGGCACCTACCGCCACATCACGGCCCCGGAGTGCCGCCAGTTCCTGCTGCGCCAGGCCTTCGAGGAAGCGATCCACACGCACGCCTACCAGTACATCGTCGAGTCGCTGGGCCTCGACGAAGGCGAGATCTTCAACGCCTACAACGAGGTCGAGTCCATCCGCGCCAAGGACGAGTTCCTGATCCCCTTCATCGAGGCGATCATGGATCCGGCCTTCAAAACCGGCACGCCCGAGAACGACCAGACGCTGCTCAAGTCGCTGATCGTTTTCGCCTGCCTGATGGAGGGCCTGTTCTTCTACGTGGGCTTCACGCAGATCCTCGCCCTGGGCCGCCAGAACAAGATGACGGGCGCGGCCGAGCAGTACCAGTACATCCTGCGCGACGAGTCCATGCACTGCAACTTCGGCATCGACCTGATCAACCAGCTCAAGCTGGAGAACCCGCAGCTGTGGACGCCTGCGTTCAAGGACGAGATCAAGGGACTGTTCCACAAGGCCGTCGACCTCGAGTACCGCTACGCCGAGGACACCATGCCGCGCGGCGTGCTGGGCATGAACGCCTCCATGTTCAAGGGCTACCTGCGCTACATCGCCAACCGCCGCGCCACGCAGATCGGGCTGGACGCTCTGTTCCCGAACGAAGAAAACCCCTTCCCCTGGATGAGCGAGATGATCGACCTGAAGAAGGAGCGCAACTTCTTCGAGACGCGCGTCATCGAGTACCAGACCGGCGGGGCGCTGTCCTGGGATTGACTCCCGCTTGACCAGGCCATGATTTTTCAACCACGCTCCTCGCTCCCAGCGCCCACCGGCGTTGCGGCCCTGGTGCGTCCCCGCATTCGTGGTGACGAGCATTGTGTCGTTGCCATGGATCGCTCCACACCCAATGCAGGCGTGGAGTGCTCTTTGCAAATCGACCCAAGGAGAAAATGATGGCAACTGCGAAGAAACCCGCTGCGAAGAAAGCAGCCCCCGCGAAGAAGGCCGCTCCTGCCAAGAAGGCAGCGGCTCCGGCAAAGAAGGCCGTAGCGGCCAAGAAGGCAGCGCCCGCCAAGAAGGCGGCGGCTCCGGCAAAGAAAGCCGTAGCAGCCAAGAAGGCAGCGCCCGCCAAAAAGGCAGCAGCCGCACCCGCCAAGAAGGCGGCGGCTCCGGCAAAGAAGGCCGTAGCAGCCAAGAAGGCAGCGCCCGCCAAGAAGGCGGCGGCTCCGGCAAAGAAAGCCGTAGCAGCCAAGAAGGCAGCGCCCGCCAAGAAGGCGGCAGCTCCGGCAAAGAAGGCCGTAGCAGCCAAGAAGGCAGCGCCCGCCAAGAAGGCAGCAGCCGCACCCGCCAAGAAGGCGGCGGCTCCGGCAAAGAAGGCCGTAGCGGCCAAGAAGGCTGCCCCGGCAGCGCCCGCCAAGAAGGCAGCCGCGGCAAAGAAGGCGCCTGCCGCCAAGAAGGCCGCAGCCAAGGCTCCCGCCTCAGCGCCTGCGCCTGCCGCGCAAACCACGCTGAACCCCCAGGCCGCATGGCCCTTCCCTACGGGTGGCAAGCCGTAAGGCCTGGTCAGCACAGCCACGAACCCGGTGCCTGCACCGGGTTTTTTTATGGCGGCCGCCCAGCCGTCCCCGGTCAGTCCGGCGTGAAATCCAAGGCGTAGTTCTGCGGGCCGCGCTGCGCGATCTTCAGCGCCCCCAGGCGGTTGCCCAACTGGGCACAGCGCACCAGGGGCCAGCCCTTTTCCAGGCCATAGAGCAGTCCGCCGCGCCAGGCATCGCCGCAGCCCGTGGGATCGACCACCTGCGCGGGCCTGACCGGCGCCACCTCGGTCCGCGCGCCCTGCTCCCAGACCTCGCAGCCCTCGGCGCCCAGCGTGACGACGAGCCCGCGCACCTGCCGGGACATCTCGGCCAGCGTCCAACCCGTGCGGTCGCACAGCATCTTGCCTTCGTAGTCGTTCACGGCGATCCAGCTCGCCTGCCCGATGAAGCGGCGCAGTTCGTCGCCGTTGAACATGGGCAGCCCCTGTCCCGGGTCGAACACGAAGGGAATGCCCGCCGCCACGAACTCGGCGGCATGCTGCAGCATGGCCTCGCGCCCGTCGGGCGCGATGATCCCGACCTGCACGCCGGCATCCTGCGCTATGCGGTTGCGGTGCGCCTGCATCATGGCCCCTGGATGGAAGGCCGTGATCTGGTTGTTGTCGCGGTCGGTCATGATCATGGCCTGCGCGGTATAGGTGTCGCCCGCCTGGCCGACGAAGCGGGTATCTATGCCGAGCTGCTGCAGCCGCGCCAGGTATTCGCCGCCATCGGCGCCCAGCATGGCCATGGGCCTGGGATCGCCTCCCAGCAGCTTGAGGCCGTAGGCGATGTTGCCTGCGCAGCCGCCGAAGTCCCGGCGCAGCGTGGGCACGAGGAAGGACACGTTCAGGATGTGCAGCTGCTCGGGCAGTATCTGCTCGGCAAACCTCCCCTCGAAAGTCATGATGGTGTCGAATGCCAGGGAACCACAGATCAGCGCAGCCATAAGGTGAAAGCTTCGGATGGAAGGATGTAGAAAGAAGATTCAGGGATAGAAAGCCAGCAACCGGTAGCCGGCCACCTGGTCGGCGCCTTGCGCAACCTGCAGGGACACCGTGGCGCTCCACGTGGCCCCCGGCGCCAGCTCCGCGGGCGCCCCCAGCTCATTGCGCAGCAGCACGCGGCGCAAAACCGCCCGATCCCGCGCATCGGTCAGCGTGAGTTCCAGCGCCGGCATGGCGACCGAGAGCGCGGAGTTGTTCTTGAGGCTCATCTGCAGCTGGTAGGCCGCAGCATCGTTGCGTTCCTTGAGGAAGGACGAGCCATCGATGACCACGGAGGCAATACGCTGCGGCGCCTGCAGCGTGCACTGCAGGGGTGCGCACAGTCTTTCCATCAAGGCATGCGCCGCCGGGCCGCGCGCCGCGATGGCGTCGCGCTCCTGCACCGCGACCTGCAAGCCCAACACGAGGAGCAGCGCCAGGACCGCCACGGCCAGTGCTCCACGCACCGCGGGCCTGCGCCAGAATGCGCTGCGCCGGGCGGCCGTCACGAATCCGGGCTCCGCCACGGGCAATGCCGCCGTCTCTTCCGGCGCATCGCCCTCATGGGCCGCACCGGGCATGATCGCCGTCCCCTCCACCAGCACCGATTCCTGCTCCAGCGGCTGCAATGGCTCCAGCTGCTCGGATTCAGGCGGTGCGGCGGCCTGCGCTTCTTCATCAGGGGGCGGCTCGGCATCGAGCATGTCCGGCGCAGGCTCCGCCTCCTGTTGATCGTCGCCTTGCTTCGCCGCCTCTACCCCGGCATCGGGCTCCTGCGGCCAGTCGGAGTCGTCCACGGTGGCGCCCGGCAGTTCGTAGCCCTGGATCGCCGCCTCCGGAACGGCCTCGGACTCGGGCTCTACCAGGGCCTCGCGCCTGAGCAGCGATGACAGCGGGGCCACTTCCTCGCTTCCGCCGCTGGCCGTGACCGGCTTGTCCTGCGGCTGCGGCGCGTCGGCCGCGTGCCGGTCCGGCGTGCCCGGATCATCCAGCGGCATCTCCGGCAGCAGCGGGGCGGGTTCGGGCGACAGCAGATGCTTGGACGCGTCGAACACCTCCTTGCACTGCCCGCAGCGCACCCATCCATCGGAAATCCGCAGCTGGTCCGCGACCACCTTGAAGGTCGTTGCGCAGGAAGGGCAGCGGGTGATCTGGCTCATCGGCTGTGGATTGTAGGTGCCCGCCCGCGGCCCACGCGGGGCACGAACGCCGCTCAGCGGCGCGCGGTCATCAGGATCCAGCCGTCCTCGCGATCGGCCACCTGCAGGCCCAGCCACGGCGCATAGGCCTGCTCCAGTTCCTGGGCCTGGCGCTCAAGGATGCCCGCCAGCACCAGATGCCCCCCCTCCGCCACATGGGCGCACAGCAGGGGCGCCAGGACCTTGAGCGGCGTGGCCAGGATGTTGGCGAGCACGGTCCGGTACTGCCCCTGCGCCTGCTCCGGCAAGCCGGCATGCAGATGCACGCCATTGGCCTGCGCGTTCTGACGCGTGGCCTCCACGGCCGCGGGATCGATGTCCACCGCGTCGATGTCCAAGGCGCCGAACTTGGCCGCGCCTATGGCCAGGATGCCCGAGCCGCAGCCATAGTCGAGCACGCGGCCGAGCGCCTGGCCGCCGTTCTCGGCGCCCTGGCGCGCGATCCAGCGCAGGCACATGCGCGTGGTGGGGTGGGTCCCGGTGCCGAACGCCAGTCCCGGGTCGAGGCGGATGCTGCGGCGCGCCGCGGCCGGCAGCTCATGCCAGGTCGGCACGATCCAGAAGTCCGGCGTGATCTCCACCGGCTCGAACTGCGACTGGGTGAGGCGCACCCAGTCCTGCTCCTGCACGGCGGCAATGCCCAGCACGCTGCAACCCTCGAAGAAGTCCTGCGCCTGCAGCAGCCGCACGGCCTCGTCGGCCGCCTGCCGCGTGGGGAACAGCGCGGTGATGCGGCTGCGCTGCCAGCCTTCACGCGGCGCGGGCATGCCGGGCTCGCCGAACAGCGCCTGCTCGGCATCGGTCTGGGCATCGGCGTCCTCGACCGAGACGCTCAGCGCATCGAGCGCATCGAACGCATCGCTCAGGGTCTCCACCCGGTCTTCGGGGCATAGCAGGCTCAGCTCAAACATGGGGGCACCTCGGTGTCGTGCTGTCAATGGAAAAAATGCCGGCATCCGTTGCCGGATGCCAGCATCCCGGTGCCTTGCGCTGCGCTGGCCCTTCAGCGCTTGCGCTGCGCCAGCCAATCTTCCAGGTAATGGATGTTGGTGCCGCCGGCGACGAAATTGGCGTCCACCAGCAGTTCGCGGTGCAGCGCTATGTTGGTGTTGATGCCCTCGATCACCGTCTCGGAGAGCGCCGTGCGCATGCGCGCCAGCGCCTGCTCGCGCGTGTCGCCGTGCACGATGATCTTGCCGATCATGGAGTCGTAGTTCGGCGGCACGTAGTAGTTCGTGTAGGCGTGGGAGTCCACGCGCACGCCCGGGCCGCCCGGCGCATGCCACATGGTGATGCGGCCCGGCGAGGGGATGAACTTGTAGGGGTCCTCGGCATTCACGCGGCATTCGATGGCGTGGCCGTGGATCTGGATCTGGCGCTGGGTGAACGGCAGCTTCTCGCCCGCGGCCACCATGATCTGCGTGCGCACGATGTCCACGCCCGTGATCCATTCGGTCACCGGATGCTCCACCTGCACGCGGGTGTTCATCTCGATGAAGTAGAACTCGCCGTTCTCGTACAGGAACTCGAAGGTGCCGGCGCCGCGGTAGCCGATCTTCTTGCAGGCGGCGACGCAGCGCTCGCCGATCTTCTCGATGAGCTTGCGCGGGATGCCCGGCGCCGGCGCTTCCTCGATCACCTTCTGGTGGCGCCGCTGCATGGAGCAGTCGCGCTCGCCCAGGTACACGGCATTGCGGTGCTTGTCGGCCAGGATCTGGATCTCGATGTGGCGCGGGTTCTGCAGGAATTTCTCCATGTACACGGCCGGATTGCCGAAAGCCGCTCCCGCCTCGGCCTTGGTCATCTGCACCGCATTGACCAGGGCCGCCTCGGTATGCACCACGCGCATGCCGCGCCCGCCGCCGCCGCCGGCGGCCTTGATGATCACCGGATAGCCGATGGCCTTGGCAATGCGGCGGATCTGCACCGGGTCGTCGGGCAGCTCGCCGTCGGAGCCCGGCACGCAGGGCACGCCCGCGCGGATCATGGCCTGCTTGGCGGACACCTTGTCGCCCATCATGCGGATGGACTCGGGCGTGGGGCCTATGAACTGGAAGCCGCTCTTTTCCACGCGCTCGGCGAAGTCGGCGTTCTCGGACAGGAAGCCGTAGCCCGGGTGGATGGCCTCGGCGTCGGTGACCTCGGCCGCCGAGATGATGGCCGGCATGTTGAGGTACGACAGGGGCGACGGCGCCGGGCCGATGCACACGGCCTCTTCGGCCAGCTTGACGTACTTGGCGTCGCGGTCGGCCTCGGAATAGACCATCACCGCCTTGATGCCAAGCTCGTGGCAGGCGCGCTGGATCCGCAGGGCGATCTCCCCTCGGTTCGCAACCAGAATTTTCTTAAACATGAGCGCGGGCCCGCTTCATTCGATCACGAACAGCGGTTGGCCATATTCGACGGCCTGGCCGTTCTCGCCAAGGATGCGCGTGACGGTGCCCGACTTGTCGGCCTCGATCTCGTTCAGGATCTTCATGGCCTCGATGATGCAGATCGTCTCGCCCTCCTTGACCTGGCTGCCCACCTCGACGAAGGGCTTGGCGCCGGGGCTGGACGCGCGGTAGAACGTACCCACCATGGGCGACTTGACGACATGTCCCGTGGGCACGGCGGCGGCCGGCGCGGGCAGCTCGGCCACGGGGACGGCGGCCGCGGGCGCCGCGGCGGCAGGGGCTGCCTCAACGGGAGCGGCGACGAACTGTTGCACGACGGCTCCGCTGCTCTTGACGATGCGGACCTTGCCCTCGGCTTCGGTGATCTCGAGTTCGGAAACATTCGACTCGGAGACCAGATCGATGAGGGTCTTGAGTTTTCGCAAATCCATGGGAGCTCCAACGGCTAGAAACGGAATGGGGGGCGAATTTACCTTAATTTCAGACTATTTCGCCGAAACCATCCCAAAAAGCCACCATCTCCATCGAGGAGACGCAATCTCTACAGGCTCTTGGACCAGTTCTGCAGGTCCTGCGCTGTTAATTGCCCTATTTTACGCTTCGAAACGCTGCCATCTGCGGCAAACATCACCGTAAACGGCAACCCGCCCTTGTCATTGCCCAGGCTGCGCGAGAGCTCGGTGCCGCCCAGCCCCCCGAGCGCGACGGGGAAGTCCAGCGGCATGCGCTGCAGGAATTTCTGCACGTTGGCGGGCTGGTCGATCGCCAGTCCGAGCACTTGCCAGCCTTTTGCGCGGTGCTCACCGTAAAAGGCGTTCAGCAAGGGCAGTTCCTGCACGCAGGGCGGGCACCAGGTGGCCCAGAAGTTCAGCAGCAGGGGACGGCCGCGCATGGAAGCCATGCGCAGCGTCTGGCCACCAGGGCCCTCGAAGCTCGCATCCCAGAGGGCCTTGTGCGCCCCCTCTTTCACCGCCCCGGGCCGCAGGCGCCAGGCGGCCAGGCCCGCGCCGCCGAGTCCGGCCACGGCGCCCACGCCCAGCAGAAGCCAGCGGCGGCGCGCAGCGCCGGCACTGGCCTGCGAAGTCTCGGGGGTCGGGTTCACGGATGGATGGTTCATGGAATGGGAATGGAAGAAGAAGGCATGGGCTGCAGCAGGCGGCGAACGGCGTCCATGTCGCCGCGCGGCGCGCGGCCGCGCGAATCCAGGCGCAGGGCGCCGCGCAGGTCGTCCAGGTCGTAGATCAGCAGGTGCACACCGATCTCCTCGTTCAGCGCGTCCGAGCGGCAGCTCACGCTCAGCACGTCGATCAGCTCGCCGCGCAGGCCGGTCATGCTGCCCGGCTCGTAGTCCACATGGCGGTCTATGAGGGCGATCTCGGCGGACTTGGGGTCGTCGCAGAACAGCGCGATATAGATGTCCGACAGGCGCGTGGCCGTGCCGTGCCAGACGGCACCGCCCAGATAGGGGCGGAACGCCTGCATGCGCTGCATCCACACCAGCGCCAGTTCGCGCAGCGCGCGCAGCTCCATCGGCTGGGTGTCGGCGCAGAACAGGCCGACGTACTCGCGCACCGCATCCTCGACGAGGTCGTTGTCGGGCAGCGGCGTGCGTGCCGGCAGGCCCAGCTGCCTGACGGCGCGGCGCTTGGCCGGCCCCCACTCCAGCCCCTCCTCGACGACCAGGCGGGCTGCGGCATTGGCGATTTCGGTGGCGAGGGCGTTTTCCATGGCGGCGGCGATCCCGGACATATGCCGCGCATTGTGACCCCAACCGAGTGGCCCCGGCCGCCGCATGGCGCTGCCCGGGGAAACCGGGCCCGATTGGTTCATAGAATCGGTGCCCATGCATATACACATACTGGGCATTTGCGGCACCTTCATGGGCGGCCTGGCCGCCCTGGCCCGCGAGGCCGGCCATCGCGTCACGGGCTGCGACGCCGGCGTCTACCCGCCCATGAGCGATCAGCTGCGCGCCCTGGGCATAGATCTCATCGAGGGCTATGGCGCCGAGCAGCTGGCGCTCGAACCCGACATGTTCGTGGTCGGCAACGTGGTCAGCCGCGCCCGACTGCCCGATGGGAGCCCGAAGTTCCCGCTCATGGAGGCCATCCTCGATGCCGGCGCGCCCTACACCAGCGGGCCGCAGTGGCTGGCCGAGCAGGTGCTGGCCGGCCGCCACGTGCTGGCCGTGGCCGGCACGCACGGCAAGACCACCACCACCTCGATGCTGGCCTGGATCCTGGAGTGCGCGGGCCTGGCGCCGGGCTTCCTGGTGGGCGGCGTGCCGATGAACTTCGGCATCTCGGCCCGCCTGGGGGCCCGGGCGGAGGGACAGGCGCGGCCGCTGTTCGTCATCGAGGCCGACGAATACGACACCGCGTTCTTCGACAAGCGCAGCAAGTTCGTGCACTACCGCCCGCGCACGGCCGTGCTGAACAACCTGGAGTTCGACCACGCCGACATCTTCGACGACCTGGGCCAGATCGAGCGCCAGTTCCACCACCTGGTGCGCACCGTGCCGCCCTCGGGCCGCGTGGTCGTCAACGGGCTGGAGGAGAGCCTGGCGCGCGTGCTGCATGCGGGCTGCTGGAGCGGCGTGGCGAGCTTCGGCGCCGCGGTGAGCGACTTCTGCGCGCGCGGCGAACCGCACGACTTCGAGGTGCTGCAGCGCGGCCGGGCGGTGGCGCGCGTGCAATGGGCCCTGACGGGCGTGCACAACCAGCTCAACGCCCTGGCCGCCATCGCCGCCGCGGAGCACGTGGGCGTGGCGCCCGCGCAGGCGGCCCAGGCGCTGGCGCGGTTCGAGAACGTGCGCCGCCGCATGGAGCTGCGCGGCACGGCGCGCGGCATCAGCGTCTACGACGATTTCGCCCACCACCCCACGGCGCTGCGCACCACGCTGGACGGCCTGCGCCGGCGCGTGGGCGGCGAGGCGCGCATCCTGGCGGTGTTCGAGCCGCGCAGCAACACCATGAAGCTGGGAACGATGAAGTCGCAGCTGCCCTGGGCCCTGGAGCAGGCCGACCTGGCCTTCTGCCACACGGCGGGGCTGGACTGGGACGCGGCCGAGGCGCTCGCCCCCATGGGCGCGCGGGCACGCACGGCGGCGGACATCGCCACGCTCGTCGCGCAGGTGGCCGCGGCGGCGCGGCCGGGCGACCACATCCTCTGCATGAGCAACGGCAGCTTCGGCGGCGTGCACGCCAAGCTGCTCGAAGAACTATCGAAAGAATAGCTGCCGGCGCTTGACTGGCAAGCGCTGGAGGCCATTTTTATTGAAATTCAGAAGGTGACGGCCATCGCCTGCACGTCCACGCGCACCATGGGCCGGGCCAGCGCGGCCACGGCGGCACGCGCGAACTGAGCCGACCAGGCCGGGTCCGCCAGCAGCGTGGCGCCCGCGGCGCTGGCGATGGTGAGCACCTTGTCCGCCAGGAGTACCTTGCCGCTGGCGCGCAGGGGCTCGCACTCCAGGCGCAGGAATTCGTCATCGAGCCAGCGGCGGGCCTCCTCATGCGTGAGGGGCTGTGCCTCCTGTGTGGACAGATGGAATTCCTGCCCAGGTGACAGGGTGACCAGTACTTCGCCGTGCATGTATTGCCTCGCCTTGAGATGGTTGAGCGCTGCGCCGGTTGGCGCCGCGCCCCGAGCTTACACCGGCCCGGGGTACGCAGAACCCTTCAGCGCGCGCGGCGCGCCTGCACGGCGGACGCCAGCTCGGCCAGGCAGGCGACGGAGTCGTCCCAGCCGAGGCAGGCATCGGTGATGCTCTTGCCGTACTCCAGCGCCGCGGGGTCGTCCTTGCCCGGCGTGAATTTCTGCGCCCCGGGCTGGAGGTGGCCCTCGATCATGACGCCGAACACGCTGCGCGAGCCGCCCGCGATCTGCGCCGCGATGTCGTGCGTCACGTCGCGCTGGCGCTCGTGCTGCTTGTTGCTGTTGGCGTGGCTGCAGTCCACCATCAGCGTGGCGGGCAGGCCGGCCTTTTCCAGGTCGGCGCAGGCCGCGGCCACGCTGGCCGCGTCGTAGTTGGGCGCCTTGCCGCCGCGCAGGATCACGTGGCAATCCTGGTTGCCGGACGTGCGCACGATGGCCACCTGGCCGTTCTTGTGCACCGACAGGAAGTGGTGGCCGCGGCTGGCGGACTGGATGGCGTCGGTGGCGATGCGGATGTTGCCGTCCGTGCCGTTCTTGAAGCCGATGGGCGCCGAGATGCCCGAGGCCAGCTCGCGGTGCACCTGGCTCTCGGTGGTGCGCGCGCCGATGGCGCCCCAGCTGATCAGGTCGCCGATGTACTGCGGGCTGATCACGTCCAGGAATTCGCTGCCCGCCGGCACGCCCAGGCGGTTGATGTCGATGAGCAGCTGGCGCGCGATGCGCAGGCCCTCGTCGATGCGGTAGCTGCCGTCCAGGTAGGGGTCGTTGATCAGGCCCTTCCAGCCCACGGTGGTGCGGGGCTTCTCGAAGTACACGCGCATCACCACTTCGAGCTGGTCCTTGTACTGCTCGCGCACGGCCTTGAGCTTTTGCGCGTATTCCAGCGCCGCCACGGGGTTGTGGATGGAGCACGGCCCGATGATGACCAGCAGGCGGTCGTCCTCGCCGCTCATGATGCGCTGGATGCTGCGGCGCGTGCTGGATATCAGCGCTTCGACCTCGGTCCCGCGGATCGGGAAGAAGCGGATCAGGTGTTCGGGAGGGGGGAGCACGGTGATGTCCTCGATGCGTTGGTCGTCGGTCTGGCTGGTTTTGTCGACGTTGCGGTACCAGGCATCGCAGCTGGAGACGGTGGCGGTCATGGGGCGTCCTCGAAAGGGGGGAAGGTGGAATGGAAAAGTCAAAAACAAAAAAACCGCCGGGCTTTTCAGCTTCGGCGGTTCTTTGGAGAAGGGGCTCGGTCAGAGTGCGCGTCTACCTCTCTCATCCGCCATGGACAGAGAACCAAAAGTAAAAATAGGACGCGCTGCGGACTTGCATGGCTTTCAATGTAGCACGATTTGCGGCGGCGCAGCAAAACCCTTGTGTAGCCATGGCGCCACAAACGCCGGTCTCAGGCCGTGCCGCCCACGGTGATGCCGTCGATGCGCAGCGTCGGCTGGCCCACGCCCACGGGCACGCTCTGGCCCTCCTTGCCGCAGGTGCCCACGCCGCTGTCGAGCGCCATGTCGTTGCCGATCATGCTCACCTTCTTGAGCGACTCGGGGCCGCTGCCGACGATGGTTGCGCCCTTGACGGGGTAGAGGATCTTGCCGTCCTCCACCCAGTAGGCCTCGCTGGCCGAGAACACGAACTTGCCGCTCGTGATGTCCACCTGCCCGCCGCCGAAGTTGGTGGCGTACAGGCCCCGCTTGATGGAGGCGACGATCTCCTTCGGGTCCTTGTCGCCGCCGAGCATGTAGGTGTTGGTCATGCGCGGCATGGGGATGTGGGCGTAGCTCTCGCGCCGGCCGTTGCCGGTGGGCGCCACCTTCATCAGGCGCGCGTTCATGGCGTCCTGGAGGTAGCCCTTGAGGATGCCGTCCTCGATGAGCACGTTGCGCTGCGTGGCGTGGCCCTCGTCGTCGACGTTGAGCGAGCCGCGGCGGTCGGCGATGGTGCCGTCGTCGAGCACCGTCACGCCCTTGGCGGCCACGCGCTGGCCGATGCGGCCGCTGAAGGCGCTCGATCCCTTGCGGTTGAAGTCGCCCTCCAGCCCGTGGCCCACGGCCTCGTGCAGCAGCACGCCGGGCCAGCCGGGGCCGAGCACCACGGTCATCTCGCCCGCGGGCGCGGGGCGCGACTCCAGGTTGACCAGGGCCGCGTTCACGGCCTCGTCCACGTACTGCGCGATCTGCTCGTCGCTGAAGTAGGCCAGGCCGAAGCGCCCGCCGCCGCCGGACGAGCCCACCTCGCGCCGGCCGCCCTGCTCGGCGATCACCGTGACCGACAGGCGCACCAGCGGACGCACGTCGGCCGCGAGCGTGCCGTCGGCGCGCGCCACGAGGACCACGTCGTACTCGCTGGCCAGGCCCGCCATGACCTGCGCCACGCGCGGGTCCTTGGCGCGGGCGCGCTGCTCGGCGCGCTCCAGCAGCTGCACCTTGGCCGTGCTGTCCATGGAGGCGATGGGGTCGATGTGGGGGTAGAGCGAACGGCTTTTCGCTATTTTTTTAGAAGCTACCCGCGCCCGTCCACCTTGCGCTGCGGCCGAAATCGACCGTACGGTACGGGCGGCGTCGAGCAGCGACGCCTCGGAGATGTCGTCGGAGTAGGCGAAGGCAGTCTTCTCGCCGCTGACGGCGCGCACGCCCACGCCCTGGTCGATGCTGAAGGAGCCGGTCTTGACGATGCCCTCCTCCAGGCTCCAGCCCTCGCTGCGCGTGTACTGGAAGTACAGGTCGGCGTCGTCGACCTGGTGCGCGCGGATCTCCGCCAGGGCGCGGGAGAGGTGGGATTCGTCCAGGCCGAAGGGGGCGAGCAGCAGCTCGCGGGCCAGGCCCAGGCGTTCGATGGTGGGTTCGCGGGAGATCATGCGGCGATTGTAGGCAGGCGCCGCGCCCCGTGCGGGTTGGCGGACGCTGCCTACAGCGACTGCAGGGATTCCGGCGGCTCCCGCTCGGGCTGGTGGCGCGAGCGGGCCACCGACATCAGCACCCCCAGCGCCAGCCCCAGCGTGGTCATGGCCGTGCCGCCATAGCTCACGAACGGCAGCGGCACGCCCACCACGGGCAGGATGCCGCTGACCATGCCCATGTTCACGAAGGCGTAGGTGAAGAAGATCATGGCCACGGCCCCGGCCATGAGGCGGCCGAACAGCGTGCCGGCGCCGGCGGCGATGGCCAGCCCGCGCCACACCAGCAGCACGAAGCAGACGATGAGCAGCAGGTTGCCGGCCAGGCCGAACTCCTCGGAGAAGGCGGCGAAGATGAAGTCGGTGGTGCGCTCGGGGATGAACTCCAGGTGCGTCTGCGTGCCGGCCATGAAGCCCTTGCCCCAGACGCCGCCCGAGCCGATGGCGATCATGCCCTGGATGATGTGGAAGCCCTTGCCCAGCGGGTCGCGCGAGGGGTCCAGCAGCGTGCAGATGCGCTGCTGCTGGTAGTCGTGCAGCACCGGCCAGCGCACCCCGTCGGCGCACAGCCGGGGCTCGAACCAGACCACGAGCCCTATGCCGACCACGCCCAGCAGCACCGGCGGCGCCACCAGCTTCCAGGGCAGGCCCGCGAAGAAGATCACCGACAGCCCGGCGGCCATGACCAGCAGCGAGGTGCCCAGGTCGGGCTGCTTCATGATCAGCCCCACGGGAATCATGAGCAGCACGCCCGCCACGACGAAGTCCAGCGCGCGCAGCTGGCCCTCGCGCTTCTGGAACCACCAGGCCAGCATCAGCGGCATGGCGATTTTCATGAGCTCGCTGGGCTGTATGACCACGCCCACGTTGATCCAGCGCTGCGCCCCCTTCTTGGTGATGCCGAACAGCGCCACCGCCACCAGCAGGGCCACGCCCAGCAGGTACAGCGGCACCGCCAGCGCCATCAGCCGCTGCGGCGGGATCTGCGCCACCACGAACAGGATGCCCGCCGCCAGCAGCATGTTGCGCCCATGGTCGGCAAAGCGCGTGCCGTGGTCGTAGCCCGAGGAATACATGGCCACCAGGCCGATGCTCGACAGCACCAGCAGCAGGGCGATCAGCGGCCAGTCGAAGCCGCTGAACAGCGGCCATATGCGTTGCGGCAGCGAGGGTTTGTCGAAGACGGCGGGCATGGGGGCGACATTATCAACGGCCGGATAATCCCCCCATGCGCGCCACCCACCTGCTCTACCTGCACGGCTTCCGCTCCTCGCCCCAGTCCGCCAAGGCGCGCCTGGTGGCCGGGCACGTGGCCAGCCGCCACCCGGACGTGTTCCTCTGGTGCCCGCAGCTGCCGCCCTCCCCGCGCGAGGCCATGGCGCTGGTGGCGGACGGCATCGCCGCATGGCCGCAGGGCGAGGGCATGGCGGTGATCGGCTCGTCGCTGGGCGGCTACTACGCGAGCTGGGTGGCCCGGCAAGCGCGCTGCGCCAGCGTGCTGCTCAACCCCGCGGTGCGGCCGGCGCGCGACCTGGCGCGCCACATCGGCGAGCAGACGGCCTGGCACGACCCCGAGGCGCGCTTCTTCTTCCGCCCCGAGTTCATCGCCGAGCTGCAGGCGCTGGACGTGAGCGGCCAGCCCCCGGCCGGCCCCGAGCTGCTCATCGCCGCCCGGGGCGACGAGCTGCTGGACTGGCGCGAGATGGTGGAGCGCTACCCGCAGGCGCGGCAGGTGGTGCTGGAGGGCGGCGACCACGCGCTGAGCGACTTCCCCGCGCACCTGGAAGAAGCGCTGCGCTTCTGCAACCTGGCCTGATTCCATTTCCAGATCAATCGAGTACGCGAAGGCGAAGCGCAGACAGTGCTGTAGCACGGCAAGCGAAGCCGACAAAGTAATCGATTGATCTGGAAATGGAAATTACTGCGCCAGCGGCTCGCCGCTGGCCTGCCCGCCGCCCTGCCAGCGCGCGAAGTCGCCCGGATAGGCGCGGCGGTAGCGGTCGGTGTGCAGGGCCGCCTCGCCCTCCAGCCCCAGCAGGCGGGCGCTGGCGATCAGCTTCTCGATCACGCGGGGCTCGGGCGAGAAGTGCAGCAGCCGCGACGCCATGTCGTGCATCTGCCGCGCGTTGGCCGGCGTGACGGCCGTGGTGGTGAGCACGGCGAACTGCGCCGACGCCTGGAAGAAGCGCACCCGGCGCGCCAGCTCGGCGGCCGGCAGCGCGCGCAGGGCCTCGGGGCGGTCGGCCACGGGGCGGTACAGCGCGCTCATGCGGCCATAGTCGCGCACCAGCGCCAGCCCCAGCACCGGCGCGGCCAGCAGCGCCGCGGCCGCCAGCGCGCGCGCGGCGGGCCGCCAGCGCGCGGCCAGCGCGGCGGCCCATGGCGCCACGAGCACCAGCGCGGCCAGCGCCGCCGCGAGCTGGAACGGCCCGTACCACAGCGGGAACTCCAGCAGGCTGTGCACGCCCACGATGGCCAGCACGCCCCAGGCCAGCTGGCGCGGCGCGGCCGCCTCGCGCCAGGGGCGCGCGCGCAGCACGGCCCACAGCAGCAGGGCGCACAGCAGCAGCGCCACCGGAAGGCCCAGCTCCACCGCCAGCTGCAGCGGCAGGCTGTGGGCGTTGTCCAGTAGCATGCAGAAGCGCTCGCCCTCGAACGGCGTGACGTAGTGCGCGTAGTCCAGCTCGCCCCAGCCCCAGCCGGTCCAGGGCCGCAGGGCGATCAGCTGCAGCACGTTGGACCACAGCACCAGGCGGCTCGCGCAGGGGTGGGACGCGTCGGCCAGGCGCAGGAAGAGGCCCTCCATGCGCACGCCCGTCCACTGCAGCAGCAGCTGGGGCAGGCCCCAGGCGGCCAGCAGGTAGACCAGCAGCCCCAGGCCGCCCACGGCCAGCGCCAGCGCGCCGCTGCTGCGCCGCCACAGCAGCAGCAGGCCCAGGATCAGCAGCCACTGCAGCGCCCCCGTGCGCGACGCCGTGGCCGCGCCCGCCACGGCCAGCAGCACCAGGGCCCAGGGCACCAGCGCGGCCAGCAGCAGCGGCCAGAGGCGGCGCACGCCGCGCTGCTGCGCGGGCAGGCCCTCGCCATACGCCTGCAGGCGCGCCACCCACCACAGCAGCGCCCACGCGCCCAGGGCCAGCAGCGTGGCCTGCTGGTTGCGCTGGCGCAGGTTGCCGATGGCCTGGCCCGGCGTGGACGCATGGACCCAGGGCGCCCAGCCCATGTCGCCGCCGAAGAACTGCACGAGGCCGATGGCGCCCCCCGCCAGCGCCGCCAGCAGCAGCCCCGCCGCCAGGCAGCGGGCCAGCCCCACGCCGTCCGCGCGCCAGGCGCGCCACCAGGCCAGGGCGGCGATGAGCCAGGCGCAGGCGCCGCTCGCCATCAGGGGCCAGAAGTTGGCGTAGGGCGATTCGGTGAAGCCGAAGACGAAGGGCAGCGCGAGCGCCAGCGCGGCCAGCGGCGCCAGGTCAGGACGCATGGCGGGACGGGGGCTCAAGCGCGCGCGGGAACGTCATGGTGGCGCACATCATAGGCGCAGCCGCCCGGCCCGCCGGGCCTCAAGCCAAATTGGCCTCCATCGCCCGTTCATCAAGCGCTGGCAGCTATCAAAAGCGAAGTTCCCTCGCCCTACCTGGGCGTGCAGGCCGCGCCAGGCCGCGTGGCATGGCGCAGCCAGGCGATGAGCGCGGCGCGGTCGCCGTCGTCCTTGACGCCGGCATAGCCCATGGCCGTGCCGGGCACGGTGGCCGGCGGGTCCTTGAGGAAGAGGTCCAGCGTGCGCGCGTCCCAGACGATGCCGCTCGCGCGCATGGCGCCGGAGTAGCCGTCGAAGCCCGGCACCGTGCCCGCGCGGCGGCCGAACAGGCCGCAGTGCTGCGGCCCCGTGCGGTTGCCCTCGATGGCGTGGCAGGCCGCGCAGCGCGCATAGACCTGCTCGCCGCGCGCGAGCCGGGCCGCCTCGGGCACAGAGAGCGCGGCTGGCGCCGCCGCGGCGGCCAGCGGCAGCCCGCAGCAGGCCCAGGCCAGCAGGGCCAGGCGGGTCATGACATGAACGCCGAGGGCACCGGCGCCTCGCCCAGCGCCTGGCGCAGCACGGCCCAGTGCATGGCCTCGTCGCCGAGGATGCTGGCGGCCACCTGCGCCAGGTTGCGGTCGGCGAACAGCGGCACCGCGCCCAGGTAGGCGGACACGGCGCCGCGCTCCAGGCCGGCGGCGAAGCGCAGCACGTCGGCCTCGGCCTTGAGCGTGTCGGTCGGGAAGCTGTACTGCGCCTTGGCCTGCGCGGGCGTGCCGCCCATCTTCTGCACGGCGGCGGCGATGGCTTGGGCATGCTCCTTGTGGTGGCCCTGGAACTGCCGGGCCAGCGGCAGCGCGCCGCTGCCCAGCAGGCCGCTTTCGGCGCCCACCTGGTAGGCGGCGACGGCCTCGTACTCGGCCGCCAGCGCGGTGTTGAGGATGCGCACGTCGGCCTCGTGCTGCCGGGCGTCGGTCTTGGCGGCGGCGGCCAGCGCGTCGCGCCCGCCGAGCAGGGCCACGGCCGTGGCCGAGAGCACGGCCAGGCCCAGGCCGCGGCGGCGCGCCAGCAAGGCTGGCGAGGGCAGGATGAGTGGGGAGCGGTTCATGGTCTTCTCCTTGGGGGGTGGGGACGGGGGCCGCGCCGGGCGGGCGCGGGGCAACGGGATACGGGCAGGCGCCGCGCCGCGCGGGCCGCTCAGGCCAGCAGCCCGCGCCGCCGCAGCTCGGCCAGCACCCGGTGCACGACCTGGTCGCAGCGCGCGCCGGCGAACGGGAAGGCGCTTTCGGCGCAGGCCTCGATGCGCGCGCCCAGCGCGTCGCGCAGCATGGCGCGCGAGCGCAGGTAGCGGGTGCGCACCAGCTCTTCGCTGATGTCCAGGCAGAAGGCCGTCTCCTGCACGCTCATCTCCTGCACCGCGCGCAGGATGAACACGCTGCGGTACGGCGGCGGCAGGCTCTGCACGGCCGACTCCAGCAGCGCGCGCAGCTGGGCGCGCGCCAGCGCCTGGTCGGGCGAATCGTCGGAAGGGGCGAAGTAGGGCATGGCGTGCTCCGGCTGCGGCTCCTGGTCGGGCGCCTGCGTGGCATCCACGGCCACGCTGCGCGTGCGCCGGCGCAGCACATCCTGCGCGGCGCGCACGCAGATGCGCGCCAGCCAGGTGCCCAGCGCCGCCTCGCCGCGGAAGTCCCGCAGCCGCGTGAAGGCGCGCAGGTAGGTCTCCTGCACCACGTCCTGCGCCTCGGCGTCGTCGTGCACCACGCCGCGCGCGGCGCGGAACAGCAGCCGGTTGTGGCGGCGCATGATGGCCTCGAAGGCCCGCGCCTCGCCGCCCAGGGCGCGCGCCACCAGGGCCGCGTCCCCGGCGCGGCCGGCGTCGGGCGCGTCCACGGGGGCGGCGCCGGGCGCCGCCGCCTGCCGCAAGTCCTCGGGTGTGTGCATGGTCCGCCCTCGCTTTCCGTGATGAGACCTTCTGCCCATTGGACGCACGGCGGCGCCCCCGCGTGACAAACACCTGCCGCGCGCAGGGTCGCCGGGGCGCCGCCATGGGAAAATCGCGCCCCTATGCATGCACTGTTCGACGACGCCGGCAAGTTCCTTGCCGGCCGCATCCTTTCCGAGGCCGAAAGCTCGGCGCAGATCGAGCTCGACTCGGGTAAACGCGTCAAGGTCAAGGCCGCCAACATACTGCTGAAGTTCGACAAGCCCGCCCCGGCCGAGCTGCTGGCGCAGGCGCGCGAGACCGCCGCCTCCATCGAGCTGCCGCTGGCCTGGGAGTTCGCGCCCGAGGACGAGTTCGGCTTCGCCGACCTGGCGCGCGAGTACTTCTCCGCGAGCGCCCCCGTGGCCGAGCAGGCCGGCATGCTGCTGGCGCTGTACGAGGCGCCGCACTACTTCCGCCGCGCGGGCAAGGGGCGCTTCAGGAAGGCGCCCGCCGAGATCCTGCAGCAGGCCCTGGCCGCCATCGAGAAGAAGAAGCAGGTCCAGGCGCAGATCGAGGCCTGGGCGGCCGAGCTGGCGGCCGGCCGCTGCCCGCAGCCCGTCCGCGAGCAGCTCTACAAGATACTGTTCCGCCCCGACAAGAACGCGCCCGAGTACAAGGCCGTGGTCGAGGCCAGCCGCACGGCGCACCAGGCGCCGCTGGCGCTGCTGCAGGCGGCGGGCGCCATCGATTCGCCCTACCAGTTCCACTGGAAGCGCTTCCTGTTCGAGAACTTCCCCAAGGGCACGGGCTTTCCCCCGCTGGCCGCGCCGCAGCCGCCGCAGGACCTGCCGCTCGCGCCGGTGCAGGCCTACTCCATCGACGATTCGGCCACCACCGAGATCGACGACGCCCTCTCCGTGCAGGGCCTGGACACGGGCACCGTCACGCTGGGCATCCACATCGCCGCGCCCGGCCTGGCGATCCAGCCCGGGGGCGACCTGGACAAGGTGGGCCGCCAGCGCCTGTCCACCGTCTACATGCCCGGCTACAAGATCACCATGCTGCCCGACGAGGTGGTGCAGATCTACACGCTGGACGCGGGCCGCGCCAACCCGGCCGTGTCGCTCTACGTGACCATCGACGAGGCGACGCTCGCCATCACCGGCACCGAGACGCGCCTGGAACGCGTGCCCGTGACGGTGAACCTGCGCCACGACCAGCTCGACCACATCGTCACCGAGGCCTGGCTGCAGGATGCCTCCGTTCAGCATGAAAACACGCCCCAGCCTTTGCTGGACCTGCGCGAGCAGCTATCATTCCTGCACCGGCTGGCAAAGCAGCTGAAGGCCGGGCGCGAGCAGGTGCGCGGCAAGCCCGAAACCTTCAACCGCCCGGACTACAACTTCCGCCTGGAGGGCAACGGCAAGGCCGAGCCGACGGGCAGCGAGACGGTGCGCATCACCACGCGCCAGCGCGGCGCGCCGCTGGACCTGATCGTGGCCGAGGCCGCCATCGTCGCCAACAGCACCTGGGGCCAGATGCTGGCCGAGCACGGCGTGCCCGGCGTCTACCGCAGCCAGGCGAGCCTGGCGCCCGGCATCAAGGTGCGCATGGGCACCAAGGCCCTGCCGCACGCGGGCATCGGCGTGAAGAGCTACGCCTGGGCCACCTCGCCGCTGCGCCGCTACGTCGACCTGGTGAACCAGTGGCAGATCATCGCCTGCGCGCGCCACGGCAGGACGGCCGCACTGGCCGCGCCCTTCAAGCCGAAGGACGCCGAGCTGTTCTCCATCATCAGCAGCTTCGACGCCACCTACGGCGCCTACAACGGCTACCAGGCGGGCATGGAGCGCTTCTGGACGCTCAAGTACCTGCAGCAGAACCAGGTCACCGAGCTGGACGCCACGGTCATCAAGGACGGCATGAACGGCGACTTCCTCGTGCGCGCCGACACCCTGCCCCTGGTGCTGCCCGTGCTGGGCGCCCAGGGCCTGCCGCGCGGCGCGCGCGTGCGCGTGAAGCTGGGCGCCATCGACGAGATCACGCTGGACGTGAACGGCACGCTGCTCGCGCGCCTGGACGACCCGGCCGACCAGAGCGACGACGGCCCCGTGGACGAGGACGAGGAAGAAGCCGTGGCAGGGCCTATCGCCATCGCGGTGGACATCGACGAAACCGATGGGACGGGTACCGAGGCCGGCGCCGGCCAGCCGGGATAATCCTGCGCCGTGAACATCGCCTCCACGCTCCGCCGCCTGAGCACCCTGCAGATCGCGCTGGGCCTGTCCATCGCCATCCACGCGCTGCTGCTCACGGTGCGCTTCGTCGCTCCCGAGCGCTTCGACCGCGTGTTCCAGGACACGCCGCTGGAGGTCATCCTGGTCAACGCCAAGTCCAGCGAGCGCCCGGACAAGGCCCAGGCCATCGCCCAGGCCTCGCTGGCCGGCGGGGGCGAGGCCGCCAAGGGCCGCGCCACCAGCCCCCTGCCCTATTCGGCCCTGACCTCCATCGGCGACGACCTGGAGGAAGCCCAGCGCAGGATGGACCAGATGCTGGAGCAGCAGACCCAGCTGCTGGCCCAGGTGCGCCAGCAGCTGGCCATCCTGCCCAAGCCCGACCCGCGCAAGGCCAGCGAAAGCGCCGACAACCAGGCCCAGGAGGAAAAGCGCCGCCAGCTCGTGAAGCTGCTGGCCGAGATCGAAAAGCGCATCAACGAAGAGAACGCCCGCCCGCGCAAGCGCTACATCAGCCCCGCCACGCGCGAGGAGGTGTACGCCGTGTACTACGACGCGCTGCGCCGCAAGGTGGAGGACAAGGGCACGCAGAACTTCCCCGAGCACGGCGGCAGGAAGCTCTATGGCGAGCTGATCATGATCGTCACCGTGAACCACGACGGCCGCGTGCTCGAAACCGAAGTCGTGCAGGGCTCGGGCAACCGCCAGCTGGACCGGCGCGCCGAGGCCATCGCGCGCGCCGCCGGCCCCTTTGGCCACTTCGGCCCGGCCATGCGCGCCAAGGCCGACCAGATCGCCGTCGTCTCGCGCTTCAAGTTCACGCGCGAGCAGACCCTGGAAACCGCCGTCCGCTGACCATTCATGACGACCACCCCCGACCTCTATTGCGTGATGGGAAACCCCATCGCCCACAGCCGCTCCCCCTGGATACACGCGCGCTTCGCCGCGCTCACGGGCCAGCACCTGCGCTACGAACGCCGCCTGGTGCCCATCGACGGCTTCGCCCGGGCGCTGCGCGACTTCGCGGCCGAGGGCGGGCGCGGCTGCAACGTCACCGTGCCCTTCAAGCTCGAAGCCGCGCAGCTGGCCACCCACCGCAGCGAACGCGTGCAGCTGGCCGGCGCGGCCAACACCCTGACTTTTGAAGGCGGCGCCATCCACGCCGACAACACCGACGGCCTGGGCCTGGTGGCCGACATCGAGCAGGGCGCCGGCGTGCCGCTGGCCGGGCGCGACGTGCTGCTCGTGGGCGCGGGCGGCGCGGCCGCGGGCGTGCTGGGGCCGCTGCTGCGGCGCCAGCCCCGCCGCATCGCCGTGGTGAACCGCACGGCCGCGCGCGCCCAGGCCCTGGTGGCCAGCCACGCGGCGCTCGCATCACTACAAAAAACAGAGCTGCTGGCGCTCGACATACAAGCGCCAGAGGCCGATTTCGACATCATCATCAACGCCACCGCCAGCAGCCTGGAAGGCGCCGCCGCCCCCGTGCCCGCCAGCGTGCTGCGCCCCGGCAGCCTGGCCTACGACATGATGTACGGCCCCGCCGCGCAAGGCTTCCTGGACTGGGCCGCCCGGCACGGCGCCCGGCCGCGCGACGGCCTGGGCATGCTGGTGGAGCAGGCCGCCGAGGCCTTCGCCCTGTGGCGCGGCCAGCGCCCGCCATCGGCCCAGGTGCTGCAAGAGCTGCGCGCGGCCATCGCCGCCGGCCACTGAACGCGGCCATGCGCGCCCTGCTGCGCTGGATCGCCCTGGTGCTGCTGGCGCTCGTGGCGCTGCAGCTGTTCTTCGTGGCGCGCATCGCGGCCATGGCGGTGCTCGATCCCGAATCCACCACCTTCCAGCGGTCCGAGGCCTGGGCGCAGCTGCGCGGCGGCGGCGGCCTGCGCTGGCGCCAGCAATGGGTGCCGTACGCGCACATCTCCGACCACCTCAAGCGCGCCGTGGTCGCCTCGGAGGACGACAACTTCGTCAACCACGACGGCGTGGACTGGGACGCCATCGAAAAGGCCTGGGAGCGCAACGCCCGCGCCGAAGCCCAGGCGGCCAAGGCGCCCGCCGCCCGCGCGCCGCGCATCCGCGGCGGCTCCACCATCACCCAGCAGCTGGCCAAGAACCTGCTGCTGTCGGGCGAGCGCAACTACATGCGCAAGGGGCAGGAATTCGTGCTCACGCTGCTGCTGGAACAGCTGCTGAGCAAACGGCGCATCCTGGAAATCTACCTGAACAACGTCGAATGGGGCGCCGGCATCTTCGGCGCCGAGGCCGCCGCCCAGCACTACTACCGCAAGAGCGCGCGCCAGCTCACCGCCCCCGAGGCCGCCCGCCTGGCCGTCATGCTGCCCGCGCCCAAGCGCTTCGAGAAAGCGCCGAACTCGGCGTACCTGGCGGGGCGCACGCGCACCATCGTGGCGCGCATGGGAAGCGCCGAACTGCCCTGACGCGCCCCGCGCCGGCGAGGAAGGTATTCGCCGGGACAGCGGAGTCGAAAAGATTCAAAGCCGCACGCCAGCCACCATGGTCAGGTAATCGCGGTCCACCATCAGGTTGTATCTTCCGCCGAGGTATTTGCTGAGCTGCACTTCGGCAAAATACTTCTTGCTCCACTCGGCGCGCACGCCGACCCGGGCCGCGGCACGCCCCTCGGAGAAGGTGCCATCGAAGGAATAACCCTTGACGTCTTTGCCGACGAGGATGGACGTGGTCCATGTGGCGCCAGCCAGCGCATCCGGATACACGGCCGACGCCCCCACCCGCAGGCCCCAGGCATTGCTGGTGACGTAGCCCTCCTTGGTGCATTGCTTGCCGCCCACGGTTTCATTGCATGCCGTCAACGCCCCGGTCGGCCCCACGTACGCGGCGGCGCCGAAAGCGGTGCCACGTCCGAAGCGCAGCATGTCCTGGCTGGGCAGCCCATTGATATGGCTGAAGCCCACCTCGCCCGTCAGCACGACGCGCGCGGCACCCAGGGCCTTGGAGAAAATCTTGCTGGCGCCCATGCTGCCGGTCACGACGCCAAACCGGTCGTATGCATCGAATGTCCCTCCGACGGGGACCGCGAGGATGTTCTTGCGCAGCGCCAGCAGGGAATTCGGGCTGCGGCCATAAAACGCGCCCAACAGATCGGATGCATTGAAGGAAATCGGCTGATTCGGCCGATAGGCGATTTCCCCGTAGGTCGTCAATTCGGGGCTGATCTTCTTGCTGAACGAGACACCGAACAACGACACGTTCTCGGGATAAATCAGTCCATAGTTGCTGTTCGCCGGAGAAGAAGGCGTCGTGGAATTGACGGTCATGCGAAAGCTGGGCGTCACGGCCGTCGTGTTCATCGCATACAGCCTGAAGTCGGTCTTCAGCGCATCGGACTTGAACCCCGCCGACAATCCGTAATGGCCCAGGCCTTTGGGGTCGGCATCGGGCGTGCGGTGCACGTACTGGTTGGTGGCAAGCCGCTGCTGCTCCGAGGCCCCGGCGAACGAGATCATGTTGCATCCCTGCGCGATGAACGAAGTCACGTCGAAATAGGTGCCACAGCCGGCATAGACATTGCCGCGGTGCTCGAAGGCGGCAAAACCTTCCATGCTCCAGGCTTCGCCCGCAACCAGTTTGGCACTGAGCATGCCCAATGGAAGCTTGCCCTCGAAAGCCTGGGCACCAGGGCGAAACTGCGAG
This sequence comes from Alicycliphilus sp. T452, assembly GCF_054512775.1. Lineage (NCBI taxonomy): Bacteria > Pseudomonadati > Pseudomonadota > Betaproteobacteria > Burkholderiales > Comamonadaceae > Alicycliphilus > Alicycliphilus sp. T452. Next base: position 298,097 of record NZ_JBTNEH010000002.1, read on the forward strand.
GAGAAGTCCGTCGGATTGATGACGGAGTTGATACCGCCGCCTATCAATCGCGCCCCGCCCCAGTTCAACACCTGGCGCCCGAAGCGGCCCTCCAGTTTCTTGCCGTCCGACAGGGCCGTTGACCCATAAAGAAAGACATCCCGGATTTCAGCGTTGGAGAATTTGGAACTGCCGGCGAAACCCTGGTCACTCAACGGCATATGGGGCGTGAATCCGTTGGGGAAGTTGCCGTAGGCGACATTGTTCTCACCCAATGCAAAATCCTTCCACGCATTGGCGCGGACAAAAAATCCAATGTCGCCCTTTTTCAGGTCCACATCCACCACGCCCTTGAGCACGGTGGAAATCTGGTCGCCCTTGTAGAAGTTCAGGTCAGGGCCGCCATTCTGGCCTGCCAGATGACCCCGCGGCACGCCGGGAACGCTGGGCGAAACCACCGCCGAATAGGCATCGGGGCTGGGGTCCTTGGTGCGGATCTGGGTGCCGAGAGTCAACACGCCATTGATCTTTCCTTCCAGGCCGTTTTCGGTCTTGAATTCAAGAGCATGGGCTTGCACGCAGGCCAGCGTGAGGGCCGACAGGGCTCCCACCTTGCGGATTGTCATCATTCCTTGTCTCCGTTTGAATGGTCGATACGCTCGTGAACCCCACCCCGGCGAGGTGCAGGTTCTTCTGAAGCGGGCGACCGATTCTTTGGAAAACCGTCCCATGGAACTTGACAGTCCACGCCAGCGAATTCGCCTTTTGCGACAGGCAGGGCAAACCCGGAGGGATGCCGCCGCGTTGGGCGCGAAATGACAGGTCCGTCCCAGCATCGGTTCAGCATGGAGGGGGCCCGGGCGATGCGGCACCCGCTGATCGCCTGACGCCTTGCCGTCAGCCGCGCATGCGCGACGGCACGCGATGGAACTGCGCGGTGAACCAGCGCGTGAACGAGCTCAGATTGGAGTAGCCCAGCAGCATGGCTACACGGCCCATGGAATAGGAGGTGTTGTCGATGTAGCGCTGCGCCAATTCGCGGCGGACGTCATTCAGGATGGAGGTAAAGCTCACGCCCGCCTCATCCAGCCGCCTCTGCAGCGTGCGCACGTTCACGCCCAGGCCCGACGCCACCTGGTTGACGCTGGCCCGGCCCATGGGCAGCAACAGATACACCGAGCGACGCACATCCAGCACGACGGAGTCGTGCCCGGGCTTGGGCAGGGCGTCCATGAAGGACTGCGCATACTTGGCCATCGCGGCATCGGCCTGCATGTTGGGCTTGTCCAGGTCTGCGCTGAGGCACACCACCCCATTGAAATCGCTTTCGAATTGCAAGGGGCACTTGAAAAGGCGCTTGTGTATCTGCAGGTCCTGCGGCGCCTCGTGGGTGAAGTGCACCGACTGCGGGCGCCATTGCGATCCCAGGACGGCTCGGAACAACAGCATCAGGACGCCTACCGCCATGTCGCTGGACTGGCGGGCATTGCCCTGATAGGCAGTCACGATTTCTTCGCGGATGAACGTCGTCCTTCCGGCATCCTCGATGTACAGCCCCAGGGACTCGTTGAGCATGTGGCGGTACTGCGAAATGGTGTTCAGCACGCCACGCATGGAAGGCTGCTGCACCAGCAGCAGGCTGATGGGCCCGAAGTCCGCGAGCGCCCGTTCTTCGGCCATCATCAGGCCCACGGTATCGCAGCCGCTGGCCTGCGACGTCAGATCCAGCAAGGCCACCGTGCTGTCCATCGGGATCATGCTCGCAGGCGCCGAGAGCATTTGACTCGTCAGCCCCACCTTTCGCAGCAAAGGCTGTGGGTTGAGCCCCAGTTTGCGGGCCACCTTTTCGTAATGCACCAGCACCCCCGCGCGCTTGAACGCGGCGTTGTGCCGCACGACCCCCTTATGCATTCCCAACTCCAAAAAACCAAAGTCCGCTTTGATATTTATCAATCATGACATCAGATGATAAATGACTGTCGTCAAATGGAAAGCAGATTCAGGCCGTTGAGCCATAGATTCAAGCCATCCATTTCGATACCGAGCAACCCAAGGAGACACTGTGGCCAAAGCCATCCAATTCGATCACACCGGCGGGCCCGAGGTCCTGTACGGCGCAACCGTCCAGGTCGGGCGCCCGGGCCCGGGGCAAGTGCGCCTGCGCCATGTGGCCGTGGGGCTGAACTACGCGGACACCTATTTCCGCAACGGCACCTATCCCATCCCGCTGCCCAGCGGCATCGGCGTGGAAGCGGCAGGCGTCGTCGAAGAAGTGGGCGAAGGCGTAACCCAGGTGGCCGTGGGCGACCGCGTCACGTACACCGGTTTCACCAACACCCTGGGTGCCTACAGCACCGAGCGGCTGATCGACGCGGAACCGCTGATCAAGCTGCCCGACGGCATTGCCCTGGAGACGGCGGCGGCCATGACGATGCGCGGCCTGACCTCCGCGTATCTGCTGCGCCGCATTTACCCCTTCAAGTCTGGCGACACGGTCCTGCTGCATGCAGCGGCGGGCGGCGTGGGGCTCATCGTCTCCCAGTGGGCCAAGCTGCTGGGGCTGACCGTGATCGGCACGACCTCCACCGAGGCGAAAGCCGAACTGGCCAAGGCCCATGGGTGCGACCACGTCATCAACTACAGCCATGAGGACGTGGCCAAGCGGGTGCGCGAGCTCACCGACGGGGTGGGCGTGAACGTGGTGTTCGACAGCGTGGGCAAGGCCACCTTCGAGGCATCGCTCGACTCTCTCAAGCGGCGCGGCCTGATGGTGTGCGTGGGCACGGCCAGCGGCCCGGTTCCGCCATTCAACCCCCACATCCTGGCGCGCAAGGGCTCTCTCTTCCTGACGCGCCCGGCACTGGCCGACTACATCGCCGACCCCGCTGAAAAAGCCGAACTGGCGGCAGAAGTCTTTGGCCACATCGCCGCCGGCCGCATCCAGATCGAAATCAACCAGCGCTACGCGCTGGAAGACGCCGTGCAGGCGCACCGCGACCTGGAAGCGCGCAAGACCACGGGTTCGTCCATTTTCGTGATCTGACCTTCCCCACATTTCCAGGAGACTTCCATGCACGTTCGCCCATTGACCCCCGCCATCGGCGCCGAAATCAGCGGCGTCAGCCTCGGCGACGCCAGCCGCGACGCGGACCTGTTCGCCAAGATCAAGGCCGCGCTACTCAAGCACCGGGTCCTGTTCCTGCGCAACCAGGACATCACGCGCGCCGAACACGTCGCGTTCGCCCGCCGCTTCGGCGACCTGGAGGAGCACCCCGTGGCGGGCAGCCATCCCGACCACCCCGGCCTGGTGCAGATCTACCGCAGCGACAAGCGCGAGAACTACGAAAACAGCTACCACTCCGACGGCCTGTGGCGCCAAACGCCTGCCATGGGATGCGTTCTGCGCTGCATCGAATGCCCGCCCATCGGGGGCGACACCATCTGGGTCAACATGGTGGAGGCATACAGGAATCTGCCCGAGGAGATCAAGCGCAAGATCGATGGGCTGCGCGCCCAAAGCAGCATCGAGCACTCCTTCGGCGCGGCGATGAGTCCCGAGGCGCGCCGCAAGCTCGCGGCCGACAACCCGCCGGCCGAGCACCCCGTGGTGCGCACCCACCCCGAGACCGGCGAGAAGGTGCTGAACGTGTGCAGCTTCACGACCCACTTCGTGAACTACCACACGCCCGAGAACGTGCGCTTCGGGATCGACAAATCGCCCGGGGCCAGCCACCTGCTCAACTATCTCCTGAGCCAGGCATACATCCCCGAATACCAGGTGCGCTTCAGCTGGCAACCCCATAGCGTCGCGATCTGGGACAACCGCAGCACCCAGCACTATGCGGTCATGGACTACTGGCCCGCGCCCCGGAAGATGGAGCGTGCGGCCATCGTGGGCGACCAGCCCTTCTGAACGCCACTTTTGAATTGTTTGGAGACATGCGATGAATTTCCTCGACGGGCACCTTTTCCCCGAAAACCAGCAACCCCTGATCATCACCGCCGCGCCCTACGCGCCGGGCTGGCTGCCGTCGGACTTTCCGGAGGACATCCCCGTCACGATGGAGGAGCAGATCCAGAAGGCGGTGGACTGCTACAACGCCGGCGCCACGGTGCTGCACCTGCATGTGCGCGAGCTCGACGGCAAGGGCAGCAAGCGCCTGTCCAAATTCAACGAGCTGGTCGCCGGCGTGCGCAAGGCGGTGCCCGAGATGATCATCCAGGTGGGCGGCTCCATCTCCTTCGCGCCCGAGAGCGAGGGCGAGGCGGCCAAATGGCTCTCCGACGACACGCGCCACATGCTGGCGGAACTGGAGCCGACGCCCGACCAGGTCACGGTGACCGTGAACACCTCGCAGATGAACGTCACCGACCACATGGAAGACGGCGACATCATCGGCACCTCGCGCGAGAACCCGAAGCTGTTCGACACCTACAAGGACATGATCGTGCCGGCCGCGCCGCTGTGGGTGCAGGAGCATGTCCGGCGCCTGAGCGCCAAGGGCATCCAGAGCGCGTTCCAGTGCTACAACACCAACAGCTTCGAGTCCGTGGAGCGCCTGATCCGCCGCGGCTTCTACAAGGGGCCGCTGGTGATGAACTGGGTGGCCATCAGCGGCGGCATGGACACGCCGAATGTCTACAGCCTGGGGAATTTCCTTCGCGGCATTCCCGATGGCGCGGTGGTGACGGTGGAAAGCAACGTGCGCAACGTGCTGCCGGTCAACATGATGGGCATCGCCATGGGCCTGCACGTGCGCTGCGGTACCGAGGACGTGCTCTGGAACCAGCGCCGAACGGCCAAGCAGAGCACGGTCAGGCAGATCGAGCAGCTGGTGCGCATCTCCGAGGAATTCGGCCGCGACATCGCGACCGCCAGGCAGGCCCGCGAGATCTGCAGGATCGGGGTGTTCTACGACACCGCCGATGAAGCACTGGCGGCCAATGGCTTCGCCCCCAACCGCAATGGCGGCAACCAGGGCTATCTGCACAAGTCGCGTTGAGCCCCCCACACCTGGCTGACCCACGCAGCCCACGCCAGCCATGGGCTGCACGATGAAGATGGAGACGAAAATGAAAGAACCTCGACGACTGCATTCGCGCCGCAGGCTGTGCGCACTGGCGGCCGGGCTTTGCGCCGCGGCAGCCATTGCGCCGGCAGTTCAGGCCCAGGACTGGCCGAGCAAGGCCGTAAGAATCGTGGTCGGCGGGCCTTCGGGAGGTACGGCCGACACCTTGGCGCGCATCGTCGCGGAAGGACTGGCGCAGTCCCTCGGCAAGCCTGTGATCGTCGAGGCCAAGCCGGGGGCCGCCGGTGCGATCGCCGTCAACGATCTGCTGATGTCGCCCCATGATGGCCACACGCTGCTGCTGGTCCAAGGCGGCATCGTCACGGAAACGCCCCAGGCGTACAAGGTCCACTACAAGCCGTTCACGGACCTGAAGCCGCTGGTGCAGGTGAGCCGGCAAGGCTTGATACTGGTGGGCAATCCCAGCCTGCCTCCCAACAACCTCAAGGAGCTGGTGAGCTACGTCAAGTCCCTTCCGGGCGGGACGGATTTCGCCTCGTACGCGGCCGGCATGCGCGGCCACACCTCCGGCGTGCAATTCGCGCGGCTGGCCAATATCGAGTTGAAGCACATCGGCTACAAGGGCTCGCCACCGGCCCTGCAGGACGTGATGGGCGGGCATGTGCCCCTGATGTTCGACGCCCCCCCGACGTCACTGCCGCTGCTGAAGGCCGGCAAGATCAAGGCCTTCGCGGTGAACTTCCCGACGCGCATCACGGCCCTGCCGGACGTGCCGACCTTCAAGGAACTGGGGTATCCGGCGTTGGCCGAAGTCGGCTGGATGGGCCTGTGGTCCACCCCCGACCTGTCGCCGGCCATTCAAAACAAGGTGCGGGAGCTGACCCTGCAACACCTTCAGCAGCCCAAAATACGCCAGCGGATCGAGGCCTTGGGCCTGGAGGCCGGCTTGCCACTGACTCCGCAGGAATTGGCGAAAGACCTGCGTGCCGGCTACGACCAGCAGGGCGAACTGCTGCGCTCGATTCAATACAAGCCAGACTGAGCCGGCGGCAGCCCCCATGGGGATGCGAGGCGCATGCTCTTCGAACATGCGCTTGCCGACGATCGTGTGCCGGACCCGCCCATGGCGGCCAAGCAAGGCATGGCGCGACCCTGGTGTGCAGCACACCCGATCCAGTCAAGCCAGCGGAGGGAGACCGGCCAGGACTTTGTCAACCTCGGAGCCAATACGGTAGTTTCATGGCATCTCTCGTCCGCGCCGCCTGCCTGACCAATTACCGCCAGGTGGCCCAAGCCTCGGGGCTCAACCCCGATCGCATGCTTCTGGATGTCGGCCTGAGCCCCGCCACGCTGGAGGATCCCGATGGGATGATCCCGGTCGGCAAGGTCGGGCGGCTGCTGCAAGACTCCGCCAGCCAGTCCGGCAACGAATGCTTCGGCCTGTGCATGGCAAGCACGCGCCTGCTGTCCAACCTGGGACCCGTGGGCCTGTTGATCCGCGACCAGGAAACGTTGCGAGACTCGCTGAATCTGCTCGTGCGCTACCTGGCGATGTTGAACAGTGCACTCACGCTGTCCGTGGAGGAGAGCGGCAATTTCGTGCTCATTCGCGGTCTCTGGTTCGCTGGCGGCGGCACCTCGCCCACACGGCAACGCGTTGAATTGGCGCTCGGCGTCATCGTACGGGTGATACGCCAGCTGATTGGCAATGACTGGCGTCCAACGCGAGTGTGCTTCGAGCATGCGGCCCCACGCAATCTGGCGATGCACACCAAGATGTTCGGGCCTTGCCTGGACTTCAACCAGGCCATCAACTGCATCATCTGTACCCGTTCGGATCTGGATACACGCAACGAGTTTGCGGACCCCGCCATGGTCCGCTATGCACAGAAACTGCTGGAATCGACGACCCAGGCGAATGCGGCCGGCGTGCTCGAGGACGTACGCCGCGCGATCTTGACGCTGCTGCCCAGCGGGCGCTGCAGCATCGAACAGGTCGGTGAATACATGGGGGTAACGCCCCGTACCATCCAACGGCGCTTGACCGAAAGAGGGCAGACCTTTTCCGCCTCCGTGAATGAAATCCGCCGGCAGCTGGCGACGCGCTACGTGTTCGAAAGCAGGCATTCCCTGACGGAAATCGCGGACCTGCTGGGGTTCACTGCCGCCAGCAGCTTTTCCCGCTGGTACCAAACGCAATTCGGCTGCAGCGCCAAGGAGTCCCGGGCCAAGTCCTTTGCCCCCTCCATGACGTAAAAAAACGCGGACCGCAGTCCGCGTTCGAATGGCCTTGGAGCATGGAGCCAAACCCAGCCCTACTCCACGGAGATGTTGGACTCCTTGGCAATGGCTGCCCAGACCTTCAGGTCGTTGGCGATGATGGACTTGAACTCCCCGGGCGATTTCACGGTCGGGGGTTCCAGGTTCAAGGCCTCCATGCGCTTCATCATTTCCTGCGACTTCTGGATCTTGTTGATCTCGCCATTCAACCGGTCGAGGATGGGCTTGGGCAGGTTCGCAGGCCCGAACACGCCAAACCAGCCCACCGCGTCGAACGGGTAGCCCTGCTCGGCCATGGTGGGAATGCCCGGCGTACGAGGGGCCCGGACATTACCGCTGATGGCAATGCCCTTGATCATCCTGGCCTCCAGCATGGGCACCGGAGTGCCAGGATCGGTCCACCCGATCTGCAGCACCCCCGATGCGAGGTCATTCACGATCTGCGGCGTTGACTTGTACGGAACGTGCGCCATTTTGAGGCCCGCCTGGCGCCGCAGCCATTCCATGGTCAATTGCCCGGACGAGCCGATTCCCCAGGTGCCATAGGTGTAGCGGTCGGGGTTGGCCTTGACCAATGCCACCAGTTCCTTGAGCGTGTTGGCCGGGAAGTCCTTGTGCACGGAGAGGATGATGCCGCCGGCCGCGGTCTGGGCAATGGGCGTCAAGTCCTTGACCGGGTCGTAGGACATGGTCTTCAACACCGCCGGCGCCACGGCCCCGTACGACGCGTTCGAATAGAGCAAGGTATAGCCATCGGCTTTTGCCCGGGCGACGGCATTGCCGGCAACCATGCCACTGGCCCCTGGCTTGTTGTCAACCAGCACCGGCTGCTTGAGCGCCACGCTGAGCTTCTGCGCCATTTCTCTGGCGGTCAGGTCAACGCCAGAGCCCGCGCCGGAGGCCACCACCAGCGTAATGGGGCGGCTTGGCCATGCATCCGCGGGCTGGGCAGATGCAGCAAGGGGCACCCCGCAGGCCATCAACATGGCCAATGCCAGGCGTCGTTTGGGGAAATGGGTGTTCAAGGTCTGTCTCCTTCTTGTCCTGTGTGTGACGCGACGCCTGCGGAACCTCAGTCCGGCTTGCGCAGGAACCCTTGGTTGCCGCCATTGCGGTTGGGCGCAAAACCATTGGCCTGCAGCGTCTCTTCCACGGAGTCGTAGAACACGCCGATCTTGCAGATCTCGCGCGCCTGCTGCGCGGTCGCGATGGGGCGGCCGAGTTCGCCCGCGACGCGCACCAGCTGCCTGATCTGCTCGACCGAGCTCATCTTGCCGGAGCGGTCCTGCTTCCAGAGCACATCCTCGGTACCGCAGCGCACGTGCAGGCCCAGGGCCATGCCGATCACGTTGATGGGCAGCACATTGAGCACCGAGCTTTCCACCGTGACCACGGCGCCATCGGGCACGGCCCGCAGCATGTTGGCCAGGTTGTAGATGTTGGCCTGGTCCATGCCGCCGCTGATGGCCACCCAGTTCATCACCAGCGGCCCCTTGTAGACGCCGCGGCGCATCATGCGCTCGATGGTTTCGAAGCTGTTGATGTTGTAGACCTGGAACTCGCTCTGGATACCGGCGGCCGTCAGGCGGCGGATGTGCTCCTCGACAAAGCTGGGGTTCGAGGGGACGATCATGTCCCTGTAAGTCTTGTACAGGTGCGGGAAGCCGCGCGACAAGCCACGGAAGTCGTCGATGCCGGCGTGCTCCGTCACGTTCATCTGCGTGGTGTTCACGGTCACCGTGACCTGGTCCGGCTTCGGATCGAGTTCGGCCAGCATGTGGCGCGTATCGTCGGAGAGCCACTTGGCCTCACCGTCCGGCCCCTCGGGAGCGAAGCTGATGGAGCCGCCCACCTGGATGATCATCTCGGGCACCGCCTTGCGCACGCCGGCGATCAGTTCGTTGAACATGGACAGGCGCTTGCTACCCTTGCCATCGGCCTCGCGCACATGCAGGTGCAGCACCGTGGCGCCGGCCTCGTAGCAGTCCACCGCCTTCTGGATCTGCTCCTCCATGGTGACGGGAATGTCCTCGGGAAAATCGGAAGGAATCCAGCCCGGCGCGTAGGGCGCGGCGGTGATGACCAGGGGTTGCTGGTTTTCGGGATACAGGTGGCCGTCAAGGAAGTTCATGATGTGGGATCTCCTGATGAAAGGTCAATGGACTCGGTGGTAACGGCTTCATGATGGAGCGCTGCCCCCATCAGGGCTTGACGATTCATGCCAGCGACTTGACCTTTCATGACGGCCCGTGAATACCGCGGCGCCACGTTCACGCGCAGGGGGTGTGAGCCGCCGATAACCAACGGCCGCAGTCCACCGCGCCTCCGGCCATCGCCCCGTATCATTCCCGCCATGCCCAGCCTCACTCCGCGGAGACGGGTGCCTTTTTCACGCAGACACCTTGGCTTACAGGCAAATCAACCTCCAGCGCTTACCCAGCAAGCGCCAACAGCTCTATTTTTGATAGTCATGAGAATCCTGGGAATCGACCCCGGCCTGCAGACCACGGGCTTTGGCGTGGTGGACGTGGACGGCCAGCGGCTGGCCTACGTGGCCAGCGGCACCATACGCACCACGGGGCTGGCGCTGGGCGACCTGCCGGGCCGGCTCAAGCTGCTGTTCGACGGCATCACCGAGGTCGCGGCGCGCTACCGGCCCGATGCGGCGGCGGTGGAAATCGTCTTCGTCAACGTCAACCCCCAGTCCACCCTGCTGCTGGGCCAGGCGCGCGGCGCGGCGCTCACGGCGCTGGTCAACGCGAACCTGCCCGTGGCCGAGTACACGGCCCTGCAGATGAAGAAGGCCGTGGTCGGCCATGGCCGCGCGGCCAAGTCGCAGGTGCAGGAGATGGTGCGCCGGCTGCTCACCCTGCCCGGCCTGCCCGGCACCGACGCGGCCGATGCGCTGGGCCTGGCCATCACCCACGCGCACGCGGGCGCGGCCATGGCCCGCGTGGGGGCGGTGGCGCAGCTTTCGCGGCGCCAGCACGCCATGTACAAGGGCGGGCGCAGCTATTGATCACTGGCTCAGGATGATCTGCGCGATCACCCCGGTGGCGATGGCCACCAGCAGGTAGTCGGCCCCGTACTGCACCCAGTGGTAGCCGCGCGGCGGCGGGCTCAGGTGGTGCACGCGCCAGTTGTTGACCACGTAGTGGTGGCTGCGGTACATGGGCGGCAGGCGGTCGCCGCGGTACCAGCGGTGATCAGGCCCCGCGCCGCGCCAGGGGCGCGGGCCGTGCGCCTGGGGCGGCGGGCCGGGGTGCGGGCGCACCTGCGGCGGCCGGGGCTGTGCATGGCCGGGGCGGTGGCGCTGTTCGTAGCGGTGATCGTTGCGCGGGTCGCGTGGCTGGGCCTGCGCGCCCACGGCCGACAGGCCCATCGCCAGCGCCGTGCAGGCGGCGGCCCACGCCATGAGGGTGCTGCGGGGGGCACGGAGGGGCACGGTGGTAGGGGACATGTCTCGTCCTTTCATGGCAGTGGATACGCCCCTATGGTGATCCTTTTGCCGCCGCGCCGCAGCCCTTGCGCGGTGGTTTTACCCGGGATTTGCCACGGGATTACCTGCGCTTTGCATGTGTTGCACGACCTACATCCCGGGCGCTTCATCACGCCTGGCTCTCAAGAAATCAGCCGGCGGCCCGGGGCACGGCGGCGAACGTGCTCGTTCCCAGCCAGCGGCGCAACGCGCTCTGGCGCTCCTGCGTCCCCGTCAGGCGGATGGCGCCGCTGCCGCTGGCCTGGGCCCAGCCCACGTGGCCCAGCCACAGCGCGGTGAGGGTGCGCAGGTCGGTGCTCACGTACAGGTCGACCTCGAAGCCGGGGTCCACCGTGCACAGGTCCACGTCGCACGCGGGCTCCACGATCAGCCAGTAGTTGCGCTCGGGCAGCGGGCGGTCGCAGAAGATGAACTCGATCGTGGTGCGCGCCGCCGGCGCCGGCTCCGGGTGGACGTGGCGGCGTATGTCCCACATCAGCAGGTTGGCGTCCAGGTGGCGCAGCGTGGCCTCGGCCGTCACCCAGCGCTGGCCCCATGCGCCCACCGCCTCGACGATGGGGCGCAGCTCCCGGCCGGCCTGCGTCAGGTGGTATGCATGCCCCTCGGCCGCGCCCGCCGTCCGCGTGCGCTCCACGATGCCGGCCGCCTCCAGCTCCCTCAGGCGCTTGGCCAGCAGCGCCGACGACATGCGCGGCACGCCGCGGCGCAGGTCGTTGAAGTGGCTGGACCCCATCATCAGCTCGCGCACCACCAGCAGCGTCCAGCGGCAGCACAGCACCTCCGCGGCCATGGCCACGGGGCAGAACTGGCGGTAGCTGGCTGGGACCATGGGCTTGCCTTCCGCGCGGGGCGCGGCAAACGCTGAATCTACGCCGATCGCGGGGCGGCCGCCAGTTCAGACAGTGAACCGGCCGGCTTCACAAACAGAACTTGAGCCGCCCGGGCCCGCGGCGCAGCATGGTCCCCGGGCAACTACCGGAGACTCTCATGACCATTCTCGAAGCACCCGCCATCGACTATGCGGCCATCAAGCAGCGCCAGCAGGCCGTCTGGTCCTCGGGCGACTACGCCGTCATCGGCGCCACCCTGCAGATCGTCGGCGAGAACCTGTGCGAGGCGGTGGACCTGCGCGCCGGCAGCGCCGTGCTGGACGTGGCCGCCGGCAATGGCAACGCCACGCTCGCCGCCGCGCGGCGCTTCGCGCGGGTCACCTCGACCGACTACGTTCCCGCCCTGCTCGAACGCGGGCGCGAGCGCGCCGCCGCCGAGCGCCTGGCGGTCGAGTTCCGCGCGGCCGACGCCGAGGCCCTGCCATTCGCCGACGCCAGCTTCGACACCGCCCTGTCCACCTTCGGCGTGATGTTCGCGCCCGACCAGGAGCGTGCCGCCGCCGAACTGGCCCGCGTGGTGCGCCCCGGCGGGCGCATAGGGCTGGCCAACTGGACGCCCGACGGCTTCGTCGGGCTGCTGCTGAAGACCGTCGGCCAGCACATGCCGCCGCCGGCCGGCCTGCGGCAGCCAGTGCGCTGGGGCACGCCGCAGGGGCTGCGCGAGCTGTTCCCGGGCCAGCAGGTGCGGGCCACGCCGCGCGACTTCGTGTTCCGCTACGAGTCGCCGCGCCACTGGCTGGAGGTGTTCCGCGCCTGCTACGGGCCGGTGCACCGCGCATTCGCGGCGCTGGCGCCGGACCGGCAGGAGCTGCTCGCGCGCGACATCCTCGCGCTGCTGGAGCGCTTCAACCGCGGCAGCGCACGGGCGCTGCTGGTGCCCGGCGCCTACCTGGAGGTGGTGGTCACGCGCGGCGCCTGAGCGCCGCCATGTCAGCCCCGGACCGGGTGGATGGGCACGTAGAGCTCGCCGCCCGCGCGGTTGAACTCCTCGGCTTTTTCCTGCAGGCCCTGCTGGGCGAATTCGCGCACCTCCTGCGTGATCTTCATGGAGCAGAACTTCGGCCCGCACATGGAGCAGAAATGCGCGACCTTGGCCGCGTCCTTGGGCAGGGTCTCGTCGTGGTACTCCTGCGCGGTCTCGGGGTCCAAGCCCAGGTTGAACTGGTCCTGCCAGCGGAAGTCGAAGCGCGCCTGGCTGAGCGCGTCGTCGCGCGCGCGGGCACCCGGGTGGCCCTTGGCCACGTCGGCCGCGTGCGCGGCGATCTTGTAGGCGATGATGCCCTGCTTCACGTCGTCGCGGTCGGGCAGGCCCAGGTGCTCCTTGGGCGTCACATAGCACAGCATGGCCGTGCCCATCCAGCCGATCATGGCGGCGCCGATGGCCGACGCGATGTGGTCGTAGCCCGGCGCGATGTCGATGGTCAGCGGCCCCAGCGTGTAGAACGGCGCCTCGTGGCAGTGCTTGAGCTGCTCCGTCATGTTGGCCTGGATCATGTGCATGGGCACGTGGCCGGGGCCTTCGATCATGGTCTGCACGTCGTGCTTCCAGGCGACCTGCGTGAGTTCGCCCAGGGTGTGCAGCTCGGCGAACTGGGCCTCGTCGTTGGCATCGGACGCGCAGCCGGGGCGCAGGCCGTCGCCCAGGCTGAAGGCCACATCGTACTGCTTCATGATGTCGCAGATGTCCTCGAAGTGCTCGTAGAGGAAGCTCTCCTTGTGGTGCGCCATGCACCACTTGGCCATGATGGAGCCGCCGCGCGAGACGATGCCCGTGCGCCGCGCCGCCGTGAGGTGGATGTAGGCCAGGCGCACGCCCGCGTGGATGGTGAAGTAGTCCACGCCCTGCTCGGCCTGCTCGACCAGCGTGTCGCGGAAGATCTCCCAGGTCAGGTCCTCGGCGATGCCGCCCACTTTTTCCAGCGCCTGGTAGATCGGCACGGTGCCGATGGGCACGGGACTGTTGCGCACGATCCAGTCGCGCGTGGTGTGGATGTTCTTGCCGGTGGAGAGGTCCATCACGTTGTCGGCGCCCCAGCGGATGGCCCAGACCAGCTTTTCCACCTCTTCCTCGATGCTGGACGTGACGGCGGAGTTGCCGATGTTGGCGTTGATCTTCACCAGGAAGTTGCGCCCGATGGCCATGGGCTCCACCTCGGGGTGGTTGATGTTGGCCGGGATGATGGCGCGGCCGCGCGCCACCTCGTCGCGCACGAATTCGGGGGTGATGATCTTGGGGATGCTGGCGCCCAGCGGGTTGCCGGCCAGGCGCTGCTCGCGGGCGGCGTCCTGCAGGTATTGCGCCATCCACTCGCGGCGGCCGTTCTCGCGCAGCGCCACGTACTCCATCTCGGGCGTGACGATGCCGCGGCGGGCGTAATGCATCTGCGTCACGTTGGCGCCGGCCTTGGCGCGGCGCGGCTGGCGCTGCAGGGCGGCGGCCTCCAGGCGCAGGGCCGCCAGGCGGGCGGCGTCCTCGCTCCTTTGCCCATCGTCGAGCGCCGCCGGCTTGCGGCCTTCGTAGGCCTCGCTGTCGCCGCGCTCCTCGATCCAGGCGCCGCGCACGCTCTGCAGGCCGCGCCGCACGTCGATCGTGGCGGCGGGATCGGTGTAGGGGCCCGAGGTGTCGTAGACGCTCACCACCTCGCCGTTGGTCAGGCGGATGTCGCGCACCGACACGCGCAGGTCGGGGCGGCTGCCGGTGATGAAGGACTTGGCCGAGGCGGGAAAAGGCTCGCGCGTGCGAGCCAGCAGCTGGGAAAACGAGTCGGGGGCGTTCATGGCGGGCATTCCTCAAAGGTCTTGAATGGAATGCTCCGCAATCGGCGGAACGGCCTGCGCGCGCACCACGGCGCACGCGACCATCCCACTGCAGCTCTTCTTACGCTGGTACTAACCAGATCAAGTTCGCGGTTCCGGCGGTCAGGTCCGCCGTCTCAGCACGCCACTACGTGCACCCCGGAGCAGGGCAAAGTATAGGCGACTTGACTTGATCTGCGGCAACCAGGGCCGGCCCTAGGTTGAATCGACATTCAATCTGTCAGCCAAGCCAGACTTGCAGCGAGGCAGAGGAAGGCCATGAAGTGGGCGGCCTTGCGGTCGTAGCGCGTGGCGATGCGTCGGAACTGCTTGAGCCGT